>NZ_JBMPPF010000026.1:0-47042 GCF_049339385.1 Undibacterium sp. SXout7W | reverse complement strand
GACGATCTTGTGTCCCAGCCCGTTGATGAGGGCGTACACGAGGGCGACGTGAAATAATATGACCAGCCCTATCCCTGCCAGTTTCTTGCCCGGCTCTTGCTGGCGTTCTGAAAAATCCATTCCTGCTTTCTCCTCACTCTAAGAATACAGATGACGATCTGGATAATCGTCGTTCAGTAAAAATCAACTTCAATTGTTTGCCGTATTGCAGATACTGGCCAAGTCTGATGTCGCACGGTATCTGCTGATGGCTGATGCTCTTCGCGCAAAAAAGCCAGTAGTGTAAGCAATATTCATGACAGCAAAAATACATTCGTACTTTTCATTACTGAGTAATGGTTGCATATCGGCGATCAAAAGAGGTCGGCAAAGACGAAGTTGCTAAGTTCTCGCCAGACTGGTGATTGATATCCAATAGTTCGCGCGGTACGATCAGTTTGTGATGACTTAGCATGGTAGTGTCTCTGGTCTTTGCTTGTTTAAGTAGTGTTACTACATTAATTTGCGGGCTATTTGTATTTATTTTATCTTGTGACGATCCTCTTGTAGAGGGTTATCGTTGATATTTTGAGTGATTCTAACCCATTCCAGATAAAAGTGTTAGACATGTTTGTTTTAAATATGTAGTATTACTACATTAAACATAGATAAAGCGGAATGCTTTGATGGATTGCTAAAGTCTGGCGGATGAAAATGAGTGATGAGAAGTTGGTACAAGAGCTTAGGAATGTCTCTGCACTGGCACCGCGTTTGCTGGCTGATGTTGGTGGGACGAATGCGCGGTTTGCACTGGAAGTACGCCCGCATTGTTTTGAAGCGGTCTCTGTGCTCGCCTGTAATGCTTATCCCGATATATATAGCGCTATCTGTGCTTATCTGGAGAATGCCGCAGTGCGTGCCGTGCTTGCTTTGCATCCGGGCGTGATTGAGCATGCGGCGATTGCGATTGCCAATCCGGTGGATGGCGATCTGGTGACGATGACCAATCATCATTGGACGTTTTCTGTGGAGTCATTGCGTCACGCACTGGAACTCAAGACTTTGCTGGTGGTGAATGATTTTACAGCGCTGGCAATGGCCTTGCCGCATTTGTCCGGAGCCCAGCGGCAGCAGATTGGCGAGGGTGTTACCCAGGCTAATCGCGTGATTGGATTGATTGGCCCGGGTACGGGTTTGGGTGTTTCTGGAATTATTCCCGCAGGTGCGCATTGGGTGCCGCTGTCGAGCGAAGGCGGGCATGTCACATTCGCACCAGCCAGCCTTGCTGAGTTGGAATTAATGGAAAAAATCTGGGTTGATTACCCGCATATCTCTGCTGAAAGACTGATTTCAGGTATGGGATTGGAATTGATTTATCAAACTTTGATGCGCTCCGCCAGAGATGTTGGTGAGGATCAATTGCCAGCGGCCGAGATTACTCGTCGTGCGCTGAGTGGCGATTGTGGTGTCTGTATTGATACGGTGTCGCATTTTTGTGCGATGTTAGGAACCGTTGCGGGTAACTTGGCGTTGACACTGGGTGCGACGGGAGGGATTTATATTGGCGGTGGTATTGTGCCGCGCCTGGGGCAGTTATTTGCAGAGTCGGCGTTTCGTCAGCGTTTTGAGGCGAAAGGGCGATTTGCTGACTATCTGGCGAATATTCCAACGTATGTCATTACGGCGCAATATCCGGCATTTCTTGGTGTTTCTGTCATTTTGTCTGAAAAACTGGCTGCTGCGCATCCATAAGCGGCTCACTCAATGTTATTGATATCCATGCCTGAGTTTTTATTTCCCGTTCATGGTTGTGATGTTGACACGGTGCGTGTTGACGAAATGGCGTGATACGCTGAGCAGTTTCATCAGCGGTGAAATCGTATATTCAGATTCTGCCTGTGGTAAATTGCGGAAGATTTGCGAATGCTGTCTGTCTTCGTGCAACAACTGATATTGACTGATATCCCTATCATTATCGGGCTGCTTCAGCCTCCTCCTCGATCGTCGGGTGTAGTCGATACCGAAAATAGTAATTAACCCAAGAATCATGACGACTCAACAAGCACTGAAAGAACATGTTAACGCTGCGGGATTTTCTGCAGGACCACGGTTGCTGGCTGATATTGGTGCAACCCATGCACGCTTTACTCTGGAATCCTCGCCAGGTGTCTTTGATGCGGTGCGTGTTCTGAAGTGCGACGATTATGCTGGGATTATCCCGCTGCTGCATGCGTATCTGGATGCGCATCGCGGCAGTAAGGTGCATCACGCGGCGTTTGCGCTTGCCAATCCTATTGATGGTGATCAGGTGCGTATGACGAACCGTGACTGGACATTTTCAATTGAGGATGTGCGTCGTGAGTTTGGTCTGTACACGCTGCTGATCGTGAATGATTTTACGGCGCTGGCGATGTCGTTGCCGGGCTTGCAAATCCAAGACCGTATGCAGGTCGGTGGCGGTGCTCCGGTCGAGAAGTCGGTGATCGGCGTGCTGGGGCCGGGTACGGGACTCGGCGTGTCAGGATTGATTCCTACCGCAGATGGCTTCGTCACTCTGGGCAGTGAAGGCGGTCATGTTAATTTTGCGCCTTGTGACGAAAGAGAATACGCAATCCTGCAATTTGCATGGCAGGAATGGCCGCATGTATCTACGGAGCGCTTGATTTCCGGCCCAGGACTGGAGTTGATTTATCGTGCACTGGCGCACAGAAGTCAGCAGCCGGCACAGGCATTCAGTGCGCAAGACATTATGCGTGGCGCACTGACGGATGGTGATGCGTTGTGTCTGGGGTCCTTGGAATGTTTCTGCGGCATTCTGGGCAGTTTCAGTGCGAATCTGGCGGTGACGCTGGGTGCTTTTGGCGGTATTTACATCGGCGGTGGCATTGTGCCGCTCATGGGGGAATGGTTTCTGACTTCTCCATTCCGTAGCCGCTTCGAAGCCAAAGGCCGTTTCAGCAACTACCTTGCGCAGATTCCGACGTATGTGATTACCACGCCTAATCCGGCGTTTTATGGCGTGTCAGCGATTTTGTCAGAACATTTGCGTGGGCGCAGTGGCGAGAGTTCATTAATGGACAGGATTGAGCAGATTCAGTCTGCGCTGACTCCAGCGGAGCGCCGCGTTGCCAGACTGGTGCTGGAACATCCGCGTACCGTGCTTAATGAGGCGATTGCCGAAATTTCTCGTCTTGCTGATGTCAGTCAGCCCACCGTGATTCGTTTTTGCCGATCGCTGGGATTTTTAGGGTTGGCTGATTTTAAACTGAAATTCGCCAGCAGCCTGACTGGCACGATACCGGTGCGCCACAGCCAGGTGCGAATGAGCGATAGCACGCACGATCTGAGTGCCAAGGTGATTGATAATACGGTCTCAGCAATTTTGAATTTCCGCGATCAGCTGGAAGTACATTCTCTCGATCAGGCGATTGCATTGCTGCGGAAAGCGAAAAAAGTAGAATTTTATGCGATGGGAAACTCCCGTGCTGTGGCATTGGATGGTCAGCATAAATTTTTCCGTTTCCGTATTCCCACTGCCTCCTATGGCGATGCGCACCTGTTCTCGATGGCGGCAGAATTGCTTAATCCTGGCGATGTGGTCATCGTGATTTCCAATTCCGGACAGTTGCCGGAGTTGCTCAATGCCGTTGATGTTGCTCGTCAGGCGGGTGCTGATGTGATTGCGATCACGCCCAATCAGTCGCCATTGGCGAAGAAGGCAACAGTTTGTCTGGCGGTCAATCATACCGAAGACAATGCCACGTTTTTGTCGATGATCTCGCGCATCTTGCAATTGTTATTCATCGATATTCTGGCGGTCAGCCTGTCGGTAGAGGCACCGCAAACCGAAGGTGATCAGCAGCAGAATAGTGCCCGGTTTAGTCGCCTCATGATTTCACATCTTGACAGTTAAGATCGCTCATTAAGACTGGCAGTGACGTTGGAAACTGTGCTTAAAACTACGATGAAGACTACGATGAAGACTACGATGGAAACTAAGACGCGGATGGAGGCGCGGATGAAGGTGACATCTCACTTGCTCATCAAGCCGGTCATCAAATCCGCTCATAAAGGCGATGAATGAGATTTGCCAAGTCAGTCTTGCAAACCAGCACATTCACGTAGAAATTATGGATACTCCCCCCTGTAATGACTACTTTTCCGGCTGCACTCATTGAAAAATAAGGCGGCTTTAAATGTACTGGGGGGAGTATATTTTAGGGCCTATAAGCACCCTGATGCCGTTCTGGCGATGATTCAACGTGATGACGCTATATTCTTTTCTGATCTCATTTGTCCTTCAGGTAAAGATCGTCGTCAAAAGTGAACAGCCAGTCCGGGCGATACACTGCAAATATGGTGACCAGAAACCCCACCAGAAATGCTTCGCCCCATGCCAGTAACAGCATATATGCCATCGCATCGCCCGGAATCCTTTGCAGCGGGAAAATCAGCTGATGCATCAGCAGTGCCAGCAGGCCCGTACCTGCGTTAACAACCAGTGAGCCGAAAAAGCCATTCCCGAACAGATACACAAACATATGTTGGGGCAGGTAGCGTTGCGTCAGTCGCAGGATGGTTTCACTCAGATACGTCGGCAATATGGCCAGCAACAGAAAATTGATTCCCAGATTGCTCCATTGCCCATCATATTCGGCTGTGTAGGCCATCACCGCCACGGCGATACCCAGCGTGGCAAGGTGGCGTCCGAACATCAGGGCAAACAAGGCAATACCCATCAGATGCAGGTACAGATCGGCATGCACATGAATGCGCATACGCCATACTAAGGTCAACACGATAATGCTGGCACACCAGGCAGAAAACACCGTCGGCGCCTGTAAGCGCTGCCAGGGAATCCGGCGTATGGATTGCCACAGAAAATAAAGTGCTGGCAGCAGACACAGGAGGCTGTCAAACAGATCCAGCGAAGTATAAAAAAAGCCCATAAACAACCGTAGCAGGAAATGATCGGGATGATCGGATGATATACCCAGTCGGCATCGATGGTACTGCGATCTGGTCGGGGCTGACGATCCGGTCTCGAATAATCATAGCGCGATTCACTTGCCGACCACCTGATGGATATCAGGAAAACTGACATTGCATGAGCTTACTTTGCTTACTTTGTTATTGCGATCAGTCACGTCTGCCTTGTCCGCAATACTGGTCGCACCTGTCAGACAGATCGCCAGTATCGCGTATTGCAGGCAATCTGCTCCTGATTGCGCGAAAAAATTTCATGCTTGAGCCTTGCCCGTGTCTGAACGGTGACAAGCTGAAGCATCAGAGGTGAAAGCATTTGACGTATATCCTTGCCGCGCGATAACAATGCGAGAATAGGAAACATCCGGTGCTGTGCCGATGACCTGTAAGTCATTTGCAGATAGTGAAGTAGAGAATAGTCGAATAACAAGCTCAACAGCAAGCCGGCAACCGGTATGAAAACAAGCGGCGCGATCGCCATATAGCGCAACATATCACGCAACATAGAGCAGTACATCACACACATTCCTGCAGGCCTTTTTTTGAGAGTGAACAGTATGAGTTATTCCTCCCCACGTCAGCTACTTCTTGATTTATATACCAGCGCCGTGAATGCGGTCAGTGCAGAAAAATGCTTACCAGCTTTTTTACCAGCGCCGCCATCACATGGTCGCACGCTGGTGATCGGTGCCGGTAAGGGGGCAGCGGCGATGGCAAAAACGGTCGAAGATCACTGGCAGGGCCCTTTATCCGGCCTGGTGGTGACGCGCTACGGTCACGGTGCTGATTGCCGTCAGATTGAAGTCGTAGAAGCCGCACATCCGGTTCCTGATGAAGCAGGCCGCGCCGCCGCAGGGCGTATCATGCAGATGGTGCAAGGGTTGACGGAAGATGATCTGGTCTTATGCCTGATTTCGGGTGGCGGTTCATCTTTACTGGCGTTACCGGCCGAGGGCATCAGCCTTGAGCAGAAACAGGCAGTGAATAAAGCCCTGTTAAAAAGCGGTGCGACTATTTCTGAAATGAATTGCGTGCGCAAGCATTTATCGGCAATCAAAGGGGGTCGTCTGGCCTTGGCCTGCGCACCTGCCAGAGTCGTGACCTTGCTGATTTCTGACGTACCGGGGGATGATCCCGGCGTGATCGCCAGCGGCCCGACCTTGCCTGATCCCGGTACTTGCGCTGATGCACTGGCTATTTTACGCAAGTACCAGATCGCTATTCCCGACAACATTGTCAGCCATCTGGAATCCGGTGCTGGCGAGACACCCAAACCCGATGATGCCCGTTTTTCACGCAATAGCCATCAGGTGATTGCGACTGCGCAGGAAGCATTGCAGGCAGCCGCAGCAACAGCCCGTGCAGCAGGCATTACACCGTATATTTTGTCTGATGAGATCGAAGGTGAGGCCAGAGATGTGGCGCTGGTACATGCCGCGATGGCGCGACAGGTAGCGCTGTATGGGCAGCCATTTCAAAAGCCTTGTGTTTTGATCTCTGGCGGTGAAACCACGGTAACGGTACGTGGCTCTGGGCGCGGCGGGCGCAATGCTGAATTCCTGCTCAGTCTTGCCGCGGCGCTGGATGGTTATCCCGGGATTAGCGCAATTGCTTGCGATACCGACGGTATTGATGGTTCAGAAGACAATGCTGGTGCGATTTATGCTTTTGATTCCATGCAAAGAGCGGAAGCGTTGCAACTCCGGGCGCGTCAGATGCTGGAGAATAATGATGGCTACGGTTTTTTCAGTGCACTGAATGATCTGGTTGTGAGTGGACCGACTCGCACCAATGTGAACGATTTCCGCGCCATTCTGATCCTTTGAAACCACGATTGAATACAGGGAGTACCGTATCATGGGAAAACTCAGTACGCATGTATTAGACATCGTCCAAGGTAAGCCTGCCGCCGGTGTCCGTCTGGAGTTGTATAAAATTGGTGATGAATATCGCGAGCTGCTGAAAACAGAGACCACCAATCAGGATGGTCGTTGCAATGCGCCGCTGCTGGAGGCCGCGGAATTGCAGAGCGGTCAGTATGAACTGGTTTTTGCAGCAGGTGATTATTTCGATGCACAAGGGATGCAGCTGCCGGAGCCGAAGTTCATTGATCTGGTGACGATCGCTTTCGGCATTGCAGATACGACGCAGAACTACCATGTGCCGCTGGTCGTCTCGCCCTGGTCTTATTCCACGTATCGCGGCAGTTGATGTTGTTCATGTCGCTGGTGCTGCTGATGTCACTGGTGTCCCTTGTGCCCCTTGTGCGCTAATAACGTGAATAACCTTACTCTTCATCACGGGAATGTACGCAGCGACCGGCGGCATAGGTCGCAGCTACGGCTCTGTCATCGCCCAGAATCGCCAGCGCAAACAAGAGTTCTTCCAGACTGTCTGCTCGCGCGGTACGGCGTGCCAGTAAGGGAGTTGCCTGTAAATCCAGTACGATGAAATCAGCTTCGTTGCCACTGCTGAAGCTGCCCAGCGTGCCTTCAAGCTGCATACTGCGCGCAGCACCCAGTGTGGCCAGATAAAACATTCGTAGTGCTGGCAGATGCGTGCCTGACATACGGGCAACTTTGTATGCTTCATTCATGGTGTGCAACATCGAAAACGAGGTGCCGCCACCAACGTCAGTAGCCAGTGACAACGGAACCTGCATGGCATCGGCGCGTTCAAAATTGAACAGGCCGCTACCTAAAAACAAATTCGAGGTCGGGCAAACAGCAACGGCAGCACCAGTGTCCGCCATGCGACGGCGATCCAGATCATCGAGCCAGATGCAATGTGCAAACATCGAACGCGGTCTTAACATGCCGTAGTGATCATAGACATCCATATAGCTACGTGCTGACGGAAACAGCGCGCGTGCCCAGGCGACTTCATCCGTATTTTCAGCGACATGGGTTTGCAGGTAGGTATCGGGATAGGCGCGCGCCAGCTCACCGGCAAGATGCATTTGTTCCAGCGAGGAAGTGGGAGCAAAGCGCGGTGTGATGGCATAGAGGGCGCGCCCGCGCTTGTGCCAGCGTTGTATCAGTGCTTCCGTATCCCGTATTCCGCTCTCTGCCGTATCCTGTAAAAAATCCGGGCAATGTCTGTCCATCAGCACTTTACCAGCGACCATGCGCAGATCGCGTGCTTCACTGGCAGCGAAGAAGGCATCGACAGAGGCCGGATGCACGGTGCAGTAAACCATTGCTGTCGTGGTGCCACAGCGTAGTAATTCATCCAGAAAAAAATTGGCTACTTCAATGGCGTGCAATGGGTCGGAAAACTGTTTTTCTGTGGGGAATGTGTAGGTCTCCAGCCACGGCAACAGACCCTCTGCAGGGGAGCCGATGATGTCTGTTTGTGGATAATGAATATGCGTATCGATGAAGCCGGGCATAATCAGTTTGCCCCGGAAATCCCGTATCTGCAGGTCTGGCGGGATACGCTGCTTCAGCACCTCATAGTCATCGGCGGCGACAATTTTTCCGTCAGCAATCAGCAGCAGACCATCTTCATGCCAGCGATAAGCCTGCTCATGGAATGCCGGATCCTGAATGAAATGCAGCAGACTGGCACGATACACCTGCATGCCGGAATGGTCTGTTGTCATGCGCATACGGAGGTTCCTTGTATTGTGAGATGGTTCAAATGCTGGCCTGCTGCACTACGTGTCATGTTCGCTGGCAGGCAAGTGATGAAGGCTGGTAAAGGCTGGTAAAGGCTGGTAAAGGCTTCATTCTGTATGCTTTTCTTTGTTTGCCAGTGTTTCCTGAGTGAGCCTGGTTAACTTCGTTGCTTCAGTTACCTCAGCTACCTCAGCTACCTCAGTTGCAGCAGTTGCCCTGGCCTGCATTGCTTGCACTGCTTGGACAGAGCGTAAAATTGATTCGCAGGTCGCAGGTGCTTGCAACGGTGGATGATATTGATGTCCGGCGACGCTGGCAACTGCATCACGGATCGCAAAGAATACAGAAAACGCCAGCAACAGTGGCGGCTCGCCGACTGCTTTGGAGCGGTGAATGCTATCTTGCGTATTCTGATTCTTGAACAGGCGGACACGGAAATCATCAGGACAATCAGAAATGGCCGGAATTTTATAAGTTGATGGTGCGTGTGTCATCAGCTTGCCATCCTTGTTCCACCATAGTTCTTCGGTTGTCAGCCAACCCATTCCCTGAATAAATCCACCTTCCACCTGACCGGTATCAATCGCAGGATTCAAAGAGTTGCCGGCATCATATAAAAGATCGGTGCGCAATAATTTCCATTCTCCGGTCAGAGTATCGACGATCACTTCCGATACCGAAGCACCATACGAAAAATAAGAAAACGGATGCCCCGTCATCGTAGCCGGATTCCAGTGTAATCCGGGTGTGGCATAAAACCCATCCGACCATAATTGCACTCGCGCCAGATAAGCCTGTTGTACCAACTGTGGAAAAGGGATGATCTGCTGATGCAGATACACATGACCTCGCGCAAAGTGGACATCAGATACTTCGCCGCCATGCAACTGACAAGCAAATTCTGCCAGACGCAGACGCAAGGTATGCGCTGCATCTTGTGCTGCCTTGCCATTCAGATCCGCGCCGGTAGAAGCAGCAGTTGCGGAGGTATTGGCTACCTTGCTGGTATCGGTCGCACTGATCCTGACCTGATCCAGACTGATTCCCAGTTCATGCGCCACCACCTGACAGATTTTGGTGTGTATCCCTTGTCCCATTTCAGTACCGCCGTGATTGACCAGTACCGAACCATCGGTATAAATATGCACCAGCGCGCCAGCTTGATTAAAGTGCGTCACGTTAAAGGCAATGCCAAACTTGACAGGTGTCAGAGCCAGTCCTTTTTTCAGCGTCTGATGGTGTCGATTGAAGTGTTGAATTTCCGCGCGACGTTGACGGTACTGGCTGGAGGTTTCCAGTTCCTCTGTCAGTTCATGCAGAATATTGTCATCGATGTGCTGACCATATTGAGTGACATTGCGGCCTTCGTTGTCATTGCGTCCGTAAAAATTCAGACGGCGTATATCCAGTGCGTCCTGATGAAGTTGGCGTGCAATGTCATCGATCGCGTATTCCATGATGATGGCACCTTGCGGTCCGCCAAATCCGCGAAATGCGGTGTTGGATTGCGTATTGGTTTTGCAGCAAAAAGCACTGATTTCAACATCCGACAAATAATAAGCGTTATCGACATGACAGATGGCACGTGTAGCGACAGGTGCTGACAGATCGGCAGAATATCCGGCGCGTAACAACATACTGATACGCGCACCCAGGATGCGGCCATCATCGTCGTAACCCACATCGTAGTCATATTCAAAACAATGTCGCTTGCCTGTGACCAGCATGTCATCGTCGCGATCCGCCCTGAGTTTGACCGGGCGTTGCAGATGCCACGCACATAATGAGGCCGCGGCCGCCCATAGTGCCGATTGCGATTCTTTGCCGCCGAAGCCGCCGCCCATACGCCTGCATTCCACGCGAACCTGATGTGAAGCAATGCCCAGTGCATGCGCAACAACGTGCTGCATTTCTGTCGGATGCTGTGTGGAGCAGAGCACGAGCATATTGTGGTCTTCGCCCGGAACAGCGTAAGAAATCTGACCTTCCAGATAAAATTGCTCCTGCCCGCCGACTGCCAACGTTCCCCGCACATGATGGGGAGCCATTGCGAGTGCTTTTTGCGCGTCACCTCGTTGCAGGTGCATTGGTGGCACAACAAATGATTGCGCTGCCATTGCGTCGGCTGGTGTCAGTGCTGCCGGTAATTCCTGATAGCTGATGTGTGCTTGACGCGCTGCATGTCGCGCATGATCGTGGCTGTCGGCGACAACGACAAAAATGGGTTGCCCGATGTACTGCACCAGATCGGATGCCAGAATCGGATCATCATGCAGAATGGGGCCGCAGTCGTTGATGCCGGGGATATCTTCTGCCGTATAGACGGCCACCACGCCAGCAGATTGCCTGACTGCGTCCAGATTCATTGCCGTGATACGTGCATGCGCTTTGCTGGATAAGCCCAGTGCTGCATGCAATGTGCCTTGTATTTCAGGAATATCATCGATGTATCTCGCCTGACCAGTAACATGCAGGATGGCGGACTCATGCGGACGTGATTGCCCGACTTCTGCCCAGTCCGCAATCAGTTGCTGAGTTTGTGTTTTTGTCAGACCAGAAGAAGGGATGTCGATAGACGTATTCATGGTGTGATCATCCTTGCAGGGAGCGTAACGCTGACTGATAGGTGCTGATGGAACTGGGGCCAGAGGGTGTATCTGTACCGGTTTCCAGCCAGAAGCGGCGCAACAGATTTTGTGCCGCTTGCAGACGATATTCACTACTCGCACGCATGTCCGTGAGTGGCTGATAATCCTGTGCAAGGCAGCTCGATGCCTGCTTCTGAGTCTCTTCGTTCCAGCGTTGTCCTACCATGGCGGCTTCTGTCCGTGGGGCTCGTCTGGTCGTGGCTGCCATACCACCGAAGACAATTCTTGCATCACGTATCAGATCGTCTTCCAGCGTGATGCTGAAAGCACCGCATACCGCAGAGATATCCTGATCCACCCGTTTTGATAATTTATAACAGCGAAATTGCACACCGGCTTTTGGTAAAGGAATGCGTATGCTGGCGATGATTTCATCGGCATGCAGGTCTTTCTTCATGTAATCCAGATAAAACGATTCCAGCAATACTTGTCTGTCTTGCGTCTGACTGCGCAAAACAATTTCTGCACCCAGTGCAATCAGCCAGGGAGCGGAATCACCGATCGGTGAGCCATTTGCCACATTGCCGCCCAGCGTACCTGTGTTGCGAATCGAGTGTGACGCGAAGCGTTGCCAGAGTTTGTGTAGTTCCACCGCGTAGTGTTGACAGATGACGGCATAGGCATCATTCAACGAGACAGCCGCGCCGATACTGAGGTGGCTATCCGTGCGCTCGATCTGGCGTAATTCATCAACTTCCCCCAGATAAATCATATCGCCCAGATGACGCATTTGTTTGGTAACCCATAATCCGATATCGGTAGAGCCAGACAATAATGTTGCGTCAGGGTATTGCGCTCTCAGTTGCAGCAACTCCGACATTGTGCGCGGAGCATAAAATTGTTGCCCCTGAGCTGAATACTGAAAACCTTCCTCGCGTTGCAGTTTGCTTAATGCCGCCGCCAGAGTATGGCTGTCAAAATGAACCGCCGGTAATTCCTTCATGCGTCTGGCTGCATCAATGATAGGGCGATAGCCAGTACATCGGCATAAATTACCTGACAGAGCTTCATTCACTTCTTCTCTGGATGGTGCTGATGTCTGAGTTTCTTTTTTCAGATAAAGACTCCATAACGACATCGCAAAACCTGGTGTGCAAAAACCGCATTGAGAAGCGTGGCAATCCACCAGTGCCTGCTGTACCGGATGCAAATCGCCATTCGACTGGCGTAAATCCTCGACGGTAAAGACTGCTTTGCCATCCAGCGTGGGCATGAATTGAATACACGAATTAACGGCATTCATCTCCAGCCGGTCGCCATGCAACTGTGCCACGACTACTGTACAGGCGCCACAATCGCCTTCGGCACAGGCTTCTTTGGTGCCACTGCAATGGCGCTGTTCACGCACATACTGGAGCAGGGTGCGGGTGGTAGGCTGGTCACTGACAGTCTGCATAGCCCCCTGAAAATAAAAACGAATCGCTTCAGACATTATTGCTCCCACGGGTCATTCGGTATTGAATTCTCTGCATGTAATTCTTTGTATCTTATTCTCTATTCATCACAAGGCTTTGCTGTGCCAGCTTAACATTGGGCTGGATATGAGATATCAGTAAGAGATGATAACCATTATCCGCACCAATCTTGTTTTAAGCGATGCAAGATCGAGCAGTATCAAGCCATATCAAGTCATATCAAGTCATATCAAGCAATACCCGCGCCAACGCTCAGGTATCGACAATCGGCCGTATAAGCAACTACACTGAGCGTTTCTGGCTACCTTCAACTGGCAATCCATATGACAAACCTTGGCTTTTCAAATAGCAGTGCGGCGCGTAGTGACGCTTCTGCTCATTACGATAAAAAAACCATCTGGCTGCATTGGCTGACCGCGTTTCTCGTCTTTGGTTTATGGGTAGTCGCCCACACTATAGACTGGTTTCCGCGCGGTACTCCCCGGGTGCTGGTTCGCAGTTTGCATATCAGTGCCGGGACATTGTTGGCTGGTATTGTGTTGTTCCGTATCTGGTGGCGCTTAACTTCGGGCGCAAAACTGCCGCCATCAGCATCTGGAATGCAGCAGACACTCGCAACATTGGTGCATATTCTGCTTTATGTTTGTGTCATTGCAACGGTGGTGATTGGTTTTGCCAACACATGGATACGTGGTGATAATATTTTTGATTTATTTCGCATTCCCGCTTTTGATCCCGGTAACAAAGAATTGCGCAGTGCCGCTGGTGAGTGGCACGAACTTGCGGCCAATATTCTTCTTGTATTGGCACTGGCACATGCCGCCGTCGCGCTTGCACATCATTACATTTGGAAAGATGGTATCTTGCATCGGATGTTACTCAGAAAATAGAGATGATCTGCGTAAAGCAATATCATACAATTGGGCGTATATAGTCTGATGAGGGTAGTAGTTACTTTTATTGAATGAGTTGAATCACTCGTTCAGCGAGGTAGTCACAACGCTGTGAATGAGCGATGACGGTAAAATGAATCATTATCATGAAATAAATAAAGCATTAGAAACCAGCATTCAATGTGGATTGATCATCATGGCCGGTCGACCATTGGTTTCAGGCGATGTACATTTTCAGCCTGAAAATCTTTTCTTCAATTTTTTTCAAGGTTTCATCGTCGCATTTTTAATTACAAAATTTTCTCGAAAATATCGATCACGACAATGAGCCATGCGCGTACCAGTACTAGTACCAGTAGCTGCTGAAATGGTTCATCACAAGCGTGGCGAATTCACGGTCTGTAGCATTGCCGATATGGTTCAAGTACCTCGTGAGGGATACTTATTTTTATTCATCATGAGTGTGAAAAATTGATGAATTTCTGAATATGATCGCTGACAGGTGTAATGGAAAAAAACGCAGATAGTCAATGTAACGCGGCGACAGAAGTCATGTTTGACGGCGCATGTCCGCTATGTCGTACTGAGGTCGGGGTATATCAGCGCATACAAGCAACAGAAGAAATTCGCTGGATTGATGTCTCAACATCTGAATTTAATCCGCCTTCAGGGATGACAAAAGAGCAGCTCCTGCGACGCTTTCATCTCATTACCCCTGAGGGTGTGGTTTTGAGTGGTGCTGCTGCATTCGTCTTTGTCTGGAATCGGTTACCAGGCTGGCGGTGGCTCGGTATGGTTGCCAGAATACCCGGCATGCTCTTTTTCATGGAAGGAGCGTACCGCTGTTTTCTGGTGATCCGACCGCTGTTGCAAAGAATAGCGAAGCGCTTTGTCTCTGCTTGAATATGTCTGAGTCGGTTTAAAGATAAGCGGATGCCTGACAACTTCTTATTTGCCAGGCATTTTTCAGACCAGAGCTAAAACTGACACTGAATCATTTCAGCATCGATGAGATCAATACCCGGAGAGTAACGTATCTGTTTTTCTGTATATCAATGGGTAGCTTCGAAGCGACTTTCTTTAACTCGTATTTGAATGTGACTCTCTGTGCATACAGCATCAAGTTGCCATATCGTCAGCCAATTCAATGCGATTTCTGCCGTTGGTTTTTGCTTTGTACATTGCCACATCTGCCCGCGCCAGAAGGCGATCGAGGTTTTCTTCATTGTTCATTTGACGTGCGATGCCGACGCTGAGTGTGCAGAGGGGAATGTCATCTTTTGCTGCAAGCAATGCTGTCTGAATACGTGCAGCCGCTCTTTGCGCTTCCTGAATGCTTGTGCCCGGTAACAGTGCAACAAATTCCTCTCCGCCAAACCGTGCAACCTGATCGAATTCGCGCAAGGTATTACGAATTTGTGTTGCGACGTGGACTAATGCCTTGTCACCCATCGCATGTCCATACACATCATTGATAGATTTAAAATGATCAATATCTATCGCCAGCGCAACGAGAGGTGCATCTGTCTGGCGTCCATGCGATTGTATGCGTTGATAATATTCCATACAGCCACGTCGGTTCAGTAGCCCGGTGAGAGGATCTTGCCTGTTACGGCGTTCCAGCAATAGTTGTAAATGTCTTGATGCAAGGACAAGAAACGCGACACTCAATAGCTGCACGAGTATGTTCGACACCGCCAGATAACTTGTGGCAAGAGGTGTCCCGGATAACAGATTAACGCTATCGTCACCCAGCAGGACTGCCGCCGTACCACGCACCAGTGTCAGTGCCACTTGCATGAGCAACAGCGTGAGGAAGAAATACGTACTGAAATGCCGCTCGCCATGGCGCCACGACAATCGTATCTGCAATAAATGAATCACTATTTCTGCTGCCGAAAACACGGCTACCCGAGCGGCAAAACTGGGAGAGACCACCAGCCACCAGATGAGTCCAAACATCGTGCTGGTCCAGATCACCAAAAATAATCCCCAACTCTGTCGCCGACCCAGGAATAGTTCTGTGCCGAGTAGAGACAGCCACAATCCCAGCATCAGCGCGCCATTGTAGGCTGGCACAACGATGAAATCTGTCAGCGTGCCTCGAAAAGCCAATATCAGGATGGCGAACAATATCGACAGTTGCCCCCAAGCCCAATAATTAATTCCACGTACCTCGGTCTTGAAACTCTGGTGAACAAAAAACATGAGAATGCTCAGACCAACACAAACAGAAGCGGTCATGAACAACAGTGTGTATATATCCAGCGGTTTCATAATGGGTTCGTCGCCATCGGGTTTCAGAACATGATGTTTGTATTAAAAAACAGATGCTTCTCCCAACAAGCTTATTTCTTTCAAATGATCTGCGAGTTTCCGACTCTTTGGAATACTTGCTGATGAATAAACATTTATTATGCCCTGCTACATGCTTTAAAGCATTATTTTTGTTCTGCTGTGTCAACCTTCGTTTGCGCTAGTGATGGCTTCGCTGAAGCAATTATTCAGTCAAAAAAACAGCCTTCTCTATTTTCAGTCAGTACGTTCATGTAGCGTTTCAGAGTATCGAAAGAATAGATATTCCCCGTTATTTCAACTGCATTGAATCAGCTATTTTCAATTGTGAAGATGTCTTATTTCATGGTGCTCAAAAAAAGCTTTGCGACGATGATCTGATCAACATAAAAACACTCAAAGCAGACTACCCAACATGAAAATTAAACTTCAGACAATATAATAAGTCCATAGTCATTTAATTAAGACTAGATTGATGAGTTAACTATCTTTTTTAAATAGATTTAACAATTACTTGATATTAAAAATATTTGCCAGAATAAATTTTTTGAAAATTTAACATCCTTTAACGAAGCAGGTTCACTCCACAAAATTTCAAAATGACAAACTCACGAACGATCACAATCAAAATGCGACTGACATTCAGCTTTGCTATTTTGACTTGTACAGTAGTGAGTGAATCTGCGTTGATGCGCATTTGATGGCGCTATTTTTTTCTTATTTGTCTGCGGTATTGAGCTCGATTTAAATAGCGACTCAAGTGGCAAACGGTGTTTTCTGTTTCTGCTGAGCGGATATTTTTTTGCCGTCAGGATTATTCACATCAATTTATTATTCTCAATATTCATATTTCAATATGATAAATAATTAGTTTGCACATAATATTTCGCAACATAAGATCGCTTTGACTTAATCATCTTATGGAGTGTAAATATGACTGTAACGCGTCGAAAATTTCTGGTGCAACTGGCTGCAAGCAGTGGTTACACCGCTGCAGCAGCGGCAATGGCGACCTTGGGACTGGGCACTTCTGTCGTTGCGGCAGCGGCACCAGCGGCTCCGCTACAACTGGCACCGGGTTCCGGTAAAGGGCTGAAAGTGTTGGTGTTGGGGGCCGGGATCGCGGGGCTGGTCTCGGCTTATGAATTGCGCAAGGCGGGTTATGAGGTGCAGGTGATTGAGGCGCGTGATCGCGTTGGCGGTCGTAACTGGACTATCCGCAACGGCACACGCATAGAACTGAATGACGGCACGACTCAGGTGGCTGATTTCGAGCCTGGGCATTACTTCAACGCCGGGCCGGCGCGTCTGCCCAGTCATCATCAAACTATTCTTGGCTATTGCCGCGAGTTTGGTGTTGAACTGGAAGCGGAGGTGAATACCAGTCGCAGTGCCTACTTCTTGCCGGATGCAGCCAAGGGCGGGCAACCGATTCAGCTACGGCGTGCCATCAACGATGCGCGTGGCCGTATTTCTGAGTTGTTGGCACGTGCGACCAACAAAGGGGCGTTGGACGAAGAGCTGAATGCTGGTGACCGTGCGCGGCTGGTCGAGTTTCTTAAGGTATATGGTGACCTGATGCCGCAGGCACAATTCAAGGGCAGCGAACGCTCTGGCTACAAAGTATTTCCAGGCGCGGCAGAGCAGATAGGAGAACGACCTGATCCATTGTCGCTGGATGCCTTGCTGGATCCAGACTTATGGACGTCGTTGATTTTTGACGAGCTGCTTATTTTCCAGCCAACCATGTTGCAGCCGGTCGGCGGCATGGATCGCATTCCGCAGGCGTTCCATCAGCGTCTGAAAGATGTGGTACGCCTAAATACGGAGGTCAGCGGGATACGCAATCAGAGTAATCGCGTTGAAGTGACGGTACGTGATCGTCGTAGCGGCAAGCAGCAGACGCTGTCAGCAGATTTTGCGATTACCACTTTCCCGCTTCCCGTACTGGCAAAAGTAGAGACTAATTTCTCGCCTGAGGTTCAGCAAGCCATCTCCAGTGTGCATTACGACACCGCCAGCAAAATTGCATGGCAAACACGCCGGTTTTGGGAAACCGAGTATCAGATTTATGGCGGTATCTCGGTTGTCAAACATGAGACAGCGCTGATCTGGTATCCGAGCGGTGGCTTCCACAAAAAGACTGGCGTGCTGGTTGGCTGCTACAACATTGGTCAGGTCGCACGCGACTTTACAGCGAAGCCGCTGGCATCGCAGTTTGCCTCGTCGCGTGCGGTGATCGACCGCGTGCACCCGGGTCGTGGCGCAGAACTTCAAAGGCCAGTCAGCGTCGCCTGGCACAAAGTTCCATACAGCCTGGGTGCATGGGTGCATTGGGCAACACCTGCCGAAAAAGAATATACACGACTGAACCAACCAGAAGGCCGCGTGCATTTTGCAGGCGAATACCTGAGCCAGATCGGCGCCTGGCAAGAAGGTGCGGCCTTGTCCGCACACCATGCCGTCGCTGCCATTGCCAACCGTGTTGCGGCACAAGCCACATCACCGCGCGCAGCATAACTTCACATTCAAGGAAGAATTTTCATGAAAACTCACGCCATCCAGTTATCAACCAGTTTGTTATCGACCATTCTGTTATCAACAGGTTTGTTGTTGGGTACATCTGCTGCCCATGCTCAGCAAATCAAACGCACACCCATACCGAATTCCAATTTTCCTGTCTCCGTCGCCGTCACCGTGCCAGCGGTAGAAACCGTGTACTTCAGCGGTGTACTGCCGGAATCCGTGACCGGCGATACCAAAACCCAGACGCTGTCTGTGCTGCATCGGCTGGAGGCAGCTCTGGCAAACGAAGGATTGAGCTTTGGTGATGTGGTGTCGGTACGCGTGTTTCTGGTTGGTGATCCTAAGCTGGATAACAAGCTCGATTTTGCTGGACTGAACGCTGCTTATGGACAATTTTTCGGTACAGCCGCGCAACCGGCCAAACCGGCACGGACAGCTTTGCAGGTGGTAGCGCTGCCGTTACCTGGTGCCTTGGTCGAAATTGATCTGATTGCCGCTCGCATCAAGCCCTGACTCATTTTGGCATTCATATTTTTCATATCCCTCATATTTGTCGACATACCGGAGTATTACGCATGAATCAACGATCATCGACGGCACTGCGTCGTCAGCCACTGGCAATTGCTATTTCCCTTTTGTTCTTTTATCCATCCGCATGGGCGGCAGAGTTAGACTCGGCCTCGTCACCACAGGATGTTGTTGTCACCGGGACACGTGATATTCAGCGCTCTGCCGGTGAGAGTCTCAGCCCTATTGATGTCATCAGTGCGAAGGATTTGCAGCGGACTGGTCAGACTGATTTGCGCGACGCGCTGGTCAAATTGCTGCCATCGGTCAGCCGTCTGGCGCAGGTAGGTGACGCGGCCAATTTGACCAGCGCCCTGACACTGCGCGGTCTCAGCCCTAATCACGTACTGCTGCTGGTGAACGGCAAGCGACGCCATACCTCCGCCAATATCACCGCTGATCCTGGTTCTCAGCAAGGAGCAACGCCAGTTGATATCGATTTGATTCCGGTCAGCGCAGTCGATCACATTGAAGTGCTGCGCGATGGCGCTGCGGCTCAGTATGGTTCGGATGCTATCGCTGGTGTCATTAACGTGATTCTCAAGTCGTCCAGTAGTGGAGGCAGCCTGACTGCGACCAGCGGTGAGTACTACAAGCATGATGGCTTTACTGTAGGTGGTGCCGCGGACCTTGGGTTGCCGCTGGGCGAGGACGGCTTTTTGCATCTGAGTACCGAATATAGTCGTCATGATCACAGCGTGCGCAGTGGTGCCGATGTGCGCACGGGCACCTTCGTCAATCGTACGCTGGGTGATCCACAAAGCCGACGTGAATCTGCTGCGCTCAATGCTGGTATCGCCGTCAACAAGGACGTTGATTTATATGCTTTCGCTACCATCGCACATCGTAGTGGCGCCAGCGTGCAGAACTACCGTTTGCCATCGAAATTACCGCAAATTTACCCTAACGGCTTTAGCCCCGTGGAAACCAGTAATGAAACCGATGGCAGCATTACGGCAGGTGTGAAGGGGAATGATCTTGCTGGCTGGCGCTGGGATCTGAGCGCCAGCTATGGTATTGACAACGTCAAGATCGGCATGACTGATTCTGCCAACACGGACTTGTTTGCTGCCACCGGTACCACACCGACTGATTTCCGTCTTGCCCAATACCAGAACATTCAGCAAAGCCTGAACGCTGGCTTGGCACGTGATGTCAACACCGGCGTGTTGTCAGCGCCACTCAGCGTCGCGTTGGGTGCGGAGTTCCGGCGTGAATCCTATGAGGTTGGTGCCGGTGACATTGCCTCGTACTACGGCAGCGGTGCGCAGGCCTTGCCGGGGTTGTCACCGGTCAGCGCCGGCGAACACTCGCGTAATATCGGTGCCGGTTACCTCGACCTGTCCACGCGTTTTACTTCGCAATGGGAAGCTGAACTGGCGGGGCGCTATGAACATTACAGCGACGCCGGTAACGCCCGCAACGCCAAACTGTCAACCCGCTATGCATTTGATCCGCGCCTTGCAGTGCGCGCGACGATTGGTACAGGTTTCCGCGCACCATCATTGGCGCAGGAGTACTACACCAGTCTGGCGGTATCACCAACGACGGCCGGTGGTCAGTTGGCTGTCAATTCAGTCGCAGCACGCAGTCTGGGCGCAGTACCTCTGAAGCCAGAGAAATCACATAGTATTAATATCGGCATCGTCGCTGAGCCGATCGATAAACTGCACGTGACGCTGGATGCCTACCGCATTACGATTCGCGATCGCATTGTGCAGGGTGGCACGTATAGCGGTCAGGCGGCGATTAATGCGTTGACGGCGGCTGGCATCAACCTGCCAAGTGGTTTGTCATCTGTCAGCGCCAGTTATTTTGCGAACGGTGTTGATACTCAGACCCAGGGGATCGACCTGTCTGCCAGTTATCCAACCAATCTTGGAAGCGCAGGTCGGATTGAATGGGATTTTGCAGCCAACTTCAACACCAGCGAGGTGACCAAGGTCGCCAACGATAACAACGGCAGATCTTTGCTGAATGCACAGCAGGTCGGCTACCTGACCACTGCCACACCTAAAAACAAGTTGATTATCGGCGGTGTCTGGAGTCGCGACCAGTGGGGCGTCAGCTTGCACGCCACACGCTATGGAAAGACCGAGACTGAAGCGACTTTCTATTCGGGACCAAACATCTATTCAACGACCGTGTTTAACCACATCGAAAACGCGCCGAAGACCTTGGTCGATCTGGAGGTGCGTTATGCCGTGACGAAATCCTTGCAACTGGCCTTCGGGGCGAACAATCTGTTTAATGTTTACCCGACCAAGGTCCCCGATGCGAGTCGTTATCTGGGAGTGTATCAGTACGACACGGCCGCCGCGCAGATACCATTTAATGGCGGTTACTACTACGCGCGCGCGAGTTACAAGTTCTGATGCTGTTAAGATGACGACTGTTTTTGCATGGTTTATCTTAACAACGACATGAAAATAGATGACATCAGCGCCTTCGTAGCCGTCGTGCGCAACCAGTCGGTCAGTGCTGCTGCAGAGGCACTGGGATTGACTCAATCCGCCATTACGCGCCGGGTGCAGAATCTGGAGCACGCGCTGGGGGTGGAATTGCTTGACCGCAGTGTCAAGCCACCCAAACCCAGCGCGATGGGGCGTCAGGTATTTGACCAATGTGGCAAGGTACTGCTGGAGGTGGATCACTTGCGCAATCTGGTGCAGGATGATCATGCGCCAACCGGTGTATTCCGCATCGGCGTGATCCAGACCATCGGCGATGTGGTGTTGATCGATACGCTGCAACGTCTGAGCCGCAACTTCGAGGGACTGCATACCGAGGTTTCTTCAGGCTGGGGTTCGCAATTGGTGGAACGCGTCGCCAACGCCGAAATCGATGCTGCGGTGGCGCTGTTTCCGACCACCAAAGTGTTGCCGGAGGGTTTGCGGGGACGTGGTCTGGGTCGCATTGAACTGGTGGTGGTGGCAAAAAAAGACACGATGTCCAGGCGTACTTACAAACTGCGCGACATTTTTAATATCGGTTGGGTGCTCAATCCCGACGGTTGCGGTTTCCGGGCAGGATTGGCGCGGGCGCTGGCAGAACAAGGCTTATCATTCAAAATTAATATGGAAACTTTCGGCACAGACCTGCAACTGGGTCTGGCTGCCAATGAGCTTGGGCTGGGGCTGATGCCCCGTCCCATCCTGGAGCGGAGTCGCCATCGCTCGCAGCTCGATATCGTTCATGTCAGTGATTTCAGACCTGTGCTGGATATCTGGCTGGTGCAGCCTTTGCAGCCGGGTCCGGTGCAGCATGCGATCGATTTTTTTGCTGAGGCAGTGCAAACCGCCTTTGCAGAAACACCGCTCAAAGTAGTCATGCGCTGACATTAAGATTATTCATAAAAATCATATATCAGTAGTACAAAAAATTAGTTTTGGAATAATCATTTGCTCTCTATACTAGATTTCAATGGCTTGCAAAGCCTTCAAATCATCAGTATAGGAAAGCAAAAACATGGCAGTTTCCACTCCCTCCTACGGCGCCGCTCCAGCATCTGTGCTCGATGCGGCGCCTGTTTCAAGAGTCTCCATTCAGCGTACCATCCTGGTTTCCGTATTGCGCCGTGGCCTGAGTCCATTGGTGTTACTGGCAGTATGGGAAATAGCATCCCGCACTGGCATGTTGCCGGAGCGCATACTGGCTGCACCATCGCAGATATTCGTCACACTTGGTGAACTGATTGTTTCCGGTGAAATCGGTAGCAATGTCCTGGTATCGCTGCAACGCGTGATGACGGGCCTGGCAGTGTCGTTGTCACTGGGTACAGCGCTGGCGTTGCTTTCTGGCCTGTCGCGCCAGGGTGAAGTTGCGATTGATTCGACCATGCAGATGGCGCGTACCTTGCCCTTTCTCGGGCTGGTGCCACTGTTTATTTTGTGGTTTGGTATCGGCGAGTTCACCAAGATCGCCTTGATTGCCTTCGCGACTACTTTTCCTATGTACCTGACCTTATACAGCGGCATACGCGGTATCGATGCCAAGCTGGTGGAAGCGGCTCGTCTGTTCGGTCTGAGCTACCCACAACTGATTGTTCACGTGATCTTACCGGGTGCCTTGCCATCTTTTCTGATTGGTCTGCGCTACTCGCTCGGTGTGGGTTGGCTGTCCCTGGTCGCAGTGGAGCAGATCAACGCCACGGCCGGTCTGGGCTACCTGATTAACAATGCCCGCGACTTCATGCGTACCGATGTCATCGTCGTCTGCCTGCTGGTGTACAGCCTGCTTGGCCTCGCTACCGATTTTCTGGTGCGTGCGATTGAGCACTACCTGCTGGCATGGCGCCCGACTTTTATCAAGGATTAAGCATGACCAGCATACAACTCGACCTGTTAAGCGTGCAGCCCCGTAACGACGGCATTGCTGGATATCACATTGATGTGCCAGTGGCGCCCGTGGTACCCGTCGTAACACATACACCGGTATATGCACGCCAGCTAACCAAACGTTTTGGTAACAACATCATCCTCGATCAATTGAATCTGGATATTCGTGCCGGTGAATTCGTTGCGCTGCTCGGGCGCAGTGGTTCCGGCAAGACGACGCTGCTGCGTGCCTTGGCGGGATTGGATCGCATTACGTCAGGCACGCTGCAGGTGCCGAAAGCCTGTACGGCAGTTTTTCAGGAGCCACGTCTGATGCCCTGGAAGCGCGCCTGGCGCAATGTGACATTGGGTCTGAAGATAGATCAGCCGCGTGAGCGTGCACGTCAGGCGCTGGCAGAAGTAGGTCTGGCGCATCGGGAAAATGCCTGGCCTGGCACGTTGTCTGGAGGAGAGGCGCAGCGGGTAGCGCTGGCCCGGGCACTGGTGCGCGAACCGCAGTTGCTGCTGCTGGACGAACCCTTTGCTGCGCTTGACGCACTGACCCGTATCCGCATGCACCAGTTGATTTTGTCGCTATGGCGTGAACACCGTCCGGCAGTGTTATTGGTGACGCACGATGTTGATGAGGCGGTGTTACTGGCTGACCGCGTGTTGGTGCTGGAGCAAGGGCGCATCGTCTCTGATATTGCTATTACCCAGCCACGTCCGCGCAGCGCCGAACTGCCGCAGTTCCAGCAGGTCCGCGCACAGTTGCTGGAATTACTGGGTGTCGAAATCGATACACCCGTCACGACGGAGCCAGAGCCAGAGCCCATCGTCTTACCTTTTAACTTCAGTAACTTTTCGATCTGATCATGCCTACTTCTCTCCTTCGCCGACCATCCGCCGATCGCGGTCACCAGCTCGACAGCCCGGAATTTGCTGCATTGCTGGAAACACTGACAGCAGAGTTTGCCGCCACTGCCGAACAACATGACCGTGCTGCCAGCTTTCCGCATCAGAATTTTGAACGTTTGCACGAACTGGGTTTGCTTGGCCTGACCATACCACTCGCGCAAGGCGGATTGGGTGCCAATCTGGCGCAGACCGCACGCGTAGTGGCGGCTGTTGCACGAGGCGAACCATCGACCGCGTTGGTGCTGACCATGCAGTACCTGCATCACGCCTCTGATCGTAAGACACGATGGCCGCAACATCTGCAACAGCGCGTACTCGACGAGACCTTACGCGATGGCGCTCTGATCAACGCACTACGCGTAGAGCCGGAACTGGGAACGCCAGCGCGCGGTGGTTTACCTGGTACGATCGCACGGCGCACACCAGAGGGCTGGCGCATCAGTGGCCGTAAAATTTATTCGACCGGCATTCCGCGCCTGACCTGGCTGGGTGTGTGGGCCCGTAGTGACGATCCAGAACCACTGGTCGGTAGCTGGCTGGTGCGACGTGATACGCCCGGTATCAGCGTGATCGATACATGGGACCATCTCGGTATGCGTGCGACTGGCAGCCACGAAGTGGTATTTGACGACGTGCTGGTACCGCTGGATCATGCGGTCGAAGTAGCGCCTGCCGGATCTGCACCGGATATCGACAATTCATTACTGCTATGGATGTCAGTCCTGATATCCGCTATCTACGATGCCGTGGCACGCTCTGCACGCGACTGGCTGGCCGGATGGCTGCAAGAGCGCGTGCCAGCCAATCTGGGTGCGCCGCTATCGAGCTTGCCGCGCTTTCAGGAAGCGCTGGGTGAACTGGATGCGTGGCTGTTTTCCAATCGCGTCTTGATTGAGTCTGCCGCCAGCGGCGCGATCGCGCCAGCAGATGGTTTTCGGGTCAAATATCTGGTGACCAATCAGGCGATCAAGGTGGTGGAAAAGGCCATCGAACTGAGCGGTAATCCGGGCTTGTCACGTGCCAACCCGTTAGAGCGCCATTACCGCGACGTGCTGTGCAGCCGCATTCACACACCCCAAAACGACACGATTCTGATCAACAGTGGTCGTGCGGCATTTGCTGCCCGTGCTGCACATATTGCCCACATTACCCGCAATCCCCCACTCGCTGGCATCGCCGGCATTTCAGCAGTCTCCACTATCTCTTCACCCTCTGTAAAGGAAGCATCATGAGCATCGAATTTATCGGCTTTAGCGCCACCCAGGAAGTGACCGAAACATTGCTGCCGCAAGGCCCGGTTGTGAATAAAAGTTTTTTAGCAGCAGTGGCCAATGCCCACGAGTACGCCGGTTTCGATCGCGTATTGGTCGCCCACAGCAGCGCCTCGGTTGACGGCTTTCAGGTCGCTTCGTATATCGCTTCGCAAACGGAGAAGCTCGGCATTTTGCTGGCGCATCGCCCCGGCTTTGTCGCACCGACGTTGGCCGCACGACAACTGGCGACACTGGATCATTTCAGCGATGGTCGTATCGGTGTACATATCATCAGCGGTGGCGACGACACAGAACAGCAACGCGATGGCGATTATCTGGATCACAATCAGCGCTATCAACGCTCGGATGAATTTCTCGACGTAGTTAAAAAAACCTGGACCTCGGAAGGCCCGTTCGATCATGAAGGCACCAACTATCGTCTGAAAGGCCAGAATGCTGGTGTGCGTCCGCTACGCAATCAGCACTTGCCGATTTACTTTGGCGGATCGTCTGACGCGGCGATTGAAGTCGCAGGCAAACATGCCGACGTTTATGCCTTGTGGGGTGAGTCACTGGCGCAGGTGGCTGACACCATCGCCCGCGTACGTGCAGCAGCTGCCAGATATGGGCGCGCTGACAAAATTCGTTTCAGCCTGTCGCTGCGCCCGGTGCTGGCCGCCACAGAGGAAGCTGCATGGGCCAAGGCAGATGCGATCCTGGCTGCGGCGACTGAACGTGTCAAACACAATGTGCATTTCAGCAAACGTCCGCAAGAGCCTGAAAATATCGGCGCTAAACGATTGCTGGAAACAGCAGCGCAAGGCAATGTAGTTGATGAACGTCTGTGGACAGGTATTGCGACGCTGACCAAAGCGGCCGGTAATTCTACAGGTCTGGTGGGGACGCCGGAGCAGGTGCGCGATGCCTTGCTCAAATACTGGGAATTGGGCGTGACGACCTTCTTGATACGCGGCTTCGATCCTATTCAGGATGCGTTGCAGTATGGGCGTGAGTTGATTCCTTTGGTGCGTGCTGCCGTTGCAGACCGCGAGGCTCAGGCTTCGCGCCTGGCTGCCTGAGAGGGGGCAGGCGATGAGCGATTTTACAAGCGACCTGATCGTCGCCAGCCAGTTCGACCCGAGGGTGAACCGCTTGCTGGCACAGCGTACCGGCCTCGCAGTACATGACGTACTACCCGGTCCGCTGACCGCATTACCAGCAGGGACGGACGTACTGTTTGCACTACCTGCACCGAATGGGCAGACCTTGTTGCAGACTCCAGCACCCACGGGTTGGAACAAAGTACGCTGGGTGCAGTTAGCTTCCGTTGGCATCGACTATTACCCGGATTGGCTGTTTGATGGCCCGGTAGTAACGTCGGCACGGGGAACGGCTTCCATTGCCATCGCCGAATACGTACTGGCAGCGATTTTCAGTGCCGCCAAACGGATCCCTGAAATCTGGTTGCAACAGGCGAGCGACTGGCGTCGTCTGTCTCTCGGTCAGGTGCAGGGCAGTACTCTGGGTCTGTATGGTTTTGGTTCTATCGGTCAGTCGCTGGCACAACGCGCGCTGTCACTGGGGATCAAGGTCATCGCACTGCGCCGTTCGGCTGCGCCGTTTGAAGTGGATGGTGTGGAGCGCGTCGCCACGCTGGAGGAACTGCTGCAACGTTCCGATCATCTGGTGCTGGCAGCACCATCCACTGCTGAAACCCGGCATGTCATTAACGAAGCTTCGTTGAAACACGCCAGAGCAGGATTACACCTGATCAACATTGCACGCGGTAATCTGGTAGATCATCCGGCGCTACTGGATGCACTGAACGAAGGTCGGCTTGCACTGGCAACGCTGGATGTGACTGATCCTGAGCCGTTGCCAGCAGGCCATGCCTTTTACGGACATCCGAAAATTCGCCTGTCACCGCATATTTCGCCGAGTACCGACCAGATCGTGCCTGCCCTGATCGACAAGTTTGTACTCAACCTGGACCGCTTCCGCAGCGGAAAGCCACTGGCCGACGTGGTTGATACCACACGTGGCTACTGAAAACGACCAATAAGGAATCACCATGAGCAGCACTTCTCCTTTGCATTCTGCGCCGTTGTCACGGCCTCATCTGCGCCAGGTCGGCAAGACGCATCCACGTCCTGCTATCTACAGCGCGCCGCGTGACGCCAACGGCAATATTATTTTTGCTGAACCGCCACCACCACCCACACTGGAAGAGCAGCGCCAACATCGCAAGGAACGGCTGGCTGTTTCGTTCCGTCTCTTTGCCCGCTATGGCTATGACATGGGAGGAGCGGGTCACATCACGGCGCGCGATCCTGAGTTTCCGGATCACTTCTGGGTCAATCCGGCTGGCGTGTACTTTGGTCACATCCGCGTGTCAGATTTGATTCTGGTCAGTCACGAAGGCAAGGTGGTGGAAGGCGATGGTCTCTTGAATCGCGCTGCGTTCGCGATTCACTCAGAGTTGCATAAAGCGCGGCCGGATGTGATTGCAGCGGCGCATTCACACGGTTTGTATGGGAAGGCATTTTCTGCGCAGGGTCGCCTGCTCGATCCGCTGACCCAGGATTCTTGCGCCTTCTATGAAGACCATACGATTTTCTCCGACTTCAGCGGCGTTGTTCTGGATTCGAGTGAAGGTGAACGCATTGCCAACACGCTTGGTTCGCGCAAGGCGGTCATTTTGCAAAACCACGGTCTGCTGACAGTTGGTGCGTCGGTGGAATCTGCTGTGTGGCGTTACATCGCCTTCGAGAACGCGGCGCAGGCACAACTGTTGTCGGAAGCGGCTGGCACAACCAAGCCGATATCGCATGAGGTAGCGCGTCATACAGCGAACCAGATCGGCTCTGATGCAGGCGGCTGGTTCAGCTTTCAGCCATTGTGGGATGTGATCACCCGCGAAGAGCCGGATCTGTTTAATTAAGCAAGGGAGAGCAGAGATGACGAGCGCCATTCTATTGCAGTACGACGCGCCTGCCGCGAAACTGGGCGGCGGCCTGCGCCAGCCCGGCACGGCGGTATCGGTACTGATACACGGCGCAGCCCTGATAGCGATCTGGGGCTGGTCCGGTCAGGCGGTTCAGGTAGCGCCGCCACCGGTGGTGGAGTTGCTTCGCCTTCAGGAAGAACCCAGACAAGAGCTGGTGCCACCAAAACCGGAACCGACGAAAGCGCCGGTACAGCTCGCCCCCCCCGTTCCGGTGACGCCAACGGTTCCAGTACCGAAGACCGTGGAGACTTCTGCCGCCAAAGCTGAAACCTACACGCCGCCAGCGCTGACGCATGCTGAACCCATAGGTCCGGTGACTCCTGTTGCACCGGCTCCGGCTCAGCCAGTGACACCTGCACCTGCGGCACCGGTTGCGGCAGCACCAAAGCAGATCACGACCGAAGGCATACCAACTGATTATGTGAACCAGGTCTATGCGCGCATCAACAGCAATACCGATTATCCACGCGAGGCCAAGATGCGTCGCCAACAAGGCAAGGTCGGCTATCGACTGACATTGAATCCGGCGGGGGCGCTGATCTCGTTTGATATTCAGTCATCCGGTACGGATGCGCTGGATGAAGCAGCACGCGAAGCCATACGCCGTGCTGCGCCTTTCCCACGTCTGCCTGACTTGGGGGGCAACAGCTATCTGCTGGCAGGGAACATCATTTTTAAGATTAACTAGACCAAGGAATCATCATGAGCACTACACCTATTGCCGCACATCTGTCGCCGCTGGAATTGTTTGAGCAGGCTGATTTTATCGTCAAGTCCATCCTCGTTTTACTGGCATTGGCCTCCTTTGTCAGTTGGGGTGTCATCGTTGATAAATTGCTGCGCTTTTCCCGCCTGCGCCGCAATGCCGTGGCCTGGGCTACGGCATTGTCCGGACAACGCTCGCTGACGCGGTTGGCGCAGGAACTCAGACAACATCCGCAGGACCCGTTTTCCCGTGTCTTTACAGCGATTACCGATGAATGGCACGTCAGTCATCGTCAGCAGTTGCATCTGGATGCGACAGGACGCGACAGTCTGAAGGAACGCATCAACCGGGTTGGACAGATCGCTGGCAACATCGAAACCGAGCAATTGCAAAAAGGCTTGTCGGTACTGGCGACGATTGGATCAGTCGCACCGTTTGTCGGTTTGTTCGGTACCGTCTGGGGCATCATGAATGCCTTTCAGGGAATTGCGGCGAACAACAACACCAGCCTGGCTGTCGTAGCGCCAGGTATTGCCGAAGCGCTGTTTGCAACCGCGCTGGGACTGGTTGCTGCAATCCCTGCTGTGGTGGCATATAACCGCGCTTCTGGTGATCTGAATAGCTATGCCGCACGCATTGCAACGCTGACCGGACTGGTTGAGGTGCAGTTGTCTCGTCAGTTGGAATCCGGCGAAGCGCTGGCTGACGTATCTGAGTCTTCACAGACAGGCACTACGCCGCCCGCTAAGTCTGAACGTAGCGTCCACAACGTCACGCCGCTGGCGACGCAAGGAGCCTGACATGGGTGTCCGCTTATCTTCCGGACCTTCGCACCGGGTTGGGCCTGTCAGTGACATCAATGTCACGCCGCTGGTGGATGTGATGCTGGTCTTGCTGATCGTCTTCATGGTGGCCGCGCCGATGATGACGGCCGGTGTCAAAGTTGATTTGCCGACCTCCAGCGCCAAACCGTTGCAGGAGCCCAAGCCACCCATCGTCGTCAGCATCAATGCCGCTGGTACGGTGTATGTCAACCAGACAGCCGCGACACCAGAGACATTGCTGACGCTGATGGCACAGGAGGCCAGTGGCGACAAGGAACGCCGCATTCATCTGCGTGGTGATCAGGCGCTGGCCTATGGTCGCATTGTGCAGACGATGGGCACGCTGAACGATGCAGGTTATGCCCGCATCGCCTTAGTGTCGGAAGCGCCGCCACGCTAATATCTTAGCGAATGACTTAGCTGAAGAATCAGCTACATCCTTCATTTAAACAGGAATAAAAAAATGGATTCGATCATTTCGAAGGGCGACGCTCGCCGCCAATTCTTGCGCTCAGGCGCAAAACTCGGCACCGGCGCTGGACTGGCTGCATTGTTCGGTGGCTGGGGTAACCTCAGCCACGCTGCACCACCACTAGCTGATGGCGCACAACTGCGCGACACGACGTTGCGTATCGGCACATACAAGGGAGGTGACTCCAGCTATTTTAACGAGGCTGGCGTTGCCAGCATTCCCTACAAAACTGTGTTGGCCGAGTTTGCCGCAGGCAATCTGATCGTTGAGGCGCTGGCATCGGATTCTCTGGATGTTGGCGGTATGAGTGAGATCCCGCCGATTTTTGCCGCGGCCAGCGGTGCACCGATGAAAGTCATCGCGGTGCTGCGCGGCGATGTCAATAATCAGGTCGTACTGGTGCCAAAGGATTCGCCGATAACCGATCCGGCGCAGTTCAAAGGCAAACGCATAGGCTATGCACGCTCTACAACATCGCACTACTTTCTGCTGCAACTACTGAAAGAAAAGGGCTTGACCTTCAAGGATATCCAGCCCGTCGCATTACCACCGCAGGATGCGCTGGCAGCGTTCAAGAGCGGTCAGCTTGATGCCTGGGTGATCTATGGACTGGTGGTGGAACTGGCGAAGAATCAGGGCGCACGCGTGCTGCGCACCGCTGACGGTTACTTGTCTGGCAATTACGTTATCAGCGCATCGAACAAGGCAATCGCTGACCCGCTCAGGCATGCAGCTATTGGTGACTATCTCCAGCGTTTGGCGAAAGTGTATGACTGGATCAACCGCAATCCCAAAGCGTGGGCTGCCAAGAGCGGACAAATCGCTGGCGTACCGTCGCAACTGTTTCTCAATCAGGTCAGCCAGCGCAGCCAGCCCTACAAACTGGTGGCGGTGGACGATACGGCGATACGCTCGCAGCAGCAGGTAGCAGATGTCTTTGCCGATGCTGGTCTGCTATCGCGCCGCCTCGATGTGCGCCCACTGTGGGACCGCAGTTTTGCCTCCTACCTTTAACTCTATTTAATCCTATTTGACAGCAGAGGACATGACGATATGCAGCAATCTAATCATCACCAGAGAAGCACACCACAATTCACGACCTTGTATCTGGCGCTATGGGCGACTGGGTTACTGGGAAGCGGAGCTGCCTTGGCGCAGAGCAGCGTCAGCCAGGTGCAGGACGTGGTTGTGACCACCGGCCTACGTGGCGAAGCCCGTACGGTGGCGGACAGCCCAGCTCCCATTGATGTCATCAGCGGAGAACAACTGATTAACACTGGGCGTGCTGAATTGGCCGAGGCGCTGGCACGGTTGCTGCCATCGTTTAACTTCGGCACCAATCAGGCGGGTGTGAATTCGGTGGTGCGTCCAGTCAGCAATCGTGGACTGGGGCCGGCTTACACACTGGTGCTGGTTAATGGCAAGCGTCGCCATAACTCAGCGTTATTGACCAACGGTGGCGGTGACACCAGTGGCGTGAATGCCATCGATCTGGATAGCATTCCACTCAGCATCATTGATCATATCGAAGTGCTGAAAGATAGCGCTGCAGCTCAGTATGGTTCGGACGCTGTGGCTGGCGTGGTCAACGTTATTCTCAAAAACAGCAATCACGGCGGTTCGATCTCGGCCAGCTACGGCAAGCTGAAAGACGGGCAGGGTGATCTGACCAGTAAGAAGCTGGAGGCCAATGCTGGCTTCACATTAGGTGATGATGGTTTCGTGAACGTCGGCGCGGTGCTGCGCAAGCGTGGTCAGGCCTGGTATAACTTTCCATCGACAAATCTGGTCGCGTATTCGCCAGCATCGAATCCCAAGAATGCGACCTGGGATCGCGATGGTGCGCATAACGGCGATCCGGGTATAGAAGCGTACGACATCGCCTTCAATGCCGAAAAGCCCTACGACAAGGACATCACGCTGTACGCCTTCGGTACTGGCGGTACGCGCAATACTGTGGCGGGTAATAATTTCCGTCGTCCGAACGGACTGGCAACCATCGGGCAGATATTTCCGGATGGGTATTTCGCGCTGAATAACATGAGCGCTTACGATTTTCAGTTGAATGTGGGTGCACGTGGCCACAGTGCTGGCTGGAACTGGGATGTCAGCTCCGGTTATGGCCGGAACCGGGCGCGTCAGTATAGCAATCTGACGCTGAATCCTTCGCTCGGACCTGCGTCACCGACCAGTTTCGATAATCTGGCAACGTACCAGTTCGAGCAATGGACGACGAATGAAGACTTTACCCGCACGGTCGATATCGGTCTGAAAAAGCCACTGCAATGGTCCTGGGGACTGGAGCAGCGTGCTGAGCGTTTCAGTACCTATGCTGGCGATCCGCTGGGATATATCAACGGCGGCTATATCTTCAGAACTGGCGATCAGGAAGGGAATCCTAACGTTGGCAAGCCCGCAGCGGTAGGTGCGCAGGCGGGTGTAGCGTTGTCACCGGCAGATGCTACCAGCATCCGTCGCACGGTATTGGCGGTATATAACGATATCGGTTTTTATCCGCTCGATAACCTGTTCGTCGATGGCGCTGTGCGTGCCGAGCACTATAACGACAGCGCAGGAAATACCGCCAGCGGCAAGATCAATGGTCGCTATGATTTCACGCCTGCATTGGCGATACGCGGCACTGTCGGTACTGGCTTTCGTGCGCCTTCGCTGACGCAGAGTGGCTACTCGCAGACCGATAACCGTACGAATATCAACCCGGTCACCGGCGTCGTCGGCCCTAGTTTATCCAAGCTGCTGCGCAATGATTCCGCGCTGGCACGCCAGTTCGGCGCACGCGATCTGGTGCCTGAAAAATCGGTCAACGCAGGCATCGGTCTGGTGGTCAAGCCAGCCGATAACATTAACGTCACGCTGGATGCCTATCAGGTCAACGTTAAAGACCGTATCGTCCGCACTGGCTATATGTTCGGCCCGGCCTTTGCGCCGACGCTGATCGCGGCGGGGCTGACCGGAACTGAATGGGTACAGTACTTTGCTAATGCCGTTGACACGCGCACGCGCGGTGCCGATCTGGTGGCGGATATCACCAGCGACTACGGCAGCTATGGTGTGGTGCGCTGGGGGGCGGCGCTCAACTGGAATCAGACAACCGTTACCCGGATCAATGCGACTCCATCAGAGATCACTGGCCTGGGGACTAATCCAGGTGGCAGCTCGGTGTGGTTTGGCTATGCGGCTGGCGGTGGTATTGGTGATCTCAGCGCGACACCGCGGACCAAATTGATTTTGTCGGCACGCTGGTCTATCGGTGCGCTGGAAGCCAATGTACAAACCACGCGCTACGATTCTTATGTATGGCAAACAACCGCTAACCGTGCGCAGGATTATTACTTTGGCGCCAAGTGGTTGACGGATCTGGATCTGAGCTATGCCATCAACAAGCGCACCAAGCTGGTCGTAGGTGCAACTAATCTGTTCAATGTGACGCCAGATAAGAACGGCCCGGGTGATGCTAACTCTGGAGGCAATGGCTTTGTTTATGGTCCTTCACCGTTCGCACCGACCGGTGCGTTCTACTACGCCAAGGTGACGTATGACTTCTGACCCCAATCGAATCCGGCGCTTGCTGACGATGCTGCCAGCCGCCGCGCTACTTGGCGCTTGCGGCAAGGGTAGCGGACAGCAGGCTGACGTTTCGGTCGCTGGTTCTGTTTCAGCACCGGTGCTAGCATCAGCGTCAGTACCCGATCTGTCTAAGGTCAAACTGGTGCTGGGCGATCAGGTCAAACTGCTGCGCACCAAGGCAGAAGCGGCTGGTGTGCTGGAAGGCATACCGTATCAGATCGAGTGGGCCAGCTTCCAGGGTGCAGCACCGCTGTTCGAGGCAGTAGTGTCGGGCGACGTTGATACCGCGATGGCGGCCGATACGCCGGCGTTGGCAGCGGCAGCTGGTGGAGCGCGAGTTAAGGTGGTGGCTGCCAGCGTGTCTTCGCCAACTGGCGTGGCGATACTGGTTCCGCCTGATTCTCCGATCAGAACGGTGGCGGATCTGAAAGGCCGCAATGTCATCGTTTCATCGGCACGTGGCAGTGTGGCGCACTACCTGCTATTTGGTGCTTTACGTGAAGCAGGCCTGAAAACGGACGATGTTAACACCGGGTTTTTGTTGCCCAGTGACGCTGCCGTGGCTTTTTCCAGCGGAAAAATCGAAGCCTGGGCTACCTTCGGCAGCTATCAGGCCAGTGCTGAAATCCGCGGTGCGCGCGTGCTGCGTGATGGCGTTGGTATCAATTCCGGTATTGGTGTTATCGCTGCATCGGATGCTGCGCTGGCTGATGTTGGCAAGCGAGCCGCATTGGCGGACGTACTGCGCCGCCTGGCGTTGTCCAACACGTGGGCCAATGCCCATCCCAAGGAATACGGCGACGTATTCCAGCGCCTGACCGGTTTACCCGCAGATGTGGCGAAGCTGGCGATCAGTCGTGATCGTCCACAGTTACGTGCCGTGGACGCCGAGATCGTGCGCCAGTTACAACTGGTGGCCGATACGTTTTTTGAAGCAAAATTATTCCCAAAGCGGGTTGATGCCAGCCAACTGGTGGATGCCAGTCTGTTTCAACCCGCCTAACCCTATACAAGGAGCATTGACATGAGTACACGACAATTAAAACTGGGTTTTATCCTGCACGGCGTAGGCCCCGGCTGGGGAGATTGGCGTCATGCTGACGCTGATCCATCGGCCAGTACCAACATTGATTTTTACCTTCGTCAGGCCAAACTGGCAGAACAGGGCAAGTTTGATTTTCTGTTTGTTGCTGACAGCGTTCACATCACCGAAAAATCCAGTCCGCACTACCTTAACCGTTTTGAACCGCTGACGATTTTGTCGGCATTAGCAACTGCAACCAAGAATATTGGCTTGGTCGGTACGCTGACGGTCAGTTACAGCGAGCCTTACACGGTGGCGCGCCAGTTTGCTTCGCTGGATCACATCAGCCGTGGTCGCGCTGGCTGGAATGTCGTGACGTCGTGGTTGTCCGGTAGTGCAGAAAATTATGGCAAGCCTTCGCATCCACCACATGAGGTACGCTACCGCATTGCGGCCGAACATCTGGAGACGGTGCAGGGACTGTGGGATTCGTGGGAAGATGATGCGCTGGTGGGCGACAAGTCCAGCGGTGAATTCTTTGACCCATCCAAATTACATACGCTGCATCATCAGGGAGAGTTTTTCTCGGTACGCGGACCGCTGAACATCAGCCGTTCGCCACAAGGACAACCAGTGATTTTCCAGGCTGGTGCGTCAGAAGATGGTCGCAATTTTTCAGCGCGTTATGCAGATGCTTTTTTCACTGAAAATTCCTCAATAGAGGCATCGCAAACCTACTATGCCGATATCAAGCGCCGTGCGGTTGCCTTTGGTCGTGCGCCGGATCGTTTAAACGTATTGCCTGCCTTGCGCGCTATTGTTGGTCGCACCGAAGAAGATGCAGAACGTCTGTATCAGGAAGCTGTGAGCCTGATCCGTATTGAAGATGCGCTGGTCGCGCTGGCGCGTTCGTTTAACGAACACGATCTGACCCAATATCCGCTGGATGCTCCGTTCCCCGATATTGCCCGCTTCGGTGCGGATAGTAATCGCAGCTCATCCGAGCACATCATACGCACGGCACGTGAAGAAAACCTGACGCTGCGCCAGACTGCATTGCGTTACGCCAGCCCTCGCCGGGAATTTGTCGGTACCGGTGTGCAGGTGGCAGATGCGATCCAGCGCTGGTTTGATCATGGCGCTGCTGATGGCTTCATCCTGTTTGAATCCTTGCCATACCAACTGGATGCTTTTGTTGCCGAAGTCGTACCAGTGTTGCAGCAGCGCGGCTTGTTCAGGAAGGACTACGAACATAGTACGCTACGTGGTAATCTGGGACTGGACGTGCCAGAAAACCGCTACACTGCTGCACGACGCCAGGTGGCCTGACAGGCTGATCACTTGACCCGGGAGAACAAGATGAGTGATATACAAAAAAACGATTTGCCACCAAGATTACGGAGCTTCGTCGAAGGGCTGGAGAATCTGATCAGCCAGGATGAGCCGCATATAGTAGCGCAGGGATCAATCTTGCTGAGTGAGTTGGTCGCACACGATGACTGGCTACCGCAGTCTGCATCGTTACCTGATCCGCAGTATTACCGGCAATATTTACTTTACCGCGATCCGGCGTCCCGCTTTTCGGTGGTCAGTTTTGTCTGGGGTCCCGGGCAGTCGACACCGATCCATGACCACACCGTATGGGGGCTGATTGGCCTGCTGCGTGGTGCCGAGATATCACAGGACTACCACCGTCGTGCCGACGGAGTACTGGAGAAGGCTGGCCAGCCACTACGCCTGGAAACCGGCGTGGTGACGGCAGTCTCACCATCGCTGGGTGATATTCATCAGGTATTCAATGCCTATGACGATCGCATCTCTATCGGTATTCATGTCTACGGCGCTGACATTGGCGCCGTAGACCGCAGCGTATTTACCGCAGATGGTCAGGTCAAACCTTTCCGCTCCGGCTACGCCAATGTCGCTAATGTCGCTAATGCCGCTAATGCAGCATGACTCAACAAAATTTCGATACCATGACTAAAAACCTGCTTCAACTCACCATTTCTGACTTCCCACATCGCAGCTTCCTTCAGGTTCGCGAAGTGCTGCTGGCCGGCTGCGAAATTGCCTTGCTGGATGTGCGGGAAGAAGATCCACATGCTCAATCGCATCCACTGTTCGCAGCTAATCTGCCTTACGGCCGTATTGAGCTTGATGCCTACACCAAACTGCCACGTCGCGATGTTGCAATTGTCGTGCTGGATGGCGGCGAGGGACTGGCGCTTGCCGCTGCCAGCCGCTTGCGCCAGCTTGGGTATTCCGATGTCTCATTACTGGATGGCGGCGTTGACGGCTGGCGTGCTGCTGGCGGTGAATTATTCCGTGATGTGAATGTTCCCAGTAAGGCATTCGGCGAACTGGTCGAGTCTGTTCGTCATACACCCTCACTATCGGCGCAGGAGGTACAGGCGCTGATTGATGCAGGCGATAATATCGTGATTCTTGATGCACGGCGCTACGATGAATACCAGACCATGAGTATTCCAGGCAGCGTCAGTGTGCCTGGTGCCGAGCTGGCGCTGCGTGCGCGCGAGCTGGCACCTGATATCAACACACGCATCATTGTCAACTGCGCTGGCCGTACCCGCAGCATCATCGGCACGCAGTCACTGATTAATGCCGGTGTGCCGAACCCGATTGCAGCACTGCGCAACGGAACGATAGGCTGGACGCTGGCGCAACAAAAGCTGGAGCACGGCCAGTCACGTAGCTATCCGCCGACATCGGAAGCGAATCACCAGCAAGCAGCGCAGGATGCGAGGGCATTGGCTGACCGTGCTGGCGTAACGCGCCTGCAAGGCACGGCACTGAAAGCGCTGTATGCCGACGTAACGCGCACGACTTACTTCTTTGACGTTCGCAGCCCTGCAGAATTTGACGCAGGCCGTTTACCGCATTTCCGTTCTGCGCCTGGTGGTCAATTGGTACAGGAAACTGAGCAGTTTGCGCCCGTGCGAGGTGCGCGCATTGTGCTGGCCGACAATGACGGCGTTCGTGCCAACCTGACGGCACACTGGTTGCGACAGATGAATCACGAAGTCTATGTGGTGGATGGCCTGCAAGCGGCAGACTTTACGATCACTACCGCGTGGATTGCCGAGCTGCCACCACAGCCGCAGGTGGCAGAGATCGATGTCACTACCTTGTCAACATGGCTGGCTGATGCATCGGAAGAAGTTGCGGTGCTGGATTTTACTTCTGGCGTCAATTATCAGAAGCGCCACATCCCCGGCGCCTGGTTTGCACTGCGTTCGGAATTGCCAGCTGTGCTGGCGATGTTGCCGAAAGGTGTTCAGCGTTATGTGCTGACCTGTGGCAGCAGTCTTCTGGCACGCTATGCCGCAGCCGACCTAGGGATATTAACGGATTTGCCAATACATGTTCTGAACGGTGGTACCAGCGCATGGGCCGAAGCAGGCTTGCCTGTGGAGTCCGGCGCAACGCGATTAGCATCGCCGCTGATCGATCGCTATCGTCGCCCATACGAGGGTACTGATAACCGTGCTGAAGCAATGCAGGCGTATTTAGACTGGGAATTCGGTCTGGTGGATCAACTGGGGCGCGATGGCACTCATGGCTTTCACGTGATCTGATGATGAGCGATTGAAGGAATTGATCATGAATATTTTATTACTGAGTGCCAGTCCGTCACAGACATCGAGCAGCAGAGCCTTGTTGACTGATGTGGGCGAACGGCTGGCTAGACTGGGACACCGCTTGTCGTGGCTGGACATATGCGACTTGCCACCTAAGGCACTTCTGCATGCAGATTTTTACGACGCTAATATTGTTGCAGCGCTTGCCCAGGTGGCGGAAGCGCAGGCGTTGGTGATTGCCACGCCGATATATCAGGCGTCCTACACAGGGATATTGAAGCTGTTTCTGGACATCCTGCCACAAGACGGTCTGAAAAATAAATTGGTGCTACCGCTGGCGGTAGGCGGCAGTCAGTCGCATATGCTGGTGATAGATTATGCTTTGCGACCCGTATTGCAGGCACTGTCCGCCGAATTGGTTTTGCCCGGCATCTACGCTACCTCGGCACAATTGAAAGGCCCAGAAGGTCAGGGCTACAAGGTAGAGGAGGCGTTGGTAACACGACTGGAACAGGGCATATTCAGGTTGCATTCGGAATCCGGACGTTACCATGCCGAGAATACTGAATTACCGCACAAATCTCTGCCAGAGGTATCAGAGTTAGCGTTGGTATAAAGTGAAGCCGTACTTGTTGTAACCCATCCCGACAATCAGAATCAGAAGCGATCACCCATTGGTTCATCCAGTGGGTGTATAGCAACGCGATCGCACGAAAGTCATTCGATCCTCAAAAAAAGAGTATTCCCGTTAACGCAATGGCGACCTGTAATTTTGACCCCAAGGATTGCTGTGGCAAGCCTTGGGTCTGAATCTCAATGGGTTTGTTTGCTTTCCGCTTGTTCCAACTGTAAGTTGACTATGGATTGTTCATTTTGTACCAACTCAGCCTCTTACTTTTCTATTCTGCCTGGTAAATCAGCCAGTCTGATGTGTTCCTGCAAGTACGCCAATTACATGAATTTGTTCAATCCGTCAGCCGTTGTTTTGGTTTGCCATCGATTGGTGCTGACGTTCTCCAAACAAATGCTTCACTTTGAGCGCCATCGTTTGCGCAGCAACAGAAGCGAGCCGGATGCTGGAAGTAAGTCAGCTGCGGTAGATTACTTTGGTCTCAAAGAAGTCATGTAGGTCTTCAGGGATATTGAGGCGAAAGTACAAAACACCATGTCGGTTGCGGTGTAAATTGGAAGGGAGTTTGATACCCATTTTGTGTGATATGTGACACTCATATGTGACACCAAACAAAAACAGGCTTTAAAAACCAAAAAAGCCCTTGAAAAATCAAGAGCTTAGCATTTGGTTGGTGCCGAGAGCCGGAATCGAACCGGCACGCCTTGCGGCGCGGGATTTTGAGGGACGTATTTTTTATAATACCAATCGCCCGCAAACCCAAGCTGGTTCTATGTTTCGTAAAAAATAGTCGATATTTAAATCGATTTTTAGAACAAACCAGCACAAATCATCGATTTTTAATAGGACGTTTGATCGATCTCTTAGTGTGAGGTTTGGCAGATGTTCCGAGCTTAATTTGTTGCAAGTTGAGAGAAAACGCTATCTTTGCACATCAAGCATGCGAGATATCTTGCTAGTAATAGTAAAATGAATGCTAATAAAATATTGGAGCAGTTCTATATGAAGGTTTTATGCATTCATTTCAAAGGCGGAGTCGGGAAGTCTACAACGGCAGTTCATGTTGCGGGTGTTCTGCAGGGGGATGGTAATACCTTACTTGTGGATGGTGATCGTCAAGTTACTAGCTATTGCTTTTTTAATAGAGGTACTACGCCGAAGACGGATGAAGTCGTTAAAGTTAGTGAAACTTTATCTATAATCCCCCTTAATTCTTTACAGCCTACGAGTAAGCATGGCTTGAGTGAGCGTATTTCGAAGATAGTCAAAATGAAAAAAGATTTCACACATTTTGTCTTCGATACTACGCCAGATCCTTTAACTGCGAGTCAAATTATCTCTGAGGTTGAGCCTGATCTTATAATAATTCCTATAAAGTATGGAGATCATGGTGGTTTGGTGCAGTTGACGCCAGTGCTGCAGACAATCGAAGGTATGGCCGCATTTGGCATTGCACCACTGGTAAAGATTGTTCCGATAGGAGTCGATTCACAGTGGATTTTTGATAACCTGGGGGGCAGCAAGTTGAATTGTGAGATTCTTGCTAGCATACCAGCTAACCCAGAGTTGTTTGGAAACGCAGTCTTTCAGGATTTCGATTTCGTATGGAATTACGACGGCTACGATTATTTTTACGATATGTATAGGAAAATTGTCTTAGGATCGTGATTATGATTCAAAATAACTCTCGTTTTAGCAAATTACCCAAAAACCCGGCACATGAGCGGACTGAAGAACAGACAGGGTCATCTAAAAACAATGACTATTATATTAATAATACCGTTGAAACTGTGTTCTCTAAGTTCAAAAAGGGAAAGGGGATGCCAGTAGATTTAGACTCAGTGCAACTAATAAAGCTTACTGAACTGAAAGCGATTTTTGGAGACCAATTTGGCCTGAATGAAGTGATTTGTTTTGCATTTCATAAGTTGCAAGGAGGCGACTGCGGGGCTTTTGATGAAAAAGTAAAAAACGAGGACGTGGATATTGAACGCACGTATTTTAAGCCTTCGCGGGACGCGGTACGTGCCATTATGATGCTCAAGGACAATGACGCTGCTAAAAGGCTGATTAAAATTGGTCTATTTGAGCTCCATCTCAAATTAGTAAACCATGGATAGTTATTATTCTACTCAAGTCATTAGTAGTATCGTATTTTCCACTACAAAACGTAAGCAAGAGATCGGTCAACGACTCGCATCTCATCTATCGTTTATTTGTGGGCCACTTGGAAGTGACGGCTCCGTCGATGGAGCGATAATGGATGGCGACAATAAAATGCTCGCACATTTTCAAAGTAAGTTGTCGTCTAATGTTCTGAGTCTTAACGAGGCGAAGATTCTTCATTCGGATTTAGTGCGACTTAAGCCGAAGGTTTGTGTTTATGTGGCAGGAGTTGGGTATCAGGATAGTTTTCTACGTCTAATTAATAGTCAGAGTGACATATCGGGCATCGACATACATTTGATCTGCCTTAGTGACGTACTTTTACAAACCGATAAGTACACAAGCGCAATAACGAGTATTCCTTCTCATGCTGGTGGAACGATCGATTTTGCGTTATTTCGAGTCTAACGCTTGATTTACCATTCCATTGGGACAAGATGCGTTAAATGCTGTATTGACTGGCTGAATCTGTGCAACCGCGTTTATCCGGTTCTTTTTTCGCTAAGATAGTGAAGTCGAACATGTCTAGGTCTCGACGTGCACGCGACTTAATATTTTCTCGTCGACGTACCTAGGTCAAATTCAGCGGCACGATAAATTAAGTCTCCCACTCAGGTAAAATAGTATGATGGAGTCGTTGGTCTCGTCGCAGTGACAGTTAATAATCGGCTAGATGAATCTTGTTGGACATGGAGAATTTATTTTGACAGAATGCCATTATGATTCAACTGCCATGCGTCCAAATACATGATCAGAGTCAGGTTGAAATTTGGAGATTAGTTCCCCGTGTTAACTGAGTTGGTATGTTCCATCAGAGAGCAGAAAATAAAAAATAACGATTTGTTAGGTGACAAAGAGATTCGGCATTCGTTGAAGATACATCTTACTAAATCATCTCGCGCTCCCCGCGCTGTGCTCGAAGAACTTCGCGTGCATAACGGTAACGCTATTGCCGACATTGTCGCGATACATAATAATAACGCCCACTGCTACGAGATTAAGTCCGACAAAGACAGCATTGAGCGGGTGCAAAAGCAGGCGCAATTTTATGACCTAGTATTTCGAAAGGTAACACTTGTTACTACGGCGCGACATCTTGATCGAGCCATTTTATATACGCCGGCACATTGGGGAATTATGGTCGCCAAGAGTTGGAAAGGCAGAGTAATTTGCTCTTATGTTCGGCCAGCGGGCGTGAGCAACAGATTTGATAAACAACTTGCCCTGCTAACTTTGTGGAAGTCAGAGCTTACAACGATTGCAGAACCAATCTCAGAATCTAGTCTTGCCAAATTGAGTCGCAAGAGACTAACAGAATTGTTAGCAGAGAATTTTTCTAGAGATTGGATATCAAAACAAATTAGCGAACAGCTCTTGTCCAGGGTTCTTAGAACTTGAAATCCCTGCACATATAGGTAATATGCGCATTTATAGTTGGTTTCAAGATACTACTTGGTGTAACTCCTTTTCCCCGCCCATTCGCCTTTTCATTCAAATAATGGTCCCCGAATGAATATGGTGGGGTACGGTAGAACTCCATTGAAACTAGGCGCTCAGCAAGATCGTTATATTGCAAGTTTCCCCTGGGGTGTGACGATAGCTGGCCCCCCCTGAAAATGTAATGAACTTTGCCGTAGGAATAAGCTATTTTGGGTGCTGTGACGTTCCGCAAAGCCTCAGGGGGAATATCTATATCTGAATAAAGGGGACTGACAATTGTATAGTCCCCAAATGAAATTTTCCCATTCCGAATTTTTTCAATGACCGGTTGAAAAATACTTAGTTCTTGACGCTCATGAACGCCTTCACTATTGGTTCCGATAACGTCTCCGATCGACGCCGGAATCGATGACCCAGTAACAACGACCTCATCGAACGGTATCGCTTTGAGGCAAGCTGGCACGAAAGATAACAGTTGTGCGGCTCGTTTTCCTGCATCGATTTCTATGCATACTCGATTGTCGATAATAAGAATCCATTGTTCAAATAGCCCGCTCCCTAAATTAAATAAATCGAGAATTTCGCTTTGGACTAAGGCGAATTCTTCGATATCTTCCGCCTGTAGCCTAAGGGCAATTTGATTGGCATTAATTTGCCCACTCTTTTTTGCGTCAAACACAAGTTGGTTGCGCGCAAATGTACGATCGAGCCCAATTACCGGGATAAAATTAGTTTTACAAAAACGGTCTATTACGAATTGATAATTATCAGTACCGTTTACTTTGACAGTGTCTTCAATGTCAAAATTATCAAGATAAAAGGCTCCAAAGTCTGAAAGGTTACGCTCCACGCTTCGAGCGCTCTTTTCTGTTAGTGCACAGAACTCTTCTGCGGTCATTCCTTCTTTTTTTCGTGGTAAGTCGAAGAATGGAACTATCGTTGCCTTCAAATCGTCAGCTAACTCATTCAATGCGCCAACCTCGTTGACTTTCAATTTTAAGAACGGCACATATTTATTCATCCCAAATTACCTTTCTGACGTCAACGGCGTTAACTATTTCGGAAAACAGGTTATATCGATTGAGCTCTTTCCGAAGCCTACCAGCAACTATTGCCGGATGGACGCCGACGCGCGCAGCAAATGAAAAAACGGCATTTTCTTTAAATTCATATTTGGCTTCGCAATTTCTCCAATCACTCCGACTGATAGTTGCGTTTAGCGCAAGTCGATCAGCTTCCTTTTCGATCAAATCGCTAGAGTCCTCATCAAGATCGTCGAGAATTGGAGTCGTTAGAAGATCCAAATGAAGCGAAATATGAGCCAATTCATGCATTAGCGTAAACCACAAGCTGTCCAGGCGCGGATACCTTAGGCTAAGCGCGATTACAGGATTGCCACTGTCGAGCGCGAAAACAGCTCCATCAAGCTTCATTCCAGCAAGATAAGGTTCGTAAATCAATACAATGCCTCGTTCGGCCAAGATGTGAGGCAGTTGTCGAATAGATTTGATATCTCGGCTTAGTTTTGCGATGCCTGTCATGTCGTCGGAGGTTATCCCATTGAAGCTCGGCAGGCCATTCATGCCGACAAATAATTTGGACCAGCTCCGGACTTTCGACAGCCATAACGTTGTTAATGCATCCTTCGCGTCCGCATGCCTGCGGAAAAGTGCAACTTGGTCAGCAGGCTGCGAGCTAACTTCCTTAAAAATACTCAAGAAGGCAGCTTCGCTATTTTTACTTTTATCCTTTGCAGGAATCTGATCGAAAAGTGACTTTGCGCGTAAAAACGCATCATAGTATTTTTGAGCTGGTTGACTACCAACTGGAGACATTGGGAAATCGTCCAATTCAAAATTGCGAATATCTGCTTTGGTCATTTTTCCTCCGCATACGCAACTGCACTTTTCTCTGGCATCTCAAAGTACTGCAAAGTATCCTTGTCGTGCTGGGAAATTCTTTCCATACCAATCTTGACATAAAATTCTGCTGCTCTTGGGAGAGCGTGAAGAGAAAAACCATGATTGAAGGAAAGTTTCTGTACGCCAAAGGAGATAATCGATCGAATCAACAGACTTCCAATTCCTTTGAAAGTTCTCGATTCCATCGGATTTTGTCGGTTCCATGGAGCGACTGCGATGTATTCAATATAGAACACATCAATTTCTTCGAGCGCACTTTTCTTGGGATGGAAGATAACGCATGCCGCCTGAGGCTGCCCGTCAATCATCAGAAAGAACCAGTGAAATTCACCATTTTTAAAAACTAAGGCCTTTTTGAACCATTCCCAGTGGCTATCATCAATCTGAATTTCCCCGAGGACATTCTTCAAGGCTTCCGGATCGAACTTTTGTTCACTAATCCAGTTCATTAGCTTAAGGTTAAATGAATGCCAAAGTTCATCACAAGCGAGACATTTGGCAATGTCCCAACCGTGGTGGAGGGTATATGTATGACTAGTTCCGCCGGCCGCAACCAAAGTACCCGAAGCAATTATGTCATTGTTGTTGGGGCTCAATTCACCCGATAAAAGCATCGCTTTGATTTCGTCAATAGTAATCATTGATCCGTTATAAAGAGAGATACGCGCCAGAAATATTAATGTTAGGCAAATTTAAATTTAATATATTTCAAATTTACAATATTTCTTCAAATTTATCAAATTTGCATGCAAGTTATCTCGTCTAGTCTAGCCCTCAATTCATTAATAACACTATCGCAAAGACCGACCTGCGAATCACATTTCACCAAATTCGGCAAAAACGGCCTAAACCAATATGGCTTGTCATCAATGGCGACCCATTGCTCCCACGGCCGGCCAGACGCTCGTAACCATCCTTCGATCTCAACCTGGCGCACATAGGTGTGTCCAATTGCATCCAGCAAATCTGGTAGGTCACGCCAGTTCGGCGTTACGCCAATAACCCTATCTGCAATATCCGGGCTGAAATAATCCCTTAATTCATTCAGTGTACGGGTCGCACGCCAGGTGCTGCTAATCACGACCTGAACGCTTGGAAATTCCCGCAAGACCGATTCCAGCAGCGGTAAATGGCAAAGCAGCATGCCGGTGTCGACGCATGGCTCTGGGTGAAGCACGCCATCAAAATCAAGGAATAAGATCACCTAACTCTCCACCCACAAATTCCTGAAAGAGCTGATGTCATCGATATTGCCCCCGCCGACCTACAATCAGCAAGGCTGCGCAGCCAATTTTCTGATTATCGCCAAGTTCTTTGAACTCGCCATCCCATTCATGGGCGTTTAGGTGCTTCATTACATTTGCAATGCGCAGCGTTAATATGCCATCCCAACCTGTTTCATAACCCTCAACAATGACAGGCAAAGCCGGATCAAACTGTTTTAAGTTCTCAATTAAATCACTTACTGTCATGTGAACTCCAAGATATTACCGTTCAAAATCCCTTGACCTGATTCATCGCCCATGTACCCAACGTTCCCAATCCCACACGTACGCCAGATTCCGTTCACCTTCGATCATCGGACATTGGCTAGATGCGAGATAGCTCGAAAACTGTGTTTGCCACGGCTCCGGAATTTCCGAGATACGAACAAAAAATGGTCGGCCGTTGTATTCATGGACGGGGACATAAGCGATCAATTCGTCACGATTCATTTTGGCTGCTCCCAGAAAGTTCCGGGTTAGCGGCACGATCAAGTTTCTGCGCCAGATTTTGGGCTTTCAAATGCGTGTAATTACGCAGCATTGCTAACGTTTTATGTCCGGTGACGGAAGCGACTTCCATCAAATTCAGGCCATGCTCAAATAATCGGCTGGTTCCTTCATGCCGTAAATCATGCCATCTTAAATCGGTAATGTATCCATTTTGGGGAATGACATTTTTCTCGTTGCAGTCGGCAATGTACTGATCGCGTGCGCGTTTCTTAGCGGCTCCCCATGCAGATGTAAGCGAATTTTTTGATAAATTAAATACTTTGGGACTGGCCGTTCGCTTCAATGAAAGTAAAACGTTGATCGCAACACGACTTAAAGGAATTATTCGTGTGTCAGAATTCTTTGTTTCGTAAGCACCCGGTAAAGTCGTCTTGAACCGCGCTCCGGATTTATAGAACATAGTGTCCACGTAATAACTGGGTACATGTACATTATGAATCTGAATGCAGTTCCTCCCGTGCCAAGGCGCCGA
>NZ_JBMPPF010000025.1:0-63670 GCF_049339385.1 Undibacterium sp. SXout7W | reverse complement strand
TCATGCTGGTGCTGATCATCATGCTGATCATCACGATCCCGATTCAGAATCACGCGGTGAACCTGAACATGCCGACCAACACGCCGAGTAAGCCCACGGAGCCACCGGTGGTGATTAACATCGACGTGGACTTTGATGGGACGGTGTTATGGAATGGCGTGGCGGTGGCGAATCGCAATGAGCTTGAGGCAAAGCTGACGGAAGTGGCGACGACGCCGAACCAGCCGGAGGTGCATTTGCGGCCGAATGCGGTGGTGCCGTATAAGTCGGTGGCGGCGGTGATGGCCTCGGCGCAGCGGTTGGGGGTGATGAAGATTGGGATGGTGGGGAATGAGCAGTTCTTGAAGTGAGGATCAGGGAATACGATTCTCCTCAATGCTTTTTCAGCTCAAGTGCAGAAATCTTGATGTATGATTGAAAATTGGCAGGTTACCCCTGCCTTTTTTCATATTCACGGAATGGGATCGTTAATATATTGGGATCCTGTTTCAGAGTTCATTTAATTTATTGATTGAGAGATCAACATATGAAGCAACTTCGCTTGTCTCGTGTCGCTGTATTAGTTGCAGCGATTGGTTTTGCTGCTGCGCCGGAATTAACGAATATCGCCGCGAATACTGCTTTTGCTCAAGAAGCAATGCGCCCTGAAATTGGCCGTATTGTGCAGTCTGCCGGAGAGTTGTTTAAAGCGAAAAAATATAAAGATGCTTTATCTAAAATCCGCGAGGCAGATAATGTGTCGGGCAAGACGGCAAACGAAAGTTTTACTATTGAACGTATGCGCTTGTCGATTGCTTCGGCAGCTGGTGATAATGATGCGACGATCCGTGCCGCAGAGACCATTATCGCAGCTAATAAATTACCGTCCAAAGACCAGTTGCAGATGATTCAGGTACTGGCAAATTCTTACTACAAAGCAGCAAACTATCCTAAGGCCGCCCAATGGTATGGACGTTATTATGCAGATGGTGGTACTGATCCTTCTTTGCGTCCTTACATGATTCAGGCGATGAACCAGGGCGGCGATAGTGCCAAAGCACTCAAGGAAGTATCGGCAGATCTGGCCGCAGATGAAAAGGCGGGTCGTACGCCAAGCTTGTCTAATTTGGAGTTTTACGCGAATGCTGCTTTAAAGCAGAAGGATATGGCAGGCTATTCCAGTGCATTGGAAAAGTTGGTGGCCTATCATGGAAAGAAAGAGTACTGGGTTAACCTGCTGAATAATATCGAGAGAAAACCTGGTTATTCTGAGAGACTGAAACTGGATTTGTACCGCTTGAAGCTGGCATTGGGACAGATTACAAAGACGTCCGACTTTATGGATTCTTCATTGCTGGCAATTCAAGCGGGCTATCCTGCAGAAGCCAGCAAGATCATTGATGCTGGCTACAAAACCGGTGCTTTAGGCGCTGGTGGCGATGCCGAACGTCACAAGCGTTTGCGTGATATGGCGACGAAAGCACAAGACGAGTCAAACAAAGCTCTGGCTGCTACTGAGCAGGAAGCAAAGCAGAGTAAGGATGGCTCTGGTCTGGTCGCCCTTGGTTACGGTTATGTGACTGCGGGTAAGTTTGATACTGGTCTGAGTATGATGGAAGATGGGATCAAAAAAGGTGGTTTAAAACGTCCTGAGGATGACAAGTTGCATCTGGGGGTTGCGTATGTGCTGGCAGGTAAGAAAGCGAATGCGATCAAAACCTTTAAGACAGTGCAGGGCGTAGATGGAACGGCAGATCTTGCACGCTACTGGATTATTTATGCAAACCAATCGCTGAAATAATTCTGTTCATATAAAAAATGGCGCCAGTGGCGCCATTTTTTTTGATGTTCATTCGATATGGTTCGATGTTGATTCGATCGCTATTGAGTCATTAAGTATTAACGGACTAACGGGCTATCGGACTGACGACAACTATATCAGTCCGATAAACTGCTTAAGTGATATAGATTCAACCGTGACGCTTTTTACCACTCTTTGCATGAGCCACCAGAATTTTTCCTGAGCGGTTTGCGACTGGGCGGTAAGCCAGTTTGCCACCGTGGGCATTATGTGCGACTGCCGTATGCTTTCCGCTATTTGGTGAGCCGGGAACCTGAATATGCAAGGTCTGACCGGAGGCAATCACATCACGTTTCAGGTTATTCCAGGTTTTTAAATCAGCGACACTGACCTTGTAACGTTTAGCAATTGAATTCAGATCATCACGTTTGCCAACTCTATAGCTGAGCTGGCGCATCGGGATATTTTTTTCAATGATCAGTTGCGCTTTGTCAGCCACTTCCAGAGAAATATCTTTATCCTGGGCCTGTGATGTTTTCGGAATCAGGAGCGTAGAACCCGCTTTGACCAGCATTTTTGCGGGAATCAGATTGACCTCGCGCAGCACCTCTGGTTTGAGTTTCAGGCGGCTTGCCAGAGATTCGACGCTTTCTGTTTTTTGCACGGTATGAGCCGTCCAGGAGGACAGTGGGCCTTGCCATTTACTCAGATTTTCTTTGAATAAGGCGGCGTTATCTGTCGGCAGCAGGATTTTGGTATTGCTGTCGCCAGTGATGACAGGTCTGTTGAATTGAGGATTCAAGGCGGTGAATTCACCGATTGGTAACTCAGCCAGCTGCGCCGCTACCCTGACATCAATATCGCGGGTTTTTTCTACCGTCACAAAATACGGCTGATTATCCAGTCGCGGTAAGGCAATGTTGAATTGTTCCGGATGAGCGATGATATTTTTTACTGCTTGTAACTTAGGCAGGTAATTTTTTGTCTCATTGGGCATCAATGCGGACAAACTATCAAAATCAATCGGCAGCCCCAGCGCTTGTTGCTTTTTGATGGCGCGCTGTACGGAGCCTTCGCCCCAGTTGTACGCAGCCAGAGCCAGTTGCCAGTCACCAAACATGCCATACAGGCGTTCCAGGTAAGTCAGCGCCGCGTCCGTGGAGTCCAGTACACCGCGCCTGTCATCTTTGAACATGTTTTGTTTCAGATTGAAGTCGCGCCCCGTTGCTGCCATGAACTGCCACATTCCACTGGCTTTTGCTGTTGAGATTGCCTGTGGATTAAATGCCGATTCGATGAATGGTAATAATGCCAATTCCGTAGGCATACCGCGTTTTTCCAGCTCTTCGACGACGTGATACAAGTAACGCGATCCGCGCTGAACTGTTCTCAAAATGTAATCAGTGCGCGTGCTGTACCAGTTAAGCTGATTGGCCACATACTGATTGTCAAGATCCGGAATTGCGTAGCCACCGCGAATACGCTCCCACAAATCCATTTCGGTCAATGTATAAGCTGACGGTGAGCTTAATGCCAGAGGTTCCGCTGGAAGAGAGGTTGGTATAACGCTGGAGGATTCGGTTGGAGTGGAGAGTGCGATAAGGCGGACAGAATCTGCGTGACTCACTTGCGGTAGTGTCCAAAGTAGGGCAGCAGAGGCAATGAGTGGGCAAATGCGAAGTCGGAATCGTTTCATAGGCAAAATAATTGTCTAATCGACCATAGTCGACGTGGATTGCAGAATCCTAGGAGTGTACGCAAGTCGCCATCATAGCGTCAAGGAAAATGTCATGGAAATAACAGTCATGGCTATTGGTTTTTGTTCCAGAGCAAACTCGTTGCGACGATGTTGATCAATGTTTGCATATCTCAGAATGAGTTATATGAAAATGAGCAGAAGTAATGCGCAAACGTATGACTGATTTAGAGTGAATCTACGGTTTTCGCTGCCTGAAAGATTGCACTGAATCAAGTCAGCGGTACAATCAATGTTTCTATTATCTTAAAGCTTGCTTTGTAAATTGATGCTTTTGTTTGCGTAACTTAAGTGATGTTGGCGTGATGTTTTTGCCGGCAGAGTAACAACAGAGTATTTGAGCTTTACTGATTGACCATATGACTAATAAAGAGACCATCTCAATCCCGGATCAGCCAGCCGCTTCCAATGCGGAGCAACGGCGTCTGCAAATGGCGGATATCGCCCGTTTGGCTGGGGTTTCTACTTCGACGGTGTCGCGCGCCCTGAGCCGCAGCCCACTGGTCAATGAAGAGACCCGTTTGCGGATTGAAGATTTGGCGCGTTCGCTGAATTATTCCATTAATATCGGAGCGCAAAATTTACGCCTGAAGCAAAACCGCACTGTCGCGGTGGTTGTTCCTTATGAGTCGGCTAATCGCCAGCATTTATCTGATCCATTTTTTTTGGGTATTCTGGGAAGTCTTGCAGACGCCTTGACCGACAGAGGGTTTGATATGTTGCTGACGCGGGTGGATGCTGATCAACTTGATTCTGCTGCGCAGGTGTACAACACCGGGCGGGCGATTGGCGTGATACTCATTGGGCAATGGCGGCATCATGATCAGCTCAACCAAATGGCCGCACGACGTGTTCCTATCGTCGTATGGGGTGCGCAATTACCGCAGCAGTTATATGTGACCGTTGGCAGCGATAATGTCGCGGGGGGCTTTCTTGCGACCGAGCATTTGATTCAGCAGGGGCGTAAAAAAATTGCATTTTTCGGCGATACGCAATTGCCGGAAGTTGCCCATCGCTACGAAGGTTATTGCAAAGCACTGGCGCAATATCAGCTACCGCTGGATGTTTCCTTACATGTCAATGCATCGTTTGTGGAAAACGGAGGGCGCCTTGCCGTGGATGAGCTGTGTCAGAGGAATATTCCATTTGATGGATTGTTTGCCTGCAGCGATTTGTTAGCCATGACGGCGATTAATACGCTGGTTGAAAAATCCTATCGCGTCCCTGAAGACGTTTCTGTCGTTGGTTACGACGATATTGCACTGGCACGTTATTTTCATCCTCCCCTGTCCACTGTGCGTCAACCCTTGATGGCAGCAGGTGAAGCATTGGTTGATGCCTTATTGGCATTGGCGGATCAGAAGGGCGGCACTCCACGGTTGCTGCCGACTCAATTGGTGATCCGTTCTACCAGTTGAGCAATTATGTCGACTGAAGACCTTATTATTTAAAATGATTTGCAATCGTTTGCATTTCTACTCTTCCAGAAGATGATTTTGCCGGCTGATTTTATGGAATGTACTGCTATATATTATGTTGCGGTGCACAAAATATTTGCCGATCATCTGATTTTGTCGCGTAAATAATACATAAACGATGCATAAAATCATGCACAAAATCATACATTAACAAGTTCTATTTTATCTAAGTGATAACGGTCGTTTTATTTTTGCTGACCGTTCCTCAGCGACAATCTCATTTCTTTAAAAAAACTGATCTGGCGGCAAAGTTGATCGCTATATATTTTGTTGCGATGCACTATTGCAATCGATTGCAATGATTTTTTTTGACGAGCATAATTCTTCTGCCGGCACTTCATTTGTATTGTTTGATGTAAAGACTAAACAGGTCGCTCAGTCTTATTTAAATGCAAAGCGAGTGAATAATCAGCGTTTGACAGGTGTTTTGCACCGATGGCTCAGGACGTGGATGGGGTAAGCAAAAGGCTTGCAGTATGGATGGCATCAGACTTCGCTTTGATGCGATCAACATAAATAACTAAATATCGGAGAAGACAATGAAATCACCTGTCATTCAATTAAGCAGTATGGCGACAGCAGTATCTCTGGCGCTTTTGCAAATGGCCAGCGCAACTGCGCAGGAAGTTGCAGCATCAGAAAAAAATTCCCTGAATCTTGAAAGTGTGATCGTTACCGGTACGCCGATCGGCACATCTAAAATGAAGGCCAGTGTCTCTATCAGTACACTGGATTCCGAGCAGATTATGCAGTCTGCTCCAACCAATGCCGCAGAAATCCTGCGCTCTGTTCCTGGCGTGCGTTCCGAATCTTCTGGTGGTGAAGGCAATGCCAATCTGACTGTACGTGGCGTGCCTATTTCTGCCGGTGGTGCCCGCTATGTGCAATTCCAGGAAGACGGATTGCCATTGTTGCAGTTTGGCGATATCGCCTTCGTTACTCCTGACATGTATTTGCGTGCTGATGGCAGCCTCAGTCATCTGGAAGTCGTGCGCGGCGGTACTGCATCGACGATGGCAACAAACTCCCCAGGCGGCATCATCAACTTCATCAGCAAAAATGGTGAAGCAAAAGGTGGCAGCATCGGTATCACCAAAGGGCTGGATTTTAATCAGACTCGTTTTGATTTTGATTATGGTGCCGCAATATCGGATAAAACACGCGTATTTATCGGTGGTTTTTACCGTAATGGCGATAGCTCACGTCCTGCCGGAGTGACAGCCGAGGATGGCGGTCAGATCAAGGCCAATGTCACGCATGAACTTGATAATGGTTATATCCGCCTGAGCTTCAAGCATCTCGATGATAAAACACCGATGAATATGCCAGCTCCGGTCAAGACAACGGGCGGCACAATTTCTGAGTTGCCTGGCATTGATCCGCGGACGGCCAGTTTTTATTCTCCGTACTGGGTGAAAGATATTGTTCTGGATAAGAACAATAATCGGATAGCGACCAATGTGAACGATGGTTTGCATGTGACGAACAATGCGTTTGGCGCGGAAGCCTCCCTGAAATTGGGCAATGGCTGGATACTCGACGAAAAATTCAGAAAATCCACCAATAGTGGTCGTTTCATTTCCTTGTTCCCTGCTGATAATGACAACTCATCAGCCAAAATGACTTATGCAACGGGCCCGAACGCGGGCAAGGCATACACCGGCAAGGCATTTACAGCGACTGTATTTAATACCTCGCTTGATGATCTGGGCAGTGTTGTGAATGATGTGAAGCTGTCCAAAGTATTTACACTGAGCGACAGCAAGTTGACAACGACAGCGGGTTATTACACTTCCCTGCAGAATCTGGGTGTGACATGGAACTTTAACCAGTATCTGATGCAGGCGAGTGGTGATAAACCAGCGCTGTTGAATTCTGCGAATACCGTTGCCGGTACACCTGGTTTGCTGGCGCAGGGAACAGATGTCTGGGGTGGTTGCTGCAACCGGAATATTGATGCGCAATACAAAACCAATGCTGCTTATGCCAACGTAGGCTGGGAACGTGGCGCATGGAATCTGGATGCGAGTGCCCGCTATGACAAGCAAAGCGCCAGTGGCACGTACAACCAGGCTGTGAATCAGAAGTACAGCCAGGCGAATACCAAGTTCATTGATTATTCCGTCAATCACACGTCCTATTCTCTGGGGGCTAACTACCGCCTGAACAGCAATGTTGCCTTGTTTGCGCGTACCAGCGACGGTATTGCTTTTAATGCCGATCGCATCATGTTTGCCAATCCGCTGGATGGCTCAGTGCCTATCAGCACCAATATCGTTAAGCAGAACGAAGTGGGTGTGAAATGGAAATCAGGTAGTTTCAGCAGTTTCGTGACTTTGTTCCAGGCCAAGACAACTGAGTCTAACTTTGAAGCAACGACACAGCGTTTCACTGCTAATTCTTATGATGCCAAAGGTGTGGAACTGGAAGCCAGCTATCGCATGGGTGACTTCAGTTTGATGGGGGGGATGACTTATACCAATGCCAAAATCGTTGGTGCTAACGATTCTTCGATTATCGGCAAAACACCACATCGCCAGGCAAATTTTGTATATCAGATCACTCCTAGCTACACCATGGGTGATGCTATGGTGGGTCTGAGTGTGATTGGCACGACTAAATCATGGGGTGATGACGGTAATACGCTGACATTGCCTGGATTTAACGTACTGAATGCCTTTGCCAATTACCAGTGGACACCAAAAGTACAGGTATCTCTGAGTGTCAATAATCTGTTGAACACGATTGGGTATACCGAAGTCGAGGGCGATGGCCATGCTGCTCGCTCTATCAACGGACGCACTATCCGTGCAACGGTGAAATACGCATTCTGATATTGAAAGGGAACCGGGGGATTCGAACCCCCCGGTTCTTTGCTGCGTGTTTTTCGTTGTTGATGTTCAGTTTTTGTCTTTTGTTGATCCCGTTTCTTTTTTCGTCCTGCGTCGCCTGTCCTGATTGCTTGATTCAGGCTGGCAACGCTTTATTTGAATAATGTTATGCATCCAGAATCAGATCCACAGGTCGCTTCTATTCATCGCACATTGAGCGATATGTTTGCCCGTTTACCGGCGTCACAAGCGCAACTGGGTCAACGTTATCAACAGCAGGCACCGGTATTGATTGAACGTTTGCGGCGTTTATATGGTGACCAGCCGGATTTTTCAGGTTGGGTAACGCAACTGATGAGCGCAGTGCTGGCGATCGCTGCTGAGCGCACGGATGCATTGCAGGAGTTGGATCAACAAAGGGAACAAAATAAAAACTGGTTCGCTGATCAGCATATGCTGGGATATTGCACTTACGTTGATCAGTTCGCAGGCAACTTGCGAGGCGTGATTGAAAAAATTCCTCATCTGAGCGAACTGGGTGTGTGTTATTTGCATTTACTGCCATTTTTACGGGGGCGGGCAGGCGAGAGCGATGGCGGTTTTGCGGTTGCCAGCTATGAAGAAGTTGAGCCGCGTTACGGCGATGTGCAGGATTTACTGGCACTCACGGCATCTTTGCGCTCTGCAAAGATCAGCTTGTGCTCTGACTTTATTTTGAATCATGTGGCAGACGATCATCCGTGGGCGATTGCGGCAAGAAGCGGTGATCCTGTCTATCAGAATTATTTTTACGGCTATGCCGATCGTGCGATTCCGGATCAGTATGAGCAGACGGTAGGACAAATTTTTCCGCAGGCAGCACCTGGAAATTTTACTTTTATCGAGTCCATGCAACGCTGGGTCTGGACCACGTTTTATCCTTTTCAATGGGATTTAAATTACCAGAATCCTGCTGTATTTCTGGATATGGTTAAGGCCTTATTGAAACTGGCAAACTATGGTATCGAGGTATTTCGCCTTGATTCTACGGCGTTTTTATGGAAGCGTCCGGGTACGAATTGCATGAACCAGCCAGAAGCGCACTGGATATTGCAGGCGATACGCAGCCTGGTCGATATCGCCGCGCCAGGAGTGTTATTAAAAGCGGAAGCGATTGTCCCGACCGCTGATCTGCCGGCGTATCTGGGTGTCAAAGCAACGGCGCAACAATCGCAAGTGAATGAATGTCACCTTGCCTATCACAGCAGTCTGATGAGTGCTGGTTGGGTTGCCTTGGCAGAGCAAAATACAGAAGTAATTCAACGCGTGATGGCGGCTACACCTGCCTTGCCTGAACATGCATCGTGGCTGACCTATGTCCGCTGTCACGACGATATTGGCTGGAATGTGTTGCGCCAGGAATTGACCGCAACCGCAGACATGAGTGTGCAGCAGCGCTTGTCGGCAGTTTCGCGGTTTTATGCCGGGGAGGGCGATAGTTACGCACGCGGTGCCAGTTTTCAGGCAGCAGATCCGGCGGCGGTACATGGTACGGTCGGTATGGCATCTGCATTGTGCGGTTATGCCAGCGCCTCCGATGCGCATGAAATTGCACTCGCTCAGCGACGCATGCTGCTGTTGTACGGGCTGGCGTTAAGTTTTGGCGGTTTGCCTGTCATTTATATGGGCGATGAATTGGCTCTGCCGAATGACGAAACCTACGTATTGTACAAAGACAAGGCGCATGATAGCCGTTGGTTGCATAGGGCAGAACTCGATGCCGATTGTTTCGCGTCCCGGCATGTGGCCGATACTAACGCTGGTAATATGTTTGCCGCCCTACGTCATCTGATTCGCTGCAGGCAGGCATTGCCGCAATTGGCGACCACACAAGAGCGCCGCCATATTGCCTGCGCCGACCAGGCATTGTTGATATTTTCCCGTGGATGTGAGGCGACACAAGACGCGGTGTATGTGGTTGCCAATTTTTCTGAACGCACAGCGCAACTGAATTTGCATCAGGTCGGCATTGGTGTTGATGGCGAGGATGATGGCGTCTGGCAGGATGTGTTAACCGGAACGATCTATACCCAAGACACCGCAGCAGAAGTACGCTTACAGCCCTATGCGCAATTATGGTTACGTCAAGTTGATCCGGTGGCGTTGGAGTCAATAGGACGTACAGCGCAGACTGCCGGAGATGAGAGATGACTTCAATGAACGTATCCACGAATACCTTGACGGACATGCCCGTCGTGATTTTTGGCGAGGCTCTGGTCGATGAGTTCAGTGAGCAAAGTATTGTCGGTGGTGCGCCGTTCAATGTTGCCCGCAATCTTGCCTGCTTTTCCTGTTCGCCATTGCTGGTATCGCGCATTGGTCAGGATGAAGTCGGGGCGCAGATCAGTGCTGAATTACAGCGCAGTGGCATGTTATCGGATGGCGTGCAAATGGATGTGCAACATGCGAGTGGTCGGGTGAAAGTCTGGCAAGATCAGCAGCACGATCATGCCGCCCATCGCTTTGAAATTCTGGCAGACCAGGCTTACGATTACATTGACCAGCAGCAGGCGGTGGAAGCGGTTGCGACATATTGCCAGGGACGTACGGACGGTATTTTTTATTTTGGCAGTCTGATTCAGCGTAGTCAGATTTCATCAGACACACTGCAGGAACTACTCAAGCGTCAAGGAATGACGACGTTTCTTGATCTGAACCTGCGCGATGGGCAGGCATCGGATGCTGTGATTTTATCTTCTTTACAGCAGGCCGATATCGTCAAGTTGAACGAAGATGAATTGCAATATGTATTGAAGTTGAGCAAAGATTTGCTGCCGATGCCATTACCTGTGTCAGCATCAGCATCAGCGATTGATTTGACTACGGCGCGTGAGGCATGGGGTGAAGTGATTTTGCCTTTGTTGCGTCATTTTTCTGTGCAGTCAATCCTGATTACGCTGGGCGAACGTGGTTATGCTTACTTTGACCAGAGTGGCAGACATTACAGTGCAGCCGAACTTCCACAGCCTGTACAGATTGTGGATACCGTTGGTGCGGGTGATGCATTTGCGGCTGTTTTTTTGTTGGGGCTGGTCAGGCAATGGCCGTTGGCGTTCACGCTGCAACGCGCACATCAGTTTGCTACCCGGGTGTGTGGCGTGCGTGGCGCAGTTGCCACCGATATCGCGTTTTATCAGGACCAGCTGCGTGGCTGGGAAGCTGACGTTTCATGTTCAGGAGAGGCTGTATGAGTACACTACTTGCGTCCGGCAAGCCACGCCTGTCGTTCTGGCAGATACTGAACATGAATGTCGGTTTTTTCGGTATTCAGTTCAGCTTCGGTTTGCAGCAAAGCAGCATGAGCCCGATTTACAAATATCTGGGCGCCGATGAGGCAAGTTTGCCGTATTTATGGCTGGCTGGACCAGTCACGGGGCTTCTGGTGCAGCCACTGATCGGCGCAATGAGTGACAGAACCGTGACGCGCTGGGGGCGACGGACTCCTTACTTCCTGATTGGTGCCATTATTTGCAGTCTGGGCTTACTGGCGATGCCGTTCAGCCCTGTGTTATGGATGGCAGCCAGCCTGTTGTGGATACTGGATGCAGCCAATAACGTGACGATGGAGCCATATCGCGCCTTTGTCAGCGATAAGCTCGATCCCAGTCAGCATTCGATTGGTTTCCTGACGCAAAGCGCATTTACCGGCCTGGGGCAGACTTTTGCGTATCTGACACCGTCATTACTGGTGTTTGCCGGTATGAACAAAGATGCGGTCAATAGCAGCCACATCCCGCTCATTGTGATTGCCGCATTTTTGATCGGCGCTGTATTTTCTCTGTGTTCTATACTCTGGACGCTGAAAACCACACCGGAACATCCTTTGTCTGAGACCGAGTTGCAAGCCTTGCGTGATAAACCCAAGGGCGGCATGGCAACGCTGGATGAAGTCTGGCTGGCGATCAAAGAGATGCCGGACACGATGAAGCAACTGGCGGTGGTGAAGTTGTTTCAGTGGTATGCGATGTTTTGCTACTGGCAATACATTATGCTGTCTCTGGCACGCACTATTTACGGCACCCATGATCAGGCATCCGAGGGATTCCGCGATGCAGGCTTACTCAACGGGCAGATCGGTGCGTTTTATAACTTTGTCGCTTTTATCGCTGCATTTTTGCTGATGCCGTTTGCGCGCCGCTACGGGCCTAAAATCACGCACTCCTTGTGTCTGACGCTGGCTGGTATTGGTATGTTAACGATTCCGATGATACACACACCCAGCTTGCTATTTCTTCCGATGATCGGTATCGGCATGGCTTGGGCCAGCATCATGGGAAATCCTTACATCATGCTGGCAGGCAGTATTCCGCCGGAGCGTACCGGGGTGTACATGGGGATTTTTAATATGTTCATCGTGATTCCCATGATCATACAAATTTTTACCTTGCCCCTGATTTACCAACCATTGTTGGCGGGTAATCCTGAAAATGTGATTCGTCTCGCTGGCCTGTTGCTGATATGTGCCGCTTGCGCAGTCGGGTTTGTGAAAGTGAAAGCGGCTCAAAAGAGTGCCGCTTCAGCGATTGATGCAGACCACACCAGAGCGACAGGGAATGTGGCGGATGTGGCTGCTGCATCGCGGCACTAACACATCGCGACACTAACACATCACGGTACGAACGTAGCATGAGCCATTGCATGGGCGGCAGAATCGTTCGTCAAATCAACGCAGCCGTCATGCAGGCAGAACTCGGTTTGTCGCTGTCAAAAGCGAGAGAAAAGAGGATACTCCCCCTCATTTTGAATAAAATCGTCTGATTGTCAGCATCAATAAAGGCAGTAATATTCATACTGGGAGGGAGTATTATTTGCCTTCTATCGGCGCATTCGTATGCTGATCGTTCGTTGGCGGTATCAGTCGCCATGTCTTTATTACCGGATGACTGCAGTTCTGAGCACCGGAACGAAAAAAAAGCAAGTCAGATATGCCTGACTTGCCTCGCTTGTGCCCGACTTGATTGAGTTTGGTTTCTATCGTCTTGCTTTGGTTTGTACAGTCTTACAGAATTAACCACCCATGCAAAAGACGTTCAGCTTATTGCCATCCAGATCCCGGAAGTAACCCGCATAAAATCCGCTGGTACCGCGAGGGCCGACCGGGCCTTCATCTTTTGAGCCGAGTTCCAGTGCTTTTGCGTGCAAGGCATTGACCTTCGCCGGACTGTCGACGACCAGTGCCACCATGACGCCATTGCCCACCGTGGCCGTATTGCCGTCAAATGGCTTGGCTAATCCCAGAGAAGGTTGCTTGGGGCTGACACCCCAGGCAATAAAGCCCTCCGATTCCATCAGTCGTCCGGCCCCGATGCTACCCAGCAGCTCGTCATAGAACGCTGCTGCGCGGACTAAATCATTTGTACCTAAAGTCACATAGCCAATCATCATTTGATCCTTATACGATATGAAAAACAGGTTTCAAAAAGAGTTAAAGTAAGGCTAAAGAAAATGTAAAGCAAATGTAAAGCAAGGTTCAGACAGGGTTAAACAGTAGGCAGAAAATATCACCACTTTGTCAATATCTGTTCAGACTGATTTCAACACCATCAAATGCCTCAGGTAAGAGAAGTTGCAACCTGATTGTGCCATAGGAATCGGATGTTATCCTTCCGTTTGTGTATTAAATTGCAAGGATGCCAGCTTTGCATAGATGCCGCCTTGCTCTACCAGCGATGCATGCGTGCCGGTTTCGACAATGTGTCCATGCTCCATGACAATGATTCTGTCGGCACGTAATACCGTCGCCAGACGATGTGCAATGATCAGCGTCGTACGCCCTTGCATCGCAGCTTCCAGCGCCACTTGTACCAGTCTCTCTGATTCGGCATCGAGCGCGCTGGTGGCTTCGTCCAGCAACAGTAACGGTGGATTTTTCAGCAATGCACGCGCAATCGCAATGCGTTGGCGCTGTCCGCCGGACAGGCGCACACCGCGCTCGCCGAGGAACGATTGATATGCCTCCGGCAGTCGTTCAATAAACTCATGCGCCGCCGCCATTTTTGCTGCTGCAATGACTTCCTCATCTGTCGCATCGGCTCTGCCATAACGGATATTTTCCATGGCGTTGGCAGAAAAAATCACGGTATCCTGCGGCACGATGCCGATTGCATTGCGTAATACATGCAAATCCAGCTGGCGCAGCTCAACGCCATCAAGTGTGATCTGACCTTGCTGGGGATCGTAAAAGCGCAACAGCAATTGAAACAGCGTGGTTTTTCCTGCACCAGATGAACCAACAATCGCAACAGTTTCTCCCGGCGCAATGTTGAGCGTCATATGCCCGATCGATGCCATATTCGGTCTGGATGGATAGTGAAATACCACATCCGATAATGCCAGTGCGGCACCGTTGGCAGTCCTGGCGGGTAATGGGAGCGGGTTGGCAGGAGAAGCGATGGACGATGTTGCCGCCATCAATTCGAGCAAACGTTCCGTCGCGCCCGCTGCACGTTGCGCCTCGCCCATGACTTCAGACAGCGCGCCGATGGCACCGGCAACAATGGAAGCGTAAAGAATAAATTGCCCCAGTTGCCCGCCACTCATGCTGCCTTTCATCACCGCGTGCGCACCTAGCCACAAAACAAAAACGATCGCGCCAAAAATCAGCAAAATCGCAATCATCGTCAGCAAAGAGCGCGCCCGTATCCTTTGCATGGCAGTTGAAAATGCACTCTCGACCGAACTGGAAAAACGTTGTGTTTCTATCTGTTCGTGGGTGAATGCCTGCACCGTTGGCATGGCATTTAAAATTTCTCCTGCCACGGCTGAAGCATCGGCGATTCTGTCCTGCGAGTCGCGTGACAGGCGGCGTACTTTTCTGCCAAAAAAGACGATAGGCAACACTGTCGCTGCCAGCGTCACAATAATGATGGAGGCCAGTCGTGGGCTGGTAATAAACAACATCACCAGTCCGCCAATAAACAACAACACATTGCGCAATGCCATCGAAATACTGGTGCCAACGACGGCTTGAATTAATGTGGTGTCTGTTGTCAGACGTGACAACACCTCACCCGTTTGCGTTGTTTCAAAAAACTCCGGACTTTGCGTCACCACATGCGAATACACAGCACTGCGAATATCCGCAGTGACCCGCTCACCCAGCCAGGACACCATATAAAAACGGGCAGCAGTTGCAATCCCCAGCACGGTAGCGACACCAAACAACGCAAGGAAAGTCAGATCGACATGTTGTATCTGATGATCGCTGTTACTGCCAAAACCCATGTCGATCATTTGCCGGAACGCAGCGGGAATCGCCAGCGTCGCCGATGCTGCAACCAGTAGCGCAATGCCGGCAAGAATAAACTGGCGTCGGTAAGGACGAAGAAATGGTAGTAAGCCTGCCAGCGCATTCAGGCTGCTTTTTTGTGGGGCGTCGCCAGACGTAGTAGATGTGCTCATGCAGATATCTTGTAGTGAAGACAGCGGTGGACGGAATAGGATAGGGCAAACAAACGTAACAGGCAGAAATAATCAGTAAGAATAATCAAAAGTAATCATCAAAAGTAATCATCAAAACTTAGCGGTAACAATCATTGACAGGAATAAGTGGGCGAATGGCCAGACTTGGCCTGATGACTTGCCCTCATAGCGTGCGAGTCATCAGGATTAACGCGATACTGCCCCGGCAGCATTATGGTTCCTTGCCGTAAAGGTCGAAACCATTGCGAAACATAGCGAAACCATTACAAGGCCAGTAAAAGCCCTTACGATGTTCGTTGCAAACCTTGCCGTGATCATTTTACGTAAGTTCTCAGATGATGTTCAATGCTGAAAAAACAAGCATTTCACTCTGTATTTCTTTTGCCCGCTTGTAACGTATTGCATCAGTATCAGCTTCAACATCAGCTGCATCAATCAGTTACCCGCGTCACGGAGTTATCGCCGCCATTCATTCATTCATTCGTTCTGGCATTCTGGCTGCATTCTTCAGTTCAACTGAGTGACCAGACGCGTCAACGTGTTCTACGCGCCATGGTCATCAGCTTTATTATGCTTCTGGACTGACGTAAAACTGTATCGGCGGCTTGTGGTTCCTTGTGGTTCCTTGTTTTAACGCCCATTGCCAGCAGCATACAAAGCCAATACTGACTTCATCGCTCAACTTTACCCTGGCAATTTTACGTAAGCGTTATCTCTTGTCTGTGTCTGCTATGACAATATGCAGACAAAACGCGACATGATATGTGTTGAAGCGCTGGTGACCAGAGTAAAATCCTTGCATTCCCTTGCTTCGAAAGTGACGTGATGAAACGCTTGTTCAAACGAAGTGCACTTGTACTCGCAGTGATCTTGCTCTCTTTATTGCTGGCCTTGGGATGGTATTTGCATACCAAGAAAGTACAGCGTGACGGCAGCGTTCAGCTTAGCGGTCTGACGGCGCAGGTGACGGTGCAATATGACGAGCGTGGCGTACCGCATATTCAGGCCCAGAACGAGGCAGATATGTACCGGGCGCTGGGATATGTTCATGCGCAGGACAGGCTTTTTCAGATGGAAATGTTGAGACGTCTGGCACGTGGTGAACTGGCAGAAATTCTGGGGCCTAAATTACTCGACCTTGATCAACTTTTTCGCACTTTGGGTCTGCGAGCATACGCCAGTAGTTATGTTGCAAAGATGAATCCCAATTCGGCGTCATCGAAAGCATTGGCGGCGTATCTGGATGGTATCAACCAGTTTCAGGATCACCATCCAGCACCGCTGGAATTTGATTTACTGCATATCCCTAAACGACCCTTTACGACAGAAGACACCATTGCCGTGACCGGCTATATGGCGTATAGCTTCGCCGCTGCTTTCCGTACTGAGCCCGTGCTGAGTATGGTGCGTGACAAACTGGGTGCCGATTATCTGAAAGTATTCGATATTGACTGGCATCCGGATGGCGTATTGCAAAAGCCATCAGCACAACAACCATCAGCGCTGGCCGATGCTGACTGGCATACCTTGAACCAGCTTGCACAAGTCAGCCAGGATGCGATTGAGCAACTGGGGATGCCACAATTTGAAGGTAGTAACGCCTGGGTCATCTCCGGCAAGCGTACCGCCAGCGGCAAACCTTTACTGGCTGGTGATCCGCATATCGCTTACTCAGCGCCCTCCGTTTGGTACGAAGCCCATTTGTCAGCACCGGGATTTGAACTGTATGGACATCATCAGGCGTTGAACCCCTTGGCATTGCTGGGACATAACCTGCAATTTGGCTGGAGTCTGACGATGTTTCAGAATGATGATATCGATCTGATTGCAGAAAAAGTGAATCCTGCCAATACGAATCAGGTCTGGTATCACGGCCAATGGGTGGACATGACAAGTCGTGATGAGACGATACAGGTCAAAGGTGAAGCCCCGGTGACGCTGACACTCAGAAAGTCGCCGCATGGGCCGGTCATTACCGATGCATTTAAAGATAGCTATGGCACTACGCCGGTGGCAATGTGGTGGACATTTCTGGAAACACCTAATCCGGTACTGGATGCATTTTATGAACTAAATCGTGCAGATACACTGAGCAAAGCGCGTGAGGCGGCAAAGAAAATCCACGCCCCCGGCTTGAACGTGGTGTGGGCAAATGCCAAAGGTGACATAGGCTGGTGGGCCGCTGCCAGATTGCCGAAGCGTCACGGAACAGCCAATCCGTCGTTGATACTGGATGGTAGTCAGGCGGAATCGGATCGGCCGGAGTTTTATGATTTTTCTGATAATCCACAAGAAGAAAATCCGACGCGTGGTTATATCGTTTCTGCCAATCATCAACCTCTGCCAGCAAGCGGCATACGTATTCCCGGTTATTACAACCTGGCTGATCGCGCCAGACGGTTGAATGATTTGCTCAGCCAAAATACGATTGCCTGGGATACCAGTAATAGTCAGGCCTTGCAATTGGATGTTCAGACCGGATATGCGCCGCGCGTACTGCAAACCCTATTGCCTTTGCTGAAATCGGAGTTACGCGAGGATGCCGATCTGCGTCTGCTGGATATGCTGGTCAAATGGGATGGCTCATTTAAAACCGAATCGATTGCCCCGACAATCTTCAGTCAGTTGCTGTATCAGATTACCTATGATGCATTTGCAGATGAACTGGGCGATGTGCAATTCAAAAATCTGTTACGTACCCGTGCACTCGATGAAGCTATTCCACGCCTGTTATCAGACCCACAATCACCATGGTGGGACGACAGGAATACACCCGGAGTTCAAACTAGGAACGAGATTGTCCGGCTTGCCTGGAGTCAGAGCATACGGCACTTGCAGGAAACCTTTGGTAAAAACAGTGCCGACTGGGCTTGGGGCAAAGCACATACCTTGACGCATCAACATCCAATTGGACAAAAAAAACCACTCGACCGCTTGTTTAATATCGGTTCATTCGCTGTTCCCGGCGCGAGGGAAGTGCCGAATAACCTTTCGGGTCCTATCGGCCCTGCGCCTTGGGCTGTTGTTTATGGCCCATCAACTCGCAGGCTGATTGATTTTGCTGATGCCGGTAAATCTTTGGGGATTAATCCGGTCGGTCAGAGTGGGGTTTTGTTTGATGAACATTACAACGATCAGGCCGCCTTGTTTGCCGCCGGTAAATATATGCCGCAATACCTGAGGGCAGAAGATATCAAAGCGCATAGCCATGAGACTTTGTTGTTGCAGGCAAAGTAAAGCCGGAATGTTGCTTGATGGCAGCCAGTTTCAACATAGTTTGAATGATGTCTGAATGATATTGAAAGAAAACATGCATGGAAAAATTTGGTTCCGAATATATCCAAGCTGATCCAAAGCCTTATATAATCGCGCTACTTGATCGGGAGAGAGCAGCAACGCGCTGCCGCCGAAGGGGCTAATACCCAACAAACTCTCAGGCAAAAGGACCGGTCAACTGGGGAGTAAAATACACCCCACACTCTGGAGAGTGGTAGCGGTGGCACAAGCTAGCCGGACTACCCACCGAAGGTGCGCACGGGATGGCAAACATCATTGCTCCCGTAATCTCTCAGGTACCAGGACAGAGGGGTCTGCGATTTTTTCGCACGCGACGGACATTGTTCGTCGATGTGTGTTTGTTCGTCCCTTCTAAACTGGTAATGAGGCACTCATGACGCAAGTAGCGACATCACTCAAGGCAACTCCCCTCAACGCGGCGCATCGTGCTGCTGGCGCAAAAATGGTCGATTTCGGCGGCTGGGATATGCCTGTCAACTACGGTTCACAAATCGAAGAACATCACGCCGTGCGCAGCGATTGCGGCATGTTCGATGTTTCTCATATGTGCGTTGTGGATCTGAAAGGCGACAATGCACGCAGTTTCCTGCGCGGTCTGGTCGCCAATAATGTCGATAAACTGCAAGTGTCCGGTAAAGCGTTGTATTCCTGCATGTTGAAGCCAGAAGGCACCGTCATCGATGATCTGATTATCTATTTCTTTTCCGAAAACTGGTTCCGTCTGGTGGTCAATGCAGGTACTGCTGAAAAAGACATCGCCTGGATGAATGCACGTAATGCAGAAACCGGTGCCGGACTGACAATTACCCAGCGCCGCGATGGTGCTGATGCGTTTGCACTGGTCGCCGTACAAGGCCCGAATGCGCGTGCCAAAGCCTGGGAAGTCATACCGGAAACCAAGGCAGCCAGTGCTGACATCAAACCATTTAATGCCGTGATTGTGGCAGATACCGCATTTGGCGAAGTCATGGTAGCGCGTACTGGCTACACCGGTGAAGACGGTTTTGAAATCGCCGTTGTCGCTGATCGTGTGAACGATCTCTGGAATGCGCTGTCCGCCGCTGGTGTCAAACCTGCTGGTCTTGGTGCGCGCGACACGCTGCGTCTGGAAGCCGGTATGAATCTGTACGGTCAGGATATGGATGAAAGCGTGAATCCACTTGATGCTGGTCTGGCATGGACGATTGATCTGGTCAGTGAACGCGAGTTCGTCGGCAAGCAAGCCCTGCAACAACAAGGACAGAAGGCACAATTCCTCGGCCTGATCCTGCGTGAAAAAGGCGGCATCCTGCGCGCGCATCAGCAAGTTATCACCGCACAAGGGAATGGCGAAATCACCAGTGGCACATTCAGCCCGACCATGCAGCAGGCGATCGCGCTGGCGCGTTTGCCGATGGGTGTGGCAATTGGCGATACAGTGCAGGTGGTGATTCGCGACAAGCAATTAGCAGCAACGGTCGTCAAATTGCCGTTTGTCCGTAACGGTAAAATTCTGGTTGCCTGATCGCGCCGGTAGCGCCGTTAAACAGAGCCTGGCGCACTGAATATCCCATCATATTTGCGTCAATAGGGCGCAAATAGTCGGTGCAAATAGTCGGTGCAAACACAGTGAAACATATTTTAAAACCATCTTATTGATTATCCGGAGTCCATCATGAATGTACCAGCAGAACTGAAATACACTTCCTCCCACGAATGGGTACGCACAGAAGCAGACGGTACGCTGACTGTCGGCATCACTGAATTTGCGCAGGATGCATTGGGTGACATCGTTTTCGTTGACTTGCCAAAAGTAGGCACAACACTTGCCGCCGGTAAAGATTGCGCCGTTGTTGAATCCGTCAAGGCGGCTGGCGACATCTACGCACCAGTCAGCGGCGAAGTCGTTGCCATCAACGAAGCATTGGCCGATGCACCAGAATCCATCAACAGCGACGCCTTCGGTGCATGGCTGTTCAAATTAAAGCCAGCGAACCCGGCAGATGTTGATGCACTGTTGAGCGCAGACGCTTACGCGCAGAACATCGGCTAAAAAAAGTCGTTTTCACTGCCTCATCCGGTGTCGCCAGGCATATGCTGGCACCGTGACTGGATCATCATGCACCAGTCCGCTCCGGATGAGTTCCCCCAGCTACTTCTCGTTGCCTACCTATCATGACCCGTCCTTCACTGACCCAACTGGAAGCTCACGATGCTTTCATTTCCCGCCACATTGCCCCATCCGACGCTGAACAAGCGAAGATGTTGGCTGTGCTTGGCTACACTGACCGCAATGCGCTGATCGACGCGATCGTGCCTGCCAATATCCGCCGTCATGATGTCTTGCCGCTGGCTGGATTTACCGCTGCGAAATCCGAACCGGAAGCGCTAGCGCAATTGAAAGCCATCGCCGGCAAAAACCAGGTGCTGAAATCCCTGATCGGTCAGGGCTATTACAACACCCATACGCCAGGCGTCATCCTGCGTAATATCTTTGAAAACCCTGCCTGGTACACAGCGTACACGCCTTACCAGCCAGAGATTTCGCAAGGTCGTCTGGAAGCAATGTTGAATTTCCAGACCATGATCACCGATCTGACAGCGATGGATATTGCCAACGCGTCGATGCTGGATGAAGGCACTGCCGCCGCCGAAGCAATGACGCTGATTCAGCGTGTTGGCAAATCAAATTCCAATGTGTTTTATGTGGCAGCCGACGTCTTGCCGCAAACCCGTGAAATCATCGAAACCCGCGCTGAGCCGCTGGGGATCGAAGTTCGTACCTGCCACGGCAGCGATGCACTGAACAATGACTGCTTCGGTGTACTGCTGCAATACCCGGGCGCGAATGGCGATATCCGTGATTACCGCGAATACGCCGCTGCCATCCACGCCAAAGGTGGCATGGTGATTGCCGCTGCCGATCTGCTGGCACTGACACTGCTGACGCCGCCGGGTGAATGGGGCGCTGATGTGGTCGTTGGTAACAGTCAGCGTTTTGGTGTGCCACTGGGATTCGGCGGCCCGCACGCAGGCTATATGTCCACCCGCGATGCGTTCAAGCGCAGCATGCCTGGCCGTCTGGTTGGCGTGACCATTGATGCACAGGGCAATTCTGCTTACCGTCTGGCACTGCAAACCCGCGAGCAGCACATCCGCCGCGAAAAAGCGACGTCCAACATTTGTACTGCACAGGTATTGCTGGCTGTCATGGCTTCTATGTACGCCGTGTATCACGGTCCTGATGGCCTGCGTCGTATCGCGCAACGTGTGCAACGCTTTACTGGTGTGCTGGCGGCAGGTCTGCAACAGATGGGTCTTGCGCTGGCGAACAGCACGTATTTTGATACGCTGACGGTGAATGTAGCCGATGCTGCAGCGGTACATGCAGCAGCAACTGCGCAAGGCTATAACCTGCGCCAGATCAGTGCAACGCAAGTCGGCGTCTCGTTCGACGAGACCGTGACGCGCGACGATGTGGTGAAAGTCTGGGCGATCTTTGCCCAAGGTAAGGCAACGCCGGATTTCAACGCCGTTGAAGCTACCGTCAGCGATACTGTTCCTGCCGCATTGGTTCGCAGCAGCACTTTCCTGACGCATCCGACCTTCAGCCGTTATCACGCTGAACATGAAATGTTGCGTTATCTGCGTAGTCTGGCAGACAAGGATCTGGCGCTTGACCGCAGCATGATCCCACTCGGTTCCTGCACTATGAAATTGAATGCCACGTCGGAAATGATTCCCGTCACTTGGCCAGAGTTTTCCAATATTCACCCGTTTGCACCGCAAGATCAGACGCTGGGCTACCGCGAAATGATAGCTCAGCTCGAAGCAATGCTGTGTGCGGCAACGGGCTATGCGGCTGTTTCGTTGCAACCGAACGCTGGTTCACAAGGCGAATACGCTGGCTTGCTGGTGATCCGCAAATACCATGAATCGCGCGGCGAAGGCCACCGTAACATATGCCTGATTCCATCTTCCGCGCATGGCACCAATCCTGCATCGGCAGCGATGGTGGGTATGGACGTCGTGGTGGTTGCTTGTGACGAACGCGGTAACGTTGATCTGGCTGATCTGGCTGCCAAGGCAGAAAAACATAGCGCCAATCTGGCGGCGATCATGGTGACTTACCCATCAACGCATGGTGTGTTTGAAGAAGGCATTCAGCAATTGTGCGAGATCGTGCATAGCCACGGCGGTCAGGTGTATGTTGATGGTGCGAACATGAACGCGCTGGTCGGTGTGGCCGCACCGGGGCAATTCGGTGGCGACGTCAGCCATCTGAATCTGCACAAAACTTTCTGTATCCCGCATGGCGGCGGCGGTCCTGGCGTGGGTCCGGTCGCAGTTGGTGCGCATCTGGCGAAATTTTTGCCGAATCAGAAATCGACCGGCTATGTGCGTGGCGAAGACGGTATTTCCGCCGTCAGCGCAGCGCCGTTTGGCTCGGCATCGATTTTGCCGATTTCGTGGATGTATATCGCGATGATGGGTGCAGAAGGATTGAAAGCAGCAACCGAAACAGCGATTCTGGCAGCGAACTACATCGCCAAACGCCTCGCTCCACATTATCCGGTGCTGTATTCCGGACATGATGGGCTGGTGGCGCATGAGTGCATTCTGGATTTGCGTCCTCTGTCTGATGCAACAGGTATTTCCAACGAAGACGTAGCCAAGCGCCTCATCGACTTTGGTTTCCACGCACCGACCATGAGCTTCCCGGTTCCTGGCACACTGATGATCGAGCCGACCGAGAGTGAATCGCTGGCAGAACTGGATCGTTTTATCGATGCGATGATTGCGATTCGTGAAGAAATCGCTAAAGTGGCGAGCGGTGAATTCGATGCGAAAGACAATCCATTGAAAAACGCACCGCACACTATGCAGGCATTGCTGTCCGCTGACTGGAACCGTCCATACAGCCGCGAAGCAGCGGCCTATCCGGTTGCCAGTCTGCGTCACCAGAAATACTGGGCGCCGGTAGGCCGTGCTGATAATGTCTATGGCGACCGCAACTTGTTCTGTTCTTGCGTGCCACTGTCTGATTATCAGTAAATTGGTATCTCATGCCGGATCATTAGGCTAAAAAAAAGACCAGTGCTGAAAACACTGGTCTTTTTTTATCTGTTTGTTTCTATGTGAATCTTGCAGTTTGGAACCTGCAGTTGACATGCTGAATTTTCTGCTATCGACTATTTACCTTTATAAATCCCGGCTTCAAAAATCAGATCATCGCTCTTGAAAATGTAAGTAGATTTATTTTCCAGTTGTTTCGTGACGGGATTGTTGTAACGGTAATCCACCCAGCCTTTGCCTTTTGTTTTGGCCAGTTCAATAATTTCTTTTCTATAATATTTTCCATCGGCATCTGGCAGTTCCAACATGTTTTTACCGATGAGTTTCGGGTTGACAGGATGGGCAACAATAACGCCATTCGGTTCGCGTAGATAGAGATAAATATCTCCTTGGATGAACTCGGGATTTTTGTTGTTAATTTCTTTGATCAGTGCTTCTTTTCCATTTTTCTGCACATAACTAACACCTTTTTCGACCATGGCAATCGCCTCTGCCCGATCATCTTTTGCTGTTGCGATCAGGACGATACTGGTTAGAAAAAAAGCGAAAAATATTTTTAGCATGTTCATTGCGAAGTCTCCTTGAGAGTCTCTGGTTTTTTCGTGCGATGTCTTTACCCATGCGAAAACCGTCAGGGAGTGGGGCATCGAGCCATCGTTCTTGATTAATAGCCATACAGGCAAGCTCAATACCTAGCCTGTATGACTATTACATCACGAGAAGATCGGAAGTTATATAGCGGATGTTACGTAGGCGTTTTACATGTTTTCTGGAAACATAAGCCACTTTTGCTACTTTATCGGATATGACAGTCAGTTTGCGACAGTGGGGCTATCGCGATGCATTGACTGCGCTGATATTACCGTAGTGAGATATAACTTAAGGCAAAGGCAGGAAACTGCATTGGTTACGACCGCTGTTTTTTGCCATATACAGAGCCGCATCTGCGGTCTTGAGCAAATGTTGCGGATCAGCGTTCGATTGTTTCAGGTAACTACTGAACCCGACACTGATGGTAACGCGCTGATGATGGCTTTTATTGTGAGGAATGTTCAAATTCCAGATCGCATCACGCAAACGTTCGGCAAACCGCATTGCTGAGTCTGTGTCCATGTTTGGCAACATCACAATGAATTCTTCACCACCATAACGTGCAACGACATCAGTCGCGCGCATCAGTTGTTTTTTAAGGGTTGTTGCTACCTGTATCAATGTCCGATCACCGGCGAGATGACCGTAGCAATCGTTGTATTGTTTGAATAGGTCAATATCGACCATGAACACGGCGAGCGGCAAATTATGTCGCAAGGCATTACCCATTGCCATTTTGTAATGCTCGTCAAAAAAACGTCGGTTATAGATGCCAGTCAGGCTATCGGTTGTCGCTTCCTTTTTCAGAACTTCGGAATGTGAGCGAAGAATTTTTTCACGTTTGATGGATGTGCTGGAGTCCGTGATTTGTATCAGACAGCAGCGATTACCATCAGAATCCGAAATAGGCGTCAGGGTAATTGATTGATGGATGCGTTTTTTTTCTTCGGCATCTTCCAGCCGCTCGTACAGTGCAAGCGGAGAGCGATGAAGCGCATTCGACAGTACGACGGGCAAACCGTAATTCAGTGTGTTGGTGACGGCACTCAGAAACGCGCGACTGGGGATTTCTGAAAAAACATCCTGAATATGGCTGCCAACCGCGGCATCTGCTTCAATGCCACTATGTCTGGCAATCCAGCCATTCCATATCCGCACAGATTGCCCTGCATCGACGACGATCAGACCCAGATTGATCGTATTGATAATATCTTCCATCGCCACTGATGTTGCCATCGGTATTGGCGCGACATGTTGCAACATCATACTGCTCCCAGGAACCGATCTATATGGATGATCAGATCTTTCAGCGAAGTAGAACTCAGTAAAAAGATCAAATGACCTTCCGAGTGTCTTTTTTCTATCGCCAGATCAATGTGCAGTAACAATACGTAAGGCTGACTGCTGTCACTATTCATGCGTTTGAAAATATCATCAGTGGTCGTTACGCTGTAATCGGGCAGAGAGCAGTTCATCGGGATGCTGAGCATATCTGCCATGGCAGACAGGCAGGCATTGAGAATGATATTGCCAAGTTCGCACATCGCTTCTTGTTCAAATTCTGCCAGATCATCGATGCTGATTTGTGAACCCATCATGTCTTTGACGATTTCAAGCGCATGATCTTCGGTGAACAACAAAATGGCTTCTGCTTCGAAGGCACCAATGAATGTCTGGTGAACGGCACCAAAGCGGGTGCCGCCCAGCTCCATGACAGAGGCATTGATTTCAGAGGATTTTCTGATTTCTACAGACGGTACTGATAAGCGAACTTCATCACCCACGATTTCGGATAAACTGGCCGCAGCGCGTCCGGCACCAACATTGAATACTTCACTGAGTGCATCCAGATGTAATTCGCTTAATGAGTTCATGATCAGCCTGCGAAATGGTGTAAAACAATAGCGATCGATTTTTCTGTGACTGGTTTTGCAACAAAAATCGAACCGATAGAGGACGCGCGTGATTGCATCGTATCTTGAACATTCGCTGAGAAAATCGCGATACGGATTTCGGGGTGCGACTGCAAAATCTGCTCAGCGGCGTCTGTACCCAGCATTCCTGGCATATTGATATCCATGGTGCAAAAATCTGGTCTGTGTTCTTCGACCATCGCAATTGCCTGTTCACCATTGGCCGCTTCCAGAAATTCCCAGTCTGGCTGTACCGCTTTGACATGCGCACGAATGACCATGCGAGATACTTTGCTATCGTCAACGATTAATAATTTTTTCATAAAATTGCTGTTATATCGGTGTCTGGGCTGGTTAAGGAGGAAGGTAAAAGGTGCATCGAATGCGGCATTGAATGGTGTATCTAATGGTATGCTTAACGATGTATTAACTATGTATTAACGATTTATCAAATAGTGTGACTGGCAGTGTATCTAATGGTAAGCCTAAGAGCGAATGAATGCTTTGAAGGAGATCACTATTTTTATTGCTTGTTCTTAAGCTTATCGGTTCGCTGGTTGATTCCGTAGATTCTGTTGATTATTCAGCAGCTGTTTTTAGCAGGCATCTCAAGTCCGGAGTGCACTCAGTATGTGCTCAGTACATGCTCAGATTGATATGGTCCAAATAATTTGTTGGTATTCTACCTTACTGCGTTACGAAAATAACTTTCGCCAGAACGATGATTATGTTAACGATTGTTTTTTTAGGCGCCTCCAAAGGGTGGTACGGCTGATTCCCAGATGGCTTGCAGCGGCGTCGCGATTATTGTCATATTTCTGCATCACTGCTTCGAGTGATTCATCTAAAACAACATGCGCCTTATCTGGCAGTTCCATGTTGACCGATAAGGCAGTAGTCAGCTCTGGTAAGGTCCTCTGAACAAAACCGGGGTTGAGTGCCTGCAGCGGTTCTGCCGCCAGAAATAACGCCAATCGCTCCATCATGTTGCGCATTTCACGCACATTCCCAGGCCAGGCATATTGTTGCAAACTATTGGCACAGGTGGCAATTTCTGCGTGCAGATTCACATGCGGTCTTGATCCCAGCGATGCCAGTGCATGTTTGAGGCACCATTCCGCCAGCGGTAATACATCCTCGGGGCGCTCGCGTAACGAGGGTAAATGCAAGCGCAGTACTGCCAGACGATAAAACAAATCTGAGCGAAAACGACCATCTCTGCTGCGCGCATCAAGATCGCAATGGGTTGCACAAATGATACGCACATCAATCGGGATCGGACGTATGCCACCAACGCGCACCACTTCACGTTCTTCCAGTACCCGCAATAAACGGGTTTGCAGATTGATTGGCATTTCGCCAATCTCATCCAGAAACAATGTACCGCGATGAGCGGCTTCAAACAGCCCGGCATGGCCGCCACGCCGTGATCCGGTGAACGCGCCTTCTTCGTAGCCGAACAGCTCGGACTCCAGTAAAGATTCTGCAATAGCGCCACAATTCACAGCGACAAACGGATGGCGCGCACGCGGACTTTCGCGATGTATGGCCTGTGCTGCCAGTTCTTTGCCGGTACCTGTTTCACCCTGCAACAGCACCGTTGCAGGGGAACGGGCAAACAGGGAAATCGCTTTGCGTAGTTCTTGCATGGCGACAGAATCCCCCCGCAGATCATTCAGTCCATGTTTGGTACGCAAGGATTCTGCTGCCGGATGATGCCTGCCCCGGGCAGATTCCAGTCGTGTCAGACGTGCGATTTCCAGTGCGTCTTCAAAGGACTGGCGTATCGACTCCGCAGAGTACATGAAAATTCCGGTGAGCCCGGCTTCTTCTGCCAGATCGGTGATCAGCCCTGCGCCAACAATCGCCTCAATCCCCAGCGTTTTTAATTCCCGAATTTGCGCGCGTGCGTCTTCTTCGGTGACATAAGTGCGTTGTTCCAGTTCGAAACCAAACGTGGTTTTAAAATCCACCAGTTCCGGCATGGTTTCCTGGTAGGTGATCAGGCCAATTTTTGGTGACACCCGGCGCGCCCGCGCGAGTGCCTGCATGACATCAAAGCCGCTGGCTTTAGCGATGACGACCGGAATAGGCAAGCGGCTTTTCAGATAGGCGCCATTCGAGCCGGCGGCAATCACCGCGTCACAGTGTTCGGTTTGCAGACGTTCCCGCAAATACTGGGCGGCTTCTTCGAACCCCATATGAATCGGTTCGATGTCAGCGCTGACATCGTATTCCACCATGATGTCCCGGAACATATCGAACAGGCGTGAAATGGACACAGTCCAGATGACGGGTTTGTCGCTGCTGTCTCGGGGGGATGGATGATGTTTCATAATTTGTTTATGTTTATTTCATGTTTCACATTGAAACATCATTATGAAACATTTGATAGTCTTTGTGTTGTCACAAATCAGAGAAATAATCAATTAAGTCTATGATTTATAAGCATCTTCTGGAATATGGCGAGTCGGGCAGCAAGCCTGGCACACTGATTGCAATAGCATGGGCAACACGTAGCAGAACGTAGCAGAACAGAACATTTTTTGTGACAGACCCACATTGAAAGGTATTCGCGACATGAGCAATTACTCCGCAGGCGCAGCTTTCCGTAAAGCAATGCAGGAAGAATCCCCGTTACAGGTGGTTGGTGCGATCAACGCAAACCACGCTTTGCTGGCCAAACGTGCTGGCTTCAAGGCTATTTATCTGTCTGGTGGCGGTGTTGCTGCCGGTTCTCTGGGTTTGCCAGATCTGGGTATTTCCAATCTGGACGACGTGCTGACCGATGTGCGTCGTATTACTGACGTGTGCGACTTGCCGTTGCTGGTCGATGTGGATACCGGTTTTGGTTCTTCCGCCTTCAATGTGGCACGTACCGTGAAATCGATGATCAAGTTCGGCGCGGCAGCGATGCACATCGAAGATCAGGTTGGCGCTAAACGTTGCGGCCATCGCCCGAATAAAGAAATCGTCACCAAGCAGGAAATGGTTGATCGTATCAAAGCCGCTGTTGATGCGCGTACTGACGAAAACTTCGTGATCATGGCGCGTACCGATGCGCTGGCAGTAGAAGGGCTGGAATCTGCCATTGATCGTGCTCAGGCATGTGTCGAAGCCGGTGCCGACATGATTTTCCCGGAAGCGATTACTGAACTGGCGATGTACAAACAGTTCGCCAGCGCTGTCAAAGTACCTATTCTGGCCAACATTACAGAATTCGGCGCGACACCGTTGTATTCCGTCGAAGAACTGGCTGCGGTGGATGTCGGTTTGGTGCTGTATCCATTGTCTGCGTTCCGCGCGATGAACAAAGCTGCTGAAAACGTCTACACCGCGATTCGTCGTGATGGTTCACAAAAGAACGTGGTCGATACGATGCAAACCCGGATGGAATTGTACGAACGCATCAACTATCACGATTTTGAGCAAAAACTGGATGCCTTGTTTGCGCAGCAAAAAAAATAAATTGAATGCGGCTCATGGGTACCGAAAGGTATTCATGAGTATGGATGAGCATTGATGGATGCCGAATATTCAAGGTGAATCTTCAGCGTCAGACAATATCAAGCGGCATACAAGATGTATGCATGATCAGTACAAATATTTAGCCCGATAACCGATAAAAACACATACTCCCCCTTATTTTTTAATAAATCGTCTTATAGTCCACGGATTTAAAGGCTTATAAAAAATACTGAGGGGAGTATATTTAACATCATTTTAGGAGAACAGCATGACTGAAGCAGTTTCTTTCAAACCAAAAAAATCTGTTGCCTTGTCCGGCGTCACCGCTGGCAATACTGCATTGTGTACCGTTGGTAAAACCGGTAACGATTTGCACTACCGTGGCTACGACATCCTGGATGTCGCTGATGCTTGCGAATTTGAAGAAATCGCCCATTTGCTGGTACACGGAAAACTGCCAACAGCAGCCGAACTCAGCGCTTATAAAACTAAACTCAAGGCGTTGCGCGGCTTGCCGGCAAATCTGAAAGCAGCGCTTGAGGCATTGCCAGCATCATCCCATCCTATGGACGTGATGCGTACCGGCGTTTCCGTACTTGGTTGCGTATTGCCAGAAAAAGATGATCACAACACACCAGGCGCACGCGACATTGCAGATCGCCTGATGGCATCGTTGGGTTCCATGCTGTTGTACTGGTACCACTTCAGCCATAACGGCAAGCGTATTGAAGTGGAAACCGACGATGAGTCGATTGGCGGCCATTTCCTGCACTTGCTGCACGGCGCGAAACCAAGCGCTTCATGGGAAAAAGCCATGCACACTTCCCTGATTCTGTACGCAGAACACGAATTCAATGCATCAACATTCACCGGCCGCGTCATTGCGGGCACTGGCTCCGACATGCATTCGGCGATTACAGGCGCAATCGGTGCATTGCGTGGTCCTAAACACGGTGGCGCGAACGAAGTTGCGTTCGAAATCCAGAAGCGTTACGACAACCCTGACGAAGCAGAAGCCGACATCAAAAAACGCGTTGAGAACAAAGAAGTAGTGATCGGCTTCGGTCATCCTGTGTACACGATTTCCGATCCACGTAACAAAGTGATCAAAGAAGTAGCGCGCAATTTATCGATAGAAGCAGGATCAACCAAAATGTTTGATATCGCCGAGCGTCTGGAAACAGTCATGTGGGACATCAAAAAAATGTTCCCGAACCTGGACTGGTTCTCCGCGGTGTCTTATCACATGATGGGCGTACCAACTGCTATGTTTACACCACTGTTCGTGATCGCACGTACTTCTGGCTGGGCTGCGCATATCATCGAGCAGCGTATCGACAACAAGATCATTCGTCCAAGCGCCAACTATGTGGGCCCTGAAGATCTGACATTCGTACCAATCAACGATCGTAAGTAATTGGTCATTTGTAATCGATCATTTTAATTTGTCTGACATGCGTTGATGAGCAGAGCAATCTGAGTACACAATTAGTACAAAATCAGTACAACATCTGTACAAGATAGGTACACATCATCAACGCAGAAAAGTGCGTATAGCAGCGTGCAGACAACGCCGGTGTTCGTAGCGCTTTGCTACCTTCTTCCGGCGCTGTTTGTGCTACTGATGAAACAGACTGCCACGCGTTCCGCTCCCAGAACATCCATTATTCCTGAATAAGCCATGAACACTGCAAACCGCAAACCACTCCCCGGCACCCAACTGGATTTTTTCGACGCCCGTGCGGCAGTCGATGCGATTCAACCCGGTGCTTACGACAAACTGCCCTACACCTCACGCGTACTGGCTGAAAATCTGGTGCGTCGTTGCGATCCGGCGACCCTGACTGATTCTCTGAAACAGTTCATCGAACGCAAACGCGAACTCGATTTTCCGTGGTTCCCCGCACGTGTGGTCTGCCACGATATTCTGGGGCAGACTGCGCTGGTTGATCTGGCTGGTTTGCGTGATGCGATTGCAGAGCAGGGCGGTGATCCGGCGCAAGTGAATCCGGTCGTGCCGGTGCAACTGATTGTCGATCACTCGTTGGCAGTCGAATGCGGCGGTTTTGATCCTGACGCGTTTTCCAAAAACCGCGCGATTGAAGACCGTCGTAATGAAGACCGGTTTGACTTTATTAACTGGACCAAAAAAGCTTTCAAAAATGTGGATGTGATCCCGCCGGGTAACGGCATCATGCATCAGATCAATCTGGAACGGATGTCGCCAGTGATTCATGCCAAAGATGGCGTGGCATTTCCTGATACGCTGGTCGGTACCGACAGCCACACGCCTCACGTCGATGCGCTGGGTGTGATCGCGATTGGTGTCGGCGGTCTGGAAGCAGAAAATGTCATGCTGGGGCGCGCATCGTGGATGCGTTTGCCGGATATCATCGGCGTTGAACTCACTGGTCGTCCGCAGCCAGGCATCACTGCCACTGACGTGGTGCTGGCATTGACTGAATTCCTGCGTAAGCAAAAAGTGGTGGGTGCCTACCTTGAATTTTACGGCGCTGGCGCTGCTGCGCTGACGCTCGGTGACCGCGCGACGATTTCAAATATGGCACCGGAATACGGCGCGACAGCGGCGATGTTCGCGATCGATCAGCAAACCATTGATTATCTGAAACTGACTGGCCGCAGCGATGAACAGGTGAAACTGGTCGAGACTTATGCGAAAGCTGCCGGTCTGTGGGCAGACAGTCTGATCAATGCTGAGTACGAACGCGTATTGACATTCGATTTGTCCAGTGTCGTGCGTAATATGGCTGGTCCATCGAATCCGCATGCACGCGTTGCAACCAGCGATCTGGCCGCTAAAGGCATCGCTGCCAAATGGGATGATGTGCCAGGGCAAATGCCGGATGGCGCTGTGATTATCGCGGCGATTACCAGCTGCACCAATACCAGCAATCCGCGTAATGTGATTGCGGCAGCGCTGCTGGCGCGTAATGCGAATAAACTGGGACTTACCCGCAAACCGTGGGTGAAATCATCACTGGCGCCAGGCTCCAAAGCCGTTACGTTGTATCTGGAAGAAGCTGGTTTGATGGACGATCTGGAAAAGCTGGGCTTCGGCGTGGTTGCTTATGCCTGCACTTCTTGCAACGGCATGTCCGGTGCGCTTGATCCTGTGATCCAGCAAGAAATTATTGATCGCGATTTATACGCGACTGCCGTGTTATCCGGTAACCGTAATTTCGACGGACGTATCCATCCGTATGCAAAACAAGCATTCCTCGCATCCCCACCGCTGGTAGTTGCGTATGCGATTGCGGGCACGATACGCTTTGATATTGAGAAGGATGTTTTGACTGTCGTTGATGGCAAAGAAATCCGTTTAAAAGATATCTGGCCTACCGATGAAGAAATTGATGCGATTGTGAAATCCAGCGTCAAGCCTGAAATGTTCCGTCAGGTGTATGAGCCTATGTTTGCGATTCAGGCCGACAACGGTGAGAAAGTCAGCCCGCTGTACGACTGGCGTCCGCAAACGACGTATATCCGCCGTCCACCATACTGGGAAGGCGCGCTCGCTGCGCCACGCACGATGACTGGCATGCGTCCTTTGGCGGTATTGGGCGACAACATCACGACCGATCATCTATCACCATCGAATGCGATTATGCTCGACAGTGCGGCGGGTGCTTACCTCGCCAAAATGGGTTTGCCGGAAGAAGATTTCAATTCCTACGCAACCCATCGCGGCGATCATCTGACAGCGCAGCGCGCGACCTTTGCGAACCCGACATTGAAAAATGAAATGGTGCAGGTCGATGGCAAAGTGAAAGCCGGCTCGCTGGCTCGCATAGAACCAGAAGGCAAAGTGACCCGCATGTGGGAAGCGATTGAAACCTATATGGAACGCAAGCAGCCGTTGATCATCATCGCCGGTGCGGATTATGGTCAGGGTTCATCGCGTGACTGGGCCGCCAAAGGTGTGCGTCTGGCGGGTGTGGAAGCGATTGTGGCTGAAGGTTTCGAACGTATCCATCGTACGAATCTGGTCGGTATGGGCGTATTGCCGCTGGAATTCAAACCAGGTGTGAACCGCCTGACGCTGAATATCGACGGTAGCGAAACTTTTGATGTCGTGGGTCAACGCACACCACGCGCTACGCTGACGCTGATCATTCATCGTAAAAATGGTGAACGCGTCGAAGTGCCTGTCACCTGCCGCCTGGATACCGCAGAAGAAGTTTCGATTTATGAGGCCGGTGGTGTGTTGCAGCGCTTTGCGCAAGACTTTTTGGAATCGACGAAAGCAGCCTGATTTTTTAAATGTCTCAACACGACAGTAGGGTGCGCTGTGCGTACTGTTTGGCCAGCAGGCATGCTGGTGCACATAGCGAATCTTACACGAGTGGTTTCAGGAATTTCAGATTGTCAAAATACGAAAGATGAATGATGGCTCATCCAGCTCAAATTAAAATTCCCGCGACGTATATTCGTGGCGGTACCAGCAAAGGTGTGTTTTTCCGTTTGCAGGATTTGCCGCAGGCGGCGCAAGTGCCCGGTGCTGCGCGTGACGCAATCCTGTTGCGCGTGATCGGCAGCCCCGACCCTTACGGCAAACAAATCGACGGTATGGGCGGTGCGACCTCCAGCACCAGTAAAACAGTGATTCTGTCAAAAAGTACCAAGGCGGATCACGATGTCGATTACCTGTTCGGTCAGGTGTCGATAGATAAGGCTTTTGTTGACTGGAGCGGTAATTGCGGCAATTTGTCGGCAGCGGTTGGTTCGTTCGCGATCAGCGCCGGTCTGGTGGATGCGAGTCGTATTCCACAAAACGGCATCGCCGTGGTACGCATCTGGCAAGCGAATATCAGCAAAACCATCATCGCTCATGTGCCGATTACGAATGGCGAAGTGCAGGAAACTGGCGACTTTGAACTCGACGGTGTGACTTTTCCAGCCGCTGAAGTGCAGCTTGAATTCATGGATCCGGCAGCCGATGAAGAAGGCGCTGGCGGCTCCATGTTCCCGACAGGCAATCTGGTCGATGATCTGGAGGTGCCCGGTATCGGCACACTGAAGGCGACCATGATCAATGCCGGTATTCCGACGATTTTTGTGAACGCTGAAGCGATAGGCTACACCGGCACTGAGTTGCAAGACGCGATCAACAGTGACGCTGCAGCACTCGCAAAGTTCGAGACTATCCGCGCTTATGGAGCGGTACGTATGGGCTTGATCAAGCATATTGATGAAGCTGCAAAACGCCAGCATACGCCGAAGGTAGCTTTCGTTGCTCAACCGCAGTCGTATGTGTCGTCGAGTGGTAAGCAAGTCAATGCAACGGAGATTGATCTGCTGGTGCGCGCTTTATCTATGGGCAAACTGCATCACGCGATGATGGGTACGGCAGCGGTTGCGATCGGCACTGCGGCGGCGATTCCCGGCACACTGGTGAATCTGGCTGCGGGTGGCGGCGAACGTACTGCGGTGCGTTTTGGTCATCCGTCCGGCACCTTGCGGGTCGGTGCGGAAGCAACGCAGGTGAATGGCGAATGGACCGTCAAAAAAGCCATCATGAGCCGTAGTGCCCGTGTACTGATGGAAGGCTGGGTGCGTATTCCCGGCGATACATTCTGAGTGACAGCATGAAGATCAACTGGACCAACTGGACCAATACTCATCTCATCCCGGTCAGCATGAAGCTTTTTGCTGCCGCTCGGGTATGGGGTGAGAAGTTACATTGTTTGTTTCAGTTGCTTCAGTTCCGTCTGTTCATGCTCAGAAAAAACACCATGGTGATGTTCGGGATGATCTGTTTTGATCCTCAACAATGCAGCGCAATGTGTGGAAAAATAAAAATGCTGATAGAAAATACGGGAAAAATACGAATAGAAAGCGCGACCAGTTAAACGGTCGCGTTTTTTCTTATTGGCTTACATAAAACTTACATAAAATTTATATAACAGGAATCTGGTGCGATGAATTGAATGTGTGACTGATGTCGGCGAAATGGGCGTTGGTGTTGCAATGCTTATTGAGATTGCTGTCCTTAGGTTGTTGTCCTTGGCTTCGTCAATTCCGTCAATTTTGTCAGTTGTGCAGTTTTCATCACATTACAAATTCGCATCCTATCTACTTCAGGAGGGACTATGTCTTACGCAGCGTTTTATCAGGAATCTATCCAGCAACCAGAATTATTCTGGGATAAAGAGGCCAGACTGATTGACTGGCATCAACCATACAATCAGGTACTGGATCACAGCCGGCCACCATTTGCCAAATGGTTTGTCGGTGGACAGACTAATCTGTGTCACAACGCTGTCGATCGCTGGCTTGCGACGCAGGCAGACAAACCGGCACTGATTGCGATTTCAACAGAAACCAATGTTGAAAAGGTGTATAGCTTTGCTGATTTGCACGCAGAAGTGCAGCGCATGGCGGCCATCATGCAGTCTCTTGGTGTGCGGAAAGGTGACCGCGTGCTGATTTATATGCCGATGATCGCGGAAGCCGCTTTTGCCATGCTGGCGTGCGCCCGTATCGGCGCAGTGCATTCTGTCGTATTCGGCGGGTTTGCTGCCAAAAGTCTGGCAACCCGGATTGATGATGCAGCACCGGTTCTGGTGATCTCAGCGGATGCTGGTATGCGTGGTGGTAAGGCAGTACCTTATAAACCTTTGTTGGATGAGGCAATCGCAGCGGCAAATCACAAGCCACAGCATGTATTGCTGGTGAATCGCGGTCTGGATGAGATGAATATCGTCGCTGGACGTGATGTGGATTATGCCAGCGCACGTGAACAGCACATGGCGGCCCAGGTGCCAGTGACATGGCTGGAATCGAACGAGATGTCTTATGTACTGTACACCTCTGGCACGACTGGCAAACCGAAAGGCGTGCAGCGTGATGTTGGTGGTTATGCCGTTGCACTGGCGTCATCGATGAAACACATTTTTTGCGGCAACCCGGGTGAAACCTATTTTGCCACGTCGGATATCGGCTGGGTGGTTGGTCACTCCTACATTGTGTACGGCCCGCTGATCGCCGGAATGGCCACCATCATGTATGAAGGAACGCCGATCAGACCAGATGCCGGTATCTGGTGGAGTATCGTTGAAAAGTACAAGGTCACACGCATGTTTTCTGCGCCCACAGCGATCCGCGTACTGAAAAAACATCCATCTGAGTTGATGAAAAAATATGATCTTTCTTCATTGAAAGCCTTGTACTTGGCGGGGGAACCATTGGATGAAACCACATCGGACTGGATCGCCAGCGAGTTGGGTGTGCCTATTATTGATAATTACTGGCAAACCGAAACTGGCTGGCCAATTCTGTCGATTGCCCGTGGCATTGAAAACAAAGCTACCCGACTCGGCAGCCCCGGTGTTGCGGTGTACGGTTATAACGTGCAATTGATTAATGAATCTACTGGTGCGGAATGTGCCGCCAATGAAAAAGGTGTTGTCGCGATCAAAGGACCATTGCCACCGGGTTGTATGCAAACCGTCTACGGCGACGATCAGCGTTTTGTGCAGACATACTGGTCAAATTTTGCACATGAGCAGTTGTATTCGACGTTTGACTGGGGTATCCGCGATGCGGATGGTTATTACTTTATTCTTGGTCGTACCGACGATGTGATTAATGTGGCCGGTCATCGTCTCGGCACGCGCGAGATAGAGGAGAGTATTTCCAGTCATCCTCAAGTATCGGAAGTTGCGGTTGTCGGCGTGGAAGATAAGCTCAAAGGGCAGGTGGCTGTTGCGTTTGCAATATTGAAGCATCCGGAACTGGCGGCCAGCGCAGAAAACATGAAAGCGCTGGAGGCAGAGGTGATGGCGGTCGTCGATAAGCAGCTGGGCGCGGTTGCCAGACCGTCTCGGGTACATTTTGTCACGACGTTACCGAAGACCCGTTCGGGCAAATTATTGCGTCGCTCGATTCAGGCAATCTGCGAAGGCCGTGATGCTGGTGATCTGACCACCATTGAGGACCCAACGTCGTTGCAGCAGATCAAGAACGCACTCGCGCATTGATGGTGAAGGATTGATGGCGGATGATTGATGACTGATGGTTGATCGCCGTACAAGTTCATCGCCGTCATTCGTTCGTGAATTTGCACAGAAACTGGCGTGAGTAAGAAGAAAAACGGCGATAAGCAAAACGGCGATTACAATGCACGAGACCCATGAAGTTGTCACACTTCATGGGTCTCGTCTGGGGTATTGTAGTGAGTACATACCGAGGGGGAGTATCATCCACTTGACTGGATGAGTGCTTTAAAACATGAGACTACCAGCACTACAGTGTAGATACTCCCCCTTTTTATCCAACAATAGCGCTGCTTCAGACGCCGAGCAGTTCAACTTCAAAAATCAGCGTGGCATTTGGCGGAATCACACCACCGGCGCCGCGTGGACCGTAGCCAAGGCTGGAAGGGATAGTCAGGATGCGGGTGCCGCCGATTTTCATTCCTTGCACGCCTTCATCCCAGCCTTTAATCACATGACCAGCACCAAGTGGGAACGAGAATGGATCATTGCGATCTTTGCTTGAGTCAAATTTCTTACCTGCGCTGCCGTCTGGATTTTGCAACCAGCCAGTGTAATGAACAACAACGTGGTTGCCTGCCTGCGCTTCTGCGCCATCGCCAACAACTTTGTCTTCGTATTGCAGGCCGGATACTGTCGTGATAGAGGTCATGGTTTTCCTTTATTTCTGGGACTTACGCAAAACCGCCCCAGCGGCGTTATGGCTCCTTGTCGTACAGCATGTACTGCCTTCGTCGCCATGCCTTACTGGAACAATTTTGCGTAAGTCCTGTTTCTTTAAAAAATCTGGCGCAATTGTAGAGCAAAAGCGGAGCAAAATGGATTTGTGAATGTATCTGAGAGGGGAATTGATCGCAGAATGTTCATTAAATTTCCGCGTGGAAATAAAATGAGGCTTGATCTTTCTCAAAATATGCTGAAAAGTAGAAATTCCGCCAATAGAAAGAGCACCCCCTCAGCCCATGCGCTGTAAAATGGAGATTCGATTCATTTTTAGCGGTTCTCTTTCATGCGTAGTCGTCATTTGTTGGCATCCCTGGTTTTTTCTTTATTAACGCCTTTTTCCGCAGCAATTGCGCAGTCAAATACACCGTCAAATGTGGTGGTGGTCTTGAATTCACGTGATGCCACAGTCAGTTTGCTGGATCAGCAGACCTATAAAGAAATCAGCACGTTCCCTATCGGTAAAGAACCACATCATCTGATGGCGACGCCGGACAACAAATCACTGATTGTTGCCAATGCCGTTGGCGATGAATTGGTTTTTCTGGATCCTAAGACCGGACAAATTCAAAAAAGAATGAAAGATATCGCCGATCCTTATCAGATCGGCTTTTCACCTGATCAAAAATGGTTCGTGTCGAATTCATTGCGTCTGGATCGTGTTGATTTCTATCATTATGATGGCAAAGAGATGCGTCTGGCTCAACGTGTTCCTCTGGCAAAATTGCCAAGCCATATGGCGTTTGATGCTGCCAGCACGACCGTGTTTATTACGCAGCAGGGGAGCGATCAGGTATCTGCGATTGATCTGGCGACTCAGAAAGTAAAATGGACTATCCCTGTAGGTAAGCTGCCAGCCGGCATTGTCATGACTCCAGACGATAAATATCTGCTGGTCGGCATCATGGGCAGCAATTATGTAGAAGTGATTGACTGGCGCACACAAAAAACGATCAAACGCATCAAGGCTGGTGTTGGTACGCATAATTTCCGTGCTTTAGGTGACAAACGCCATTTATTTGTCTCTAACCGTACTTCCAATGAGATCAACATCATTGACCAGCAAACACTGGAAAACGTCGGCAGCATTCCTGTGCCAGGCGGCCCGGATTGCATGGAAGTGAGCGAAGATGGCAAGACTTTATGGACGACCCTGCGCTGGATTAAAAAAGTCGCAGTGGTAGACATCGCTTCCAGAAAAGTCATCAAACTGATTCCAGTCGGACGCTCTCCTCATGGAGTTTTCTTTGCGAACCGTGCCGGAAATATGTAAATTACCGATGGTTGCCAGTGGTTTTCGCAGGCTGGTGCCGTCGTTCCCTTTATTGCTAGGCATTGCGTGCAGCCCATCTGTAGCAAGTGCTGCTACTGCTGCTGCCGTGCAATGTCAGGGGCACATTTATCTGACTTTCGATACGGGCAGCCAGTCACAGACCGAGTTGATCGCGTCAGTGTTGCGCCGTCACCAGATCAAGGCGACGTTTTTTCTGGCCAACGAAAAAACGGTTCGCGACGACTATTCATTGGATGCTTCCTGGGGGAGTTACTGGAAAACGCTGGCAAATGAAGGCCATGCATTTGGTAGTCATACCTTTGATCATGTTTATGCCATGCGCGATTTACCCGATGGCCGCATTGAAGTCAGGCCGCAGTTCGGCGCACAAGCTGGACAAAAGTTGACATGGACTGCAGGTCAGTATTGCGAGGAATTACGTCGCGTCGATCAGCGTTTTTTGCAATTGACAGGTAAAAAACTCGACCCTTACTGGCGTGCACCCGGTGGAAAACTGACACCGAATCTGCAAAAGGCAGGTGAGTCCTGCGGGTATCGACACGTTGCCTGGGCTGCCGCCGGATTTTCTGGTGATGAATTATCCAGCGAAAAATTCAGTAACCCAATGTTGCTGAAACGTGCGCTGACTGGTTTGCGTGATGGCGATATTTTTATGGCACATCTTGGCATCTGGTCTCGCAAGCAAGCCTGGGCTCCCGAGAATCTGGAGCCGCTGATTTCTGGCCTTGAGCAAAAAGGCTATTGTTTTGCTACCCTGCGTGAACATCCTTCTTACCGAGTCGCTCAATAATGAATTTCTCTGATTTATTTACCAATCTGCAAGCCTGGATTTTTGAAACTGTCGTACAACCCCTGATGTTTTATTGTGGTCTGGGCGAGTTTATCGAAGATTCTTTTGAGGGCGTGGAATGGTTTATCTTCGGTGTGTTGCAGCTGATTATTTTATTTATCATTTTGCGACCGCTGGAAGCACTGATTCCGGTGCAGCCTATCCGCAACGGCTACGCACGCTGGAATGATTTCATTTATACGGCACTTCACAGGCTGGGCGCATTTTCCATACTGGTATTTTTTGTTCTTGATCCTTTGCTGGATCATTTGACTGCTATTTTGCATTTTCAGGGCGTTAAGCCCTTCAATCTGGAAAATATCTGGCCAGACATGGTGAATCACCCTGTGCTGGTGTTTCTGGTCTATCTGGTCGTGCTGGATTTTTTTGATTACTGGTATCACCGCGCAGAACACCAATTTAACTGGTGGTGGGGGCTGCACAGTCTGCATCATAGTCAACAGGATATGAACTTGTGGAGCGATAACCGTAACCATTTGCTGGATGATTTTTTGCGTGATATTTATATGGGCGTGATTGCGCTGGCGATCGGCGTAGAGCCGCGACAATACGTGATGCTGGTCATGGCATCGCAAATGCTGCAAAGCCTGCAACATGCGAACGTGCGTATCCATTTTGGTCATTTTGGCGACAGGATTCTGGTTTCTCCGCGGTTTCACCGTCTGCATCATGCGATCGGTCTGGGACATGAAGCCAATGGTAAAGGTACGTTAGGTGGACATAATTTTGCGGTACTGTTCCCGATCTGGGATATCTTGTTCGGCACAGCATTATTCTCGGATGAGTTCGTGAAGACGGGCATTCGTGATCAGTTACCTGCACCGGAAGGCTGTTCCCGTGATTACGGCCAAGGGTTCTGGTCACAGCAATGGCTGGGCATTAAACGTATGTGTGGCCTGGAAAAGGACATGCCGTTATGAATCTCTCAGCAGTCGGTATTTCATGGGGCAGGGCGCTGGTGGCGCAATTACATTTCCGGATGCTGCTGTTGACTTTCTGGCCTTTTCTGGCCGCTTTGGCGATATGGAGTATTGCCATGTGGTTTGGCTTGCAGGCATTAATGGATTATCTGCAGCAATGGTTCATCGCTAATGATGGTTTTCATACTGCTGGCGATGTACTCAATATGCTGGGTTTGCTGACGTTCAAGACCATGGTGGTGCCACTGGTCGCCATGTGGCTGCTGCTGCCGGTGATGGTGTTTACTGCCTTGCTGTGCATAGGTCTGTTTGCGATGCCCGCCATCAACAAACATGTCGGCGCGCGCACCTATCCCGATCTGGAACAGCGTCGTGGCGGCTCGCTGTTTGGCAGCCTCTGGCATTCATTGTCTTCGTTTATTGTCTTTGCCTTGTTATGGTTGCTGGCGTTGCCATTGACGCTGATACCACCGGTCAGCCTGGTGCTGCAACCGTTGCTGTGGGGATGGCTGACATATCGGGTGATGGTCTATGATGCCTTATCTTTACATGCTGATCGTGAAGAACGCCGACAACTGATACAGCAGCATCGCTGGTCGCTGTTATTGATCGGTACTATTGCAGGTCTGATCGGGGCTGCACCTGGCCTGCTGTGGCTGGGGGGCGTGTTATCAGTAATGTTTTTACCGGTTCTGGCTGGATTAGCCATCTGGGTATACGTTTTAGTGTTTGTCTTCACCGGCCTCTGGTTTCAGCATTTTTGTCTGGCAGCGTTGAAACAACAACGATCTGTTCAGGTGTCTCCGACGATTAATGCCGGATAAGTATCGTCCGGCAATTTCCCACGACGGAAATCGATCGTGTAAACTGGCGTTTGTCGTCAGGTATTCAAAAGTATAGAGCTGACGCCAAAATTGTCTTGGCAATGAGCCATCACGCCGCTTAGGCGGTTTTGTGTCAGTCGCGATTTGCATGCATTATCTGTAAGTATTATCTGTAAACATTAACAGTTGTTGAACTGGTTTCAATCAAGCCAGTCATGTTTATTGTCCGTAACGTGTACCAATTGCCTTACCGATTGCGTACCCATTGTGTAACATTTATCAGGAGTCTCATGTGGCTATCGGTCTGATCATTATCGGTGACGAAATTCTGTCTGGCAAACGCGTTGACAAGCACATGCCTAAAGTGCTCGAACTCCTGCACGCACGCGGTTTGCAACTGGATTGGGTTGAATATATCGGTGACGACCGCACCCGCATTATTTCGACATTACAGCGTAGTTTCGGGAGTAACGACATCGTATTTTCAACGGGTGGCATTGGTGCCACGCCGGATGACCATACCCGCCAGTGCGCCGCATCTGCACTGAACCTGCCGCTGGTGCTGCATCCGGAGGCAAAGCGTTTGATCCAGAGCAGAATCAGTGATATGGCCAAAGAGGCTGGCAAAGAAATCGACCTCGATAGTGCAGAGAATTTGCAGCGTCTGAAGATGGGCGAATTCCCGCAAGGCGCTGAATTGATACCCAATCCTTATAATAAAATCCCGGGGTTTTCGATTCGTCAGCATTACTTCGTACCGGGTTTTCCGGTGATGGCATGGCCAATGATAGAGTGGGTGCTGGATACGCATTTCCAGCATTTATTCCATCAGCAAGCGCGTGCCGAGCAAGCTGTTTTTGTCTATGAATCAATGGAATCGACACTGACACCGTTGATGGAAGCACTGGAAGCAGAATTTCCCTTAATTAAAGTATTCAGTCTGCCAAGCGTAGGTTCAGCGACACAACGCCGTCATATCGAACTGGGTGTAAAAGGCGATCCTGAGCAGGTTGCTGCAGCTTATCAGGTCATGTGCGCAGGTCTGGATCAGTTTGACGCAGAATATATTGCTACCAGTAAGGTTGCTGAAGCCTGATCTGACGCCGATGAAAAAAATCAAGTTCACGCTGTTTTCTTTGCGCGATTTGCTAGTGGCATTTGGTCCAGTCACGCTCATGATGATCATCGTTTGCGGCATCGGCTATTGGCTGGTAGATCCTGCGCCATCGCGTGTCATTGATATTTCTACCGGCCCAGAAAATAGTGGTTATGAGCGTTTTGCGAGACGCTACGCAGCAGAGCTGGCTAAAAATCAGATCAGCTTGCGTTTTCAGGCATCGGAGGGCTCGCAGGAAAATCTGCGACGTATCAGTGATCCCGATTCTGAGATTGAAGTTGGTTTTGTCCGCAGTGGTTCCATTGAAACAGCAGACGCGCAGGAAAAAGGTCTGATCTCGCTGGGCAGCCTGTTTTATGAGCCTATATGGATTTTTTACCGCGATAAAAAAGAGATCACTACGATCAGTCAGCTCAAAGGAAAAACGATCAATATCGGTTCCGAAGGAATGGGAGTCAATCGTCTGTTTTCGCAGATTTTATCTGTCAACAACATGACCACCGAAGATGTCAACCTGCGATATCTGAAGGATACTCCGGCTACAGCGGCATTATTGGATGGAAAAATAGATGCTCTGGTCTTTAGCAGTGCCAGTGATTCACCTCTGGTGCAAATGTTGCTGCTGACGCCGGGTATCCGCTTGTTTGATTTTGTGCAGGCGGAAGCCTATACACGGCGCTTTCCATTTTTGTCGCATGTCGTGCTGCCCAGAGGCATTGTCGACATCGGTAACGATATTCCAGCGCATGATTATCATCTGATTTCTCCAACGGCAACGATGGTTGCGCACGAAAGTCTGCACCCAGCACTAACTGGTTTGCTGTTGCAGGCTGCGCAAAAGATACATAGCCGCGCTGACTGGTTTAGCAAGCAAGGGGAGTTTCCCTCTGATAAATATGTAGAAATTCCGGTTTCTCATGAAGCTGAAAAATTTTATAAGTCCGGCCCTCCTGTATTACAGCGTTATCTGAGCTTCTGGATTGCCAACTTTTTTGAGCGTATGTGGGTCGTGCTGGTTGCGTTCGGTGCCTTGTTGCTGCCGCTGTCCAAAATTATTCCGCCGCTGTATGTCTGGCGTATCCGTTCCCGGATTTACCGTTGGTATGGCCAATTGAGGCTGGTGGAGCAGTCCATAGAAAATCTGACGTCCGAAGATCGACAACAGGTGTTACAAAAACAATTGCATCATCTGGATGATATCGAAGCCCGTGTGAATCGCCTGACAATACCGCTTTCCTATGCTGAGGAATTGTATGGTTTACGTAGCCATATTGGCTTTGTCAGGAACCGTATACAGGCGCTACTGAGTACGTCAGCTACGCAGGTATGATGGATTAGCATTTACTATCTGGATGGTGATACTTAATTTGAAGTGCCGATGAGCCAGTTTGCAGGTACTGGCCAGATGATTATCTGTTTCCGGATTGTTTTCTGTTTGTGATGTCTTCACTTATCATCGATATGGATTTTGGCATGGGTTTCAGCGGGAACTATTCCTGACTAGTTCAATCCAATTGAGCTGAATCGGATCGCATAGTGGTCGCATAGAGGCCGCATAGAGGCGTCTGTATTCAGCGCCTGTTAAAATTTTCCCCTTATTTATTCCTGGATGCTGATTCCATGCTTTCAATCCCTCCGCATTTATTGACGCCTTATGAATCTGGTAACCAGACTCAGACAACAACCTGGGATGCCTGTATTGCGTTTTATGAGCAACTTGCCACACAGTTTCCGCAGGTACTGAGTTTCAAGATCATTGGCTATTCTGATGCAGGGCGACCTATTCATGCCGGCCTGGTCAGCGCTGACGGCGTTTTTGATCGTGAGCAATTGCAAAAGGCGCATCGGCCAGTTTTTTTTAATAATAACGGCATACATCCCGGAGAGCCTGAAGGTATTGATGCCTGCATGGCGCTGGTCAGAGATTTTTGTCTGCAACAGTCGCTACGAGAAGCGTTGGGTAAAACGGTATTTTTATTTATACCGGTCTATAACGTTGATGGATGCCTGAATCGCCAGAATACGTCGCGTGTGAATCAGGATGGACCTGAACAATTTGGTTTTCGTGGCAATAGCCTGCATCTGGATTTAAACCGCGATTTCATTAAATGTGACAGCTTGAATGCACAGGTATTCAATCGTTTTTTTTGCGAGTGGAATCCCGATGTGATGGTCGATACGCATACATCGAATGGTGCGGACTATCAATACACGATGACACTGATACAGACGCAGACAGATAAATTGGGCGGCGAACTCGGGAATTTTTTGCGTGACAACATGTTGCCAGCCATCTACCGTGAAATGGATGCACGTGGCTGGCCGACCTGTCCCTATGTCAATCCAGTCAACGAAATTCCCGATCATGGCATTGAAGATTTTCTGGAAACGCCACGATTTTCTACCGGCTATGCAGCGCTGCATCAGACCATAGGATTTATGCCGGAAACGCATATGCTGAAACCTTTTGCCGATCGGTATGCATCCATGCGTGCATTGATTGAAACGGTGTTGAGTTTTACGGTGGCGCATGCTGGCCAGATTCAGTTGCTGCGTGCTGAAGCACGTCAGGCTTTCACCCGACAGTCGGAGATTGCGGTCAACTGGCGAGCCGATCATCATCAGCCTTCAAGCTTTATGTTTAAAGGTTATCAGGCGCAATACAGTCCTAGCCGCCTGGGAAATTACACCCGTTTGTCATATGACCGTCAGCAACCTTGGGAAAAACCAATTCCTTATTTCAATCACTTTGTGCCGCATGTGCAAGTGGTCAAACCACTTGCTTATCTGATCCCGCAATCCTGGTGGGCAGTGCTTGAGCGCTTGCAATGGAATGGCGTGATATTACGCGAGGTAACACGTACGACGACATTGCAAGTGCAGATGTATCGCATACGCAGTATAGGGTCACGCCCTGATGCTTATGAAGGGCATCTGTTTCACGATCAGGTCAGTCTTGATTGTCAGATAGAAGAGGTCACAGCGCAGGTGGGTGATATGGTATTGATGCTGGATCAGGTTCAGGCGCGTTATGCGGTGGAAACGCTGGAGCCGGAAGCACACGACAGTTTTTTCCGCTGGGGATTTTTTAATAGTGTGCTGGAAAAAAAAGAGGCGTACTCCGATTACGTATTTGAGGATACCGCAGCAGAAATTTTGCAGAGTGAAGAGCTGACACGTCTCGCTTTTGAGCGCTGGAAGCTAGAACATCCGGCGTTATTAAACAATCAGGAAGCGGTGCTGGACTTTATTTTTACTCATTGCCAGCGTTTTCGTGAACCTGAATGGCGTCGTTATCCGGTTGCACGACTGATGAATGCGAATGATATTGCGACGATGTTGATTGCTTCGGCCGATGAGAGTCAATAAACAGATAAGCCACTGAACGCGATTGATTACTTCACAGCGTCTCTGAGCGGCTGTAATAAGCTGCGCAGGTCGTTGTGATCGATTTCGTACATCAGTGCGAGCAAACGACCGATCTCACCCTTAGGAAACCCTTCACGCGCAAACCAGCCAAGATAATCACCTGGAAGATCAGCGATGGCTTTGTCCTTATATTTTCCGTAAGGCATTTTGCGTGTCAGCAGTCGCTGCAGATCATCCGTTTGCATCATGGTGATTCTTCATCCGTTTTTTTAGACGCGTCGTTTTGTGTTGAGGCAGGTGCCTGAATTGGTGCTGTGCCTGAGGGCGAGGTGAGTGGTGTCGGTGGTATCAGTAGCTTCTTTTCAGTTTCTGGCTCGGTGATTGCAGGGACATTATCCAGATAACGCTCCAGCAAATCAAAAAACTGCTCATAGAAATGTCCGGTCGGTATCGTTTCGCTGGCAACTTTGACCAGCGCATCATCTGTTGATCCAAAAGGCAATGAAACAGATCCCAGAGCGCTGACACCGATACTGGCAGAGGTATTGCTTTTTTTCAGTGAATACCGGTCACGTACCGCATTGGCAAAAACAGTAGTGCTGTTGCTGCCTTTACTGTCAGCGACACAGACGACGTTGAATTCTATTTCGGCATGAATATCATTTTCTGGTTGATATTTACGCCGTCCCTTGATGACAGACGGCTTCCAGTCACTGATGACATAACCCTGGCTCAACAAGGCACGACGAGCTGCCTCACATGCGGTTTGCTCGGCAGAGGCGAAGTTGCGGGTAAAGACGCCGGTGGCGCCAAATTCTTCATGGTCCTGTACTGTACGCTTAGTGGTCGAACAGGCGCTCAACAAGAGTGCTGCAAGTGCACATGAGATGAAATAAATGGGGCGTTTCATGGCGATTCTGGCGTGAAAAATAATACGTATGGGCTGCCTTGCATTGATATTTATGCCAACGCTTCTTTGGCAGCTTCTTCTGGTGTCAGTCCATCAAAAAAAAGATCGGTAAACCATTCAATCTGTTCTTCGATGTGATCTTGTGCCTGATCGCGGGTAGCGCCTCCGGCGATCAGGTATGTTTCTACTTCTGTACACCAGGCGATCAGTGCTTCGGTTTCCGGATCGAGTTCATTTTTCTTTGCCATGAGGTGCTTTCTTGTTGATTGGTGTGAAGTTGTTACTGACCATGTTGCAGTAGAGTTGGTTCCCTTGCAATTTCCCGCACATGCGGGCTGTACAGGAATTATCAAGCCAGGATGATCAAGTTTAAAAGCTGCCTGCAAATTGATAGCGTTTGCCCGGATGCCACATTGTCACGATGGTGGCAATTTTTCCTTGTGAGCGGGTTTTTCGGTGCAATACCAGACAAGCTTCTTTGCTTGAAATATGCAACATCTCAGCGACTGTTTTCGTTGGAAGTACGGCTTCTATGCTGTAATCAACACCCTGCAGGGGCGCAACGGCAACCAGGTATTCATTCGGTGTCATACGGCTGAAATCTTGTTCCAGATAATCTGGTGTCACTGCCGAATTAATCCACCTGTCTTCTACTTGAATTGCTACGTCATTTTCAAAATGAACGATCACTGAGTGGAATAATCTATGTCCAGGCATGACCTGAAATTGTTGTGCCAACAGTTCGCTGGCCACATTGTCACTGAGTTCATGTAATTCGCTACGATGGATATGGCCGCGAGAACGGATTTCTTCGGCAATGCTTTTGATCTCCACCAATGTTGCCTGATACTTTTGTTGTGCGACATAAGTGCCCGATCCCTGAATCCGGTTCAGAATTTGCTCACTCGTCAGCTCACGGACTGCCCTGTTAACGGTCATACGCGACACGCTGAACTGTTCTGCCAGCATCGCTTCCGAAGGGATGGCATCACCTTCTTTCCACGTTCCGGTCTGGATTTCTTTGAGCAGATAATCCTTGATTATCTGAAAGGCGGGAGCGGCTTGAGTAGGTTTTGACACGGGTATCCTGCAAATAATTTTTGTCTATTGTCTCATTATTGACGTACTCGTGTTCCATCGCTGTGTAGCAAATTGCAACGCAGATGATGACGTAATACTCACCAGGACGAAGTATGACAACTTGGTTAGGACAGTTTTACCCTGATTTTCAGTCAAATTCTTAGTTGTCTTAGTTGTATTGCTAGCCAAATAAAATTCTCAAAAAAGAGAAAAAATCCGCTTGCATAAGTTGTATATACAACTTAAACTCCTTCCATCGTAAATCACAACGTTGATAGCAACTTAGATAGCAACTGAACGAGCAGCTTTGATCGTGATGAGAATCATCGCGATCAAAGCACCGACCTTCCACCTAACAGGAGACAACTCATGACAACGCAATTGCATAATGACCCACGCTGGGATGCCAGCCGTGTTATCCACGCACCGCATGGTGCCGAGAAGGTTTGTAAAACCTGGGTGGCTGAGGCAGCTTATCGCATGATACAAAATAATCTGGACCCGGCCGTTGCTGAAAATCCTAAGCATCTGGTGGTGTACGGCGGCATCGGTCGCGCGGCGCGTAACTGGGAATGCTATGATCAGATTCTGGCTTCGCTCAAGGCGCTGGAAGCTGATGAAACCCTGTTGATACAGTCAGGCAAACCGGTCGGTGTATTCCAGACCCATGAAGATGCACCACGCGTGCTGATCGCGAATTCCAATCTGGTACCGAAATGGGCCAACTGGGAACACTTCAATGAACTCGATCGCAAAGGTCTGTTCATGTATGGTCAGATGACCGCAGGCAGCTGGATTTACATAGGCACGCAAGGCATCGTGCAGGGCACTTATGAAACTTTCGCTGAAGCCGGACGCCAGCATTACAACGGCGACTGGGGTGGGCGCTGGATACTGACCGCTGGTCTCGGTGGAATGGGCGGTGCGCAGCCACTGGCAGCCAGCTTTGCCGGTGCGGTGTCGCTGAATATCGAATGCCAGCAAAGCAGTATCGACTTCCGTCTGCGTACCCGTTATGTCGATAAACAAGCGAAAGACCTGGACGATGCGCTGGCGCTGATACAGCAGCATTGCGAACGTAAAGAAGCGGTTTCCATCGCCTTGCTCGGCAATGCGGCTGAAATTTTGCCTGAGCTGGTCAAGCGCGCCAAAGCGGGCGGCATGAAACCGGATCTGGTAACTGACCAGACTTCGGCCCATGATCTGATCAATGGCTATCTGCCTATAGGCTGGAGCGTGGAACAGTGGAAGTCTGCCCAGCACGATTCGACACAACATGCAAAGCTGACGGCGGATGCGGCTCAGGCTTGTGCGGTGCATGTACAGGCAATGCTGGATTTCCATGCGATGGGCATACCTACTGTCGACTATGGCAATAATATCCGCCAGGTCGCATTCGATACCGGCGTAAAAAATGCCTTCGATTTCCCCGGCTTTGTACCGGCTTACATCCGTCCGCTGTTCTGCGATGGCAAAGGCCCATTCCGCTGGGTGGCTTTGTCGGGTGATCCGGAAGACATCCGTAAAACCGACGCCAAAATCAAGGAATTATTCCCGCACAATAAAGGCGTGCATAAATGGCTGGACATGGCGGGTGAACGTATCGCCTTCCAGGGCTTACCTGCACGTATTTGCTGGCTGGGTCTGGGCGAACGTCATATCGCCGGCCTCGCATTCAATGAAATGGTCAAAAACGGTGAGCTCAAAGCACCGATCGTCATTGGTCGCGATCACCTTGATACCGGCTCAGTGTCCAGTCCTAACCGCGAAACAGAAGCGATGCTCGATGGCACCGATGCAGTCTCTGACTGGCCTTTGCTGAATGCCTTGCTGAATACCGCCGGTGGCGCCAGCTGGGTTTCTTTGCATCATGGCGGTGGCGTTGGTATGGGTTATTCCCAGCATTCCGGTATGGTGATTGTGGCCGACGGGACAGATGCCGCAGCGAAACGTCTGGCGCGCGTACTGGTCAACGATTGCGGTTCCGGTGTGATGCGTCATGCCGACGCTGGCTACGAACAGGCGGTGGCCTGCGCCAAGCGCGAAGGTCTGAATTTGCCAATGATCCGGTAAGTAGATCAAAGCAAATCAAAAGTATACAAATAAGCGTGCAAATGAATACGATCGAATATCGTCGGACATGAGCCGATATCCATCAGGACTGATGCAAAGTTGCACCAGCAAGCTTCTTGCCGTACAAGCACGTACTGCTCTCGTTGCCTATGCTCTGGCGGAACAATTTTGCATCAATCCTGTATGGACTCGAAAATAGATCGAAAGCATTTTGTATTCTCAGAAATACGCTGCCAGGGCAGCATATTTTCTCGCATTATGGTTGTCGATATTGAATACTGCAGCAACGTGACTGTTGCTGGTACGTAGTATCTGGCACATTGATTTCATATGAAGGAAACCAACATGAGTAAGTCACTCGTCATTCACCCAGGTCAGTTCACTCTCTCTGACCTACGGGCAATCTGGTCTCAGGCACAGCCGTTGTCATTAGATAGTGCAGCATATCCGGCGATTCATGCCGCTTCAGCCACTATTGATCGCATCGTGGCAAAGGGGGATGCTGCTTATGGCATTAATACTGGTTTTGGAAAACTGGCAAAAACCCGCATTCCGGATGAACAGCTGGAGTTGTTACAGCGCAATCTGATTTTGTCGCATTCCGTCGGTTCCGGCGAGTTGATTGCGGACGAAGTTTGTCGTTTGATTTTAGCAATGAAGATAGGAAGTCTGTCACGTGGATATTCTGGTATCCGTGCTTCAGTGATTGATACGATGATCGCGATGTATAACGCGGGCATCATGCCAGCGATTCCGGTCAAGGGATCAGTCGGCGCATCGGGTGATCTGGCGCCGTTGTCGCACATGACGCTGGCCTTACTGGGCGAAGGAAATGTCCGTATGAATGGGCAGTTGTTGCCAGCAAAAGATGCCCTGGCGGCGGCTGGTATTGAGCCTGTTGTTCTGGCTGCAAAAGAAGGTCTGGCATTGATCAACGGTACGCAGGTATCCGCGGGTCTGGCATTGCACGGCTTATTTTTGGCAGAGCGTTTGTTGGAAGCTGCGACGATTACTGGTGCCATGTCGGTTGATGCGGCAAAAGGTAGCGATGCACCGTTCGACCCTCGCATTCATCTGACGCGCGGTCAGCCTGGTCAGATTGCGACAGCACAAATTTATCGCAGCCTGCTGGAGGGAAGCGAAATCCGTCGATCACATCTGGTTAATGATGAACGTGTGCAAGACCCGTATTGTCTGCGTTGCCAGCCTCAGGTCATGGGCGCATGTCTGGATATCATTAACAATGCAGCGCGTACCTTGCTGATCGAAGCAAATGCAGTGACGGATAATCCACTGGTGTTTGTCGAGACGGGCGAAGTGATTTCTGGTGGTAACTTCCATGCAGAGCCGGTCGCGTTTGCCGCAGATGCGCTGGCACTGGCGATTGCCGAAATTGGCTCTATCTCTGAACGGCGTATTGCCTTGTTGATCGACGCATCGATTTCTGGTTTACCACCTTTCCTGGTGCCGTCGTCTGGGCTGAATTCCGGCTTCATGATCGCGCATGTCACTGCTGCCGCACTGGCATCGGAGAATAAGTCCCATGCTCATCCATCCAGTGTGGATTCGATTCCGACTTCCGCCAATCAGGAAGATCATGTCAGCATGGCGACCTATGGCGCCCGACGTTTGCATGAAATGGCACACAATACCGCAACCATTATTGGCATTGAACTGCTGGCAGCTGCACAAGGTGTTGATTTCCATGCACCATTAAAAACATCTTCCATGCTGACGCAGGTACATCAGGCGTTGCGTGGGCAGGTGACGTTTTATGATAAAGACCGTTTCTTTGCACCGGATATAGAAGCCGCGAAAAAGCTGGTGGCAGACGGCGTATTAAGCGCACAATGCCAACACCTGTATCAGCATTTGTATATCAACTGACATGAGGCAGCCTATGCGTCAATGGAGCCATCAGGATTATCACAGTATGCCCTGGAAGAATGGCGGTGGCAGCACGACAGAGCTGGCGATTTTCCCGCAAGGATCAAGCCTGGATCATTTCATCTGGCGGCTGAGTACGGCGCAGGTGAATGCCGATGGGCTATTTTCGCATTTTCCTCAGATTGACCGCACTTTGGCAATACTGTCTGGCGACGGTCTGGTCTTGCACAGCGACAGTGAGCAGACGCATGCACAATCTGTTCATCTGACGCAGGCTGCCGCGCCACACAGTTTTGCCGGAGAGCTGCCAATCATCGCAGAGTTACCCGGTGGCCCGGTGCTGGATCTGAACATGATGAGCCGACGTGGGGTATGCACGCATTTCATGCAAAGACTGGAAAGCGGCTCCCACTTTATCGAAGCGAAAGACGCACAACAATTGCTGCTGTTCTGTGCATCTGGCTCGGCAACGCTGGCGTCGGGTCAACACATGGGTGCAGAGGATTTATATTTATTCGATGAAGAACACCCGCATGCCGGGATTGTTCTGGAGCTACAGGCCAGCGAAGATGCGGTGCTATATCTGATACGGATTCATTTTTTGACGAGAGGCGAGCCATGATGCAATGGGATAGTCTCTGGCTTAATCTGCATCTGGCCTGTATGGATGATGGCTATGGTGAAGTACGCAATGCAGCAATCGCGGTCAAAGAGGGCAAAATTGCCTGGCTGGGACAACAACGGGATTTGCCGTCTTATACTGCGCTGAAAACACATGATGCGCAGGGCGCCTGGATGACACCGGGTTTGATTGATTGTCATACGCATCTCATATTTGCCGGAAACCGTAGCAATGAATTCGAGGCCAGACTCAATGGCGTCGCCTACGAAGAGATTGCCCGCCAGGGCGGTGGCATTGTTTCTACGGTCAGGGCAACTCGTGCGGCGGATGAAGCTGGGCTGATGTTGCAGAGTCTGCCACGCTTGCGTCGTCTGATGGCGGAAGGTGTGACCACAGTTGAAATTAAATCTGGTTATGGTCTCGATGTACAGACAGAGGCCAGAATATTACGCGTCGCCCGGCAGATGCAGCGGGATGCTCCGGTGCGTATTAAAACGACCTTTCTTGGAGCGCATGCGCTTCCGCCGGAATATGCCGGCAGGTCTGATGACTATATTGATCTGGTCTGTAATTCGATGTTACCCACGTTTGCCGATGAGGGGCTGATCGATGCGGTTGATGTCTTCTGCGAAAAAATTGGCTTTACTCCAGCGCAGACAGAACGTGTGTTTCAGGCAGCAACAGCGCTTGGGCTTCCTGTAAAGTTACATGCCGAACAGCTTTCAGATCAGGGAGGTGCCGCATTAACGGCGCGTTATCGGGGTTTATCGGCAGATCATCTGGAGTACTTGTCGGAAGAGGGTATTGCTGCAATGGCAAATGCTGGTACGGTAGCAGTGCTACTACCAGGAGCATTTTATTTTTTGCGCGAGACCAAATATCCGCCGCTGGCTGGGTTGCGCGCTGCAGGGGTACCGATCGCGCTTGCGACGGATTGCAATCCGGGTACATCGCCAATGACCTCCTTGTTACTGACCATGAATATGGCGTGTACCTTGTTCCGCATGACGCCTTTAGAAGCTTTGCAGGGGGTTACCTGTCATGCAGCCAGAGCGCTGGGGATTGCTGCGGAAACCGGCACGCTGGCGGTAGGCAAATCCGCTGATTTCGCTCTTTGGGCAATAGAAAGACCGGCGGATCTTGCTTATCATATCGGCGATAATCGAATTCAGGCGCGTGTTTTTGCAGGAGAGGTCACTTTCCAGTGAACTAGCACTATATTAAGACCGCAGCTTTGCAAACTGATCAAGGACAGCGTCCAACTCAAAGAGCGCCACTGAAGGCCCGTATTTTTAAAGCCCTATACCGCGCCAGATCATGGCAAGCGTATTCTCATATCCGCTTCAGAAGATGTGCGCTTCGATAGAACATTGCAACAGAAATCCGCCCCGCTCATGCGGGGTTTGTCTTTTGATACTGAGTGCCGGGACGTATAATGTTGAAGATACAAATGCTGCATTGACAGTATTTTCCGCAAAAAATTTATCCGGGACGTATCGTGACGATCGTGACAACACTGCCACACCGCATTTCTTCTCTCATTTCTCCGCTATACCAACGCTGGCATCTGGGGCGCTGGTTAGCTGGATTAATGGCTCTTCTTTTGTTCTGTGCAGTTACCAGTTGGACTTTCTTGCCGTCATTGGTAAAACGCGTGGCTGCAGAGCAGACAATGCAACAGATAGGTCGCAAACTGGAGATTGCGGAGGCGCATTTTTCACCTTTTACACTGACGCTGACGCTTGATGGCGTCAGTTTATATGAGGCAGATCAACGCACTCCGGCATTCAAAGTCAAACAACTGGTATTGAATTTGTCGCTTGCATCCTTATTTCGTCAGGCGTTAATAGTGGATGAGGTCAGAGTTGATACGCCATATGCACACATCATTCGAACTAGTGGCGATGGATACGGTCATTATAATTTTAATGACATTCTCGATAAAATCGCCGCCATGCCCAAGAGCGATACGCCATTCCGGTTTTCGCTGGCAAACCTGCAGATTAACAATGGCCTGATTGAGTTCGATGATGAAGTCGTTGATCGACATGTCAACATTGATGCGCTTAAACTGGGCGTGCCATTTTTATCTAATTTCCCGAATCAGGTGAATAGCTTTGTGGAACCGTTACTTTCGGCCAGGATTAATGGTTCTACCCTGACGCTGAAAGGTCGTGCAAAACCTTTCACCAGTACGCTTGATACTTCATTGGCAATTGATCTGGAGCAACTCGATCTTGCCAGCTATGTACCTTACGTTCCTGTGCCTTTACCAGTGCAGATACAAAGCGCTAAATTGTCAACCAAGCTGGATCTGATTTTCAGTCGTAAAAATACTACCCCTGAACTGATATTGGCAGGAGATTTGCGCTTGCAGGATATTGGTTTGCAAGATACCAAAAAGACCCCATTACTCAAGCTGGCAAGTCTTGATCTCTCGCTAAAGAAGTTGAATGTGATGAGTTTGATGGCGGAAATGAACCATCTGACATTGTCCGCACCAGAAGTTTGGCTGAACATTAATTCTCAAGGGAAATTGAACTGGGCGAGTCTGATGGCGCCAGATACAAACGCTGGTGCCGCTGGTGTCAAGGGTTCGGTGAGTACAGCCAAAAACACATCGTCAAAGACTGTTCCAGAAAAGAAAAATACGGGCGTCAGCCTATTGCCTTTGGTGCAGTTACATCAGTTCACATTGGAAAAAGGGCAAATTCATCTGAGTGATGCTGCACATGCAGTGCCGTTACAAACGATCAACTTGAGCAATATCCATCTGACAGCCAGTGGATTGACGACAAAAACGGATGCCAGGGCAGCTGCTGTCAAGTTGGCAATGACAGGCGAGCATGAGGAGCAAATAGAATTCACTGGTGAAGTTAAGCCACTATCTGTCGCCGTGGATGGGCAGTTCAGCATCAGTCACCTCCCATTGGCACCATATCAGCCATTGATCAATAAGTATCTGGCTGCCAATATGGCAGGCCAGCTGGATGTGAGTACACAAGTGCATCTGGCGCAGTCGCAGCTTGCACTCGATGAGGCGAAGTTGACGTTAGGTCAGTTTCAGGTGAAAGGGAAGGCGGGGGATGATGCCGGAATCGGTTTTAAATCACTTGTTGTCGATCAGCTTCGTCTTGATCTTTCCGAACGTAACATTCGGATCGGTAATGTTCAGCTCGATGGTCTGAATGGTGATATTCGCCGGGATTCTCAAGCAGTTCTGAGCATTAAAAAATGGTTACCGGCAGAAACTGCGGTGACCTCCGGAACCAGGCAGAATACGGCACCTCCAGCTGTTGCTGCGTCTGATGCAGCATGGAAACTGGCATTCGCCAATATTGATGTCAAAAATAGTGCAGTGACATTTAGTGACCAGTCTGTGGAACCTGCGTTCCGCATCCAGGCAGATGGAATTGCTTTACATCTCGAACAGCTACAAAGCGATTTATCGCAAGCCATGAAATTTTCCTTGCAATCCAATCTGGGGCGAAAATCCAGTGTCAAAATGAATGGTAATAGCAGTGCTCAGTTGAAGAAAATCGATATGAACCTGGATGCCGAGGGCTTACCTCTGGCGGCGTTGTATCCTTATTTTTCACAATATGTGAATGTGGCACTGACCCGCGGTCGTGCGAACGCCAAAGCAAAAATCAATTTGCTGAATATCACGGAAGATAATCGCCAGATTAGTTATAACGGCATGTTGAGTTTGACGGATTTTCATGTGCTGGAAAACGGCGCCAGTGAGGATTTTCTCGAGTGGAAGAGCATTGCGCTCGATGGTATTAATGCGAATATCGGAAGTAAACAACCACTTATTACAATCAAAAAATTATCGCTGAATGATTTTTATGCCAGAGCGATTTTGTCTGAAAAAGGCAAGTTGAATCTGCAAAACATTCTGGTCAGTCGTACACAGAACAAGGATGTGCAGGCTAATACCAATGCTGGCGGAGCGAGTGGCGATATCACCAAGGAGACAGCCAAGGTCGTTGTAGATAGTGCAAGCGTGGCGACCACGACGGTCGCTAAACTCCAGCAATCGGTTGACAACAGTAAAGCAATGATTCGCCCTGAAGCTACAGCACCCATCATTCGGGTGATGCAGACGACTTTACGCGGTGGAAACATCAATTTTACCGATAATTTTATTAAACCCAATTACAGCGCCAATCTGACTGGGTTGAGCGGTAATATCGGGGCTGTTGCTTCGGATAATCCTCAGCCTGCTACAGTAGAGTTGACTGGTAAGGTCGATGATGATGCACCGTTGGTGATTTCTGGTGCGGTGAATCCCTTGCTATCTCCTATTTTTCTTGATATCAAGGGGAGTGCCAACGGTCTTGAGTTGACTCGCTTGACACCATACGCGGCAAAATATGCAGGTTACATCATCGAAAAAGGCAAGCTCTCAATGCAGGTTGCCTATCGCGTGGAAAATCAGCAATTGAAGGCTGAAAATGAAGTAAGACTTGATCAGTTGACATTTGGCGAGCGCGTCGATAGCCCTGCTGCGACTAAATTGCCAGTGATGCTGGCGGTAGCTTTGCTGCGTGACAATGATGGGCAGATCGCGATTAACTTGCCAATTTCCGGTTCCTTGTCTGATCCTCAGTTTTCTGTCGGAAATATTATTTTCCGTGTGTTGATCAACGTCATTACTAAGGCTGTTACGGCACCGTTTTCTTTGCTGGGGTCTATGTTTGGCGGTGGTGAAGAACTTGCCTATGCCGAATTTTTGCCGGGACAGTCCGTATTGACACCAGCTGCCAAAGATAAACTAGATCATTTGGCAATAGCATTGAAAAAACGTTCAGGGCTGAAGCTTGATATTATTGGGCGGGTCGATGCTGCTAATGATACTGAAGGCAGCAAGCAAATGATTCTTGAACAGAGACTACGTGATTTGAAGTGGAAAGATGCGCGCCAGAAAGACCGTAGCACGAAAAAAGAAGAAGTACAGCTAAGCGCGGACGATAGAAAGAAATATATTGAAGAGTTATATCAATCCGAAAAAATGGATAAGCCACGCAATTTGATTGGGATAGCCAAAACTCTCCCGACCGCAGAAGCAGAGCAGATGTTGCTGGCCCATACAATGATTACGCCAGATGCGTTGCGTGGATTGGCGCAAAAGCGTGCAGACGTTGTCAGAGATTATCTCGAAGATGTCAGTGGTATTGAGCGTGACCGTCTTTTTTTGATTGCCCCTAAACTGACTGCCGACGGTATTAAAGATAAAGGTGCAACGACACGTGTTGATTTTTCACTGAAATAAAAAAATGCATCAAAATAAACTTGTTGGCAGTTTTTTTTGATAGACCATTGAATGAACACTATGAGGCTCAAAGCAGGTACTTGGAATTTCCTGTTTCTGAGAGGAATCTTTTGTGAATCATAAAATCTGTAACAAGAACATGGTTTTGTTGGTAAATATCAAGATTCCTGACTGATTTCTGATTGTTTTGAGTCTTATCTTGATTTATGCTGACCTTTATATATACGGCATCACTTAAAGGAGTGACAATGACTTCAGCAACGCTTGTTAACATTCTATATGTCGAGGATGATCGGGATATACAGACTGTTGCTCAGATTGCATTAGAAGTGGTTGGCGGCCTTTCATTAAAAACCTGTAGTTCCGGAACCGCAGCATTGGAAGCCATCAAAGACGGGTTTTTACCAGACCTGTTATTGCTGGACGTGATGATGCCCGTCATGGATGGACCAACAACGCTCGCTGAATTGCGTAAATTACCGGTAACGCAGTCCACACCGGTTATTTTTATGACTGCCAAAGTACAATCGACGGAAATGGAGTACTACCAGTCGCTGGGCGCTATAGGGGTGATTGCAAAACCGTTTGATCCTATGGATCTCTCAGCTCAGGTGCAAAAAATATGGCAGGAAAAGGTATCGTAATGTCTGATAAATATGACAGCCTGCAAGAAAAATTACGTGCGCTTGAAGATATTTTCTTGCAAAAATTGCCATCAAAAATCGATGAAATCAATGACACGTTAAAAAAAGTCGTTGAATGCCCATCGGATAAAGAATCAATGATCGTATTACATCGCCATTTGCATACGATGGCGGGATCAGCTGGCACTTTCGGGTTTGCTGATCTTGGTATTCAAGCAAGAGTATTCGAGGCAAAACTTAAGCCTTTTCTGGAAGGTGACGCTTGGTCTGTTGAGTCCTTGAATGAATATGCCCGCGATGTACATGCCTATTTTTCGACAGCGTTAATCAATCAGAGTAAGCCGATCAACGGTATCGCCGAATCTGTTCAGGAAAAAGAGAAAATACGTAGTGATCCGAGATTGATTTATCTGGTTGATGAAGATGAAGCGCAAAACGCGGCAATAACGACACAACTCGAGCATTTCGGTTATGAAGTGTTAAGACTCCATCATCTGAAAGAAATCGCTGTAGCAGTTGCTACCCGGCGTCCTGATGTCGTGGTGATTGAACTCAGTTTTCCGGAAGGCAGGGTCGCGGGTGTAGAGGAAATGGCTCGTATCGAGCAGATAGAGCGTTTGCGGATACCGACTATTTTTGTTTCAAAATCGAGTACGTTTGAATCCCGGTTGCTGGCGGTTCGTGCAAAAGGTGATGGCTATTTCACCAAGCCTGTTGATGTGGTGGCGTTGACTGAGCGTATTGATGCCGTTCTTTCGCATGACGAAAGCAAAGGGTATCGTATATTAATCATTGATGATGATGCCGTAACGTCAAAGTATTACGCGACGATTTTGCATAATGCCGGTATGAATGTGCGTTTACTCAGTGACCCCACGCAGGTACTGAGTGTGATGACTGATTTCCGTCCAGAACTGGTATTGATGGACGTTTATATGCCGGTATGCAGTGGCATAGAACTCTCTAAAATCATTCGACAGGACAATTCATACCTTGATATTCCGATTGTATTTTTCTCTAGTGAAGCTGATCTGAGCAAGCAGCTTGATGCTGTTCGTGCCGGTGCTGATGATTTCATCACCAAACCAGTTGCTTCCGAATATCTGATTTCGTCATTGTCAACCAGGGCAGAGCGCTATCGCTCCTTACGTGCTTTGATTATGCGTGACGGTTTGACGGGGTTGTTCAATCATACTGCGATCAAGGAGCATCTGGCATCGGAGGTGCTGCAGGCTCGTCGTAATGGATTGCCACTTGCGTTGGCAATGATCGATTTGGACAATTTTAAGCAGATCAATGATAGTTTTGGGCATCCCGCGGGGGACCAGGTATTGCGTACACTTGCCAGATTGTTGCGGCAGCGTTTGCGTCGTACTGATATTGTAGGGCGCTATGGCGGAGAAGAGTTCGCCGTGATTTTTCCGGATACAACTGCAGAAGTGGCGCGTAAAGTGCTGGATCAGGTCAGAATTGCATTTGCCAAGATTCAGCAACATTCTGAAGACGTTAGTTTTTCAGTGACTTTTTCCGGCGGTGTCGCCGATATGGAATTGACCGCCGATGCTGACGAATTGTTTGATGTCGCTGATGCTGCAATGTATTTATCCAAACAGAGTGGGCGTAATCGCATTACATTGGCCTGAGCCTGCACGATGTGCTTAACGTGCTGATGAGCTGGAACGTAATTGAGCAGAGTAGTGGGTGGGGTGGGGGGGGAGATATCACGCACCTTTTTATTTTTATGAATAAGCAGCCACTTCAACAAAAGCCCGGATCGTTAGATTTGGGCTTTTGTGAATATTTTTTGAAATCAATGTAATCACTGCTCACTGTTTGAGTTTGTTTCAAGGTGAATGAAACGTTTGAAACGTTTTTGTTGCTTGTGTCTGAGATTTGGTGCGACTGAATTTATTCTTGAGTCGAGATGATATGTGGATTCCACGCATTAAAAACTCAGCTTCAATCCCAATCGTATCGTTCTTGGTTCTACTGGGTGTATCAGGCGCCCATCGCTACCACAGGTGGCAGTACCAATTTCTTGACGAGTACAAGCACCTCCCCAGTACTCAATATCATTCGCCTTTTTATCGAATGCATTGAGTAAATCCATTGTTACTTGCCATTGTTTATTAAACCGATAACCTAATTTAAGATTGGTTAGCCAATATGCCTGGGATTTTTCAGTGCCAGTTTCCTCAAGATCGTATGAGCCTAAATAACGCAAGCGCAAACCTCCGAACCAAGGGCCACCATTATCTGCGGTAACGCCAAGAGAAGCAGTGAGTGGTACGGCATTTGGTACGCGTCTGCCTCCATTAATATCAGTTTTAAAGCGCGCTCTGGATATCGCCAAGTCTGCGTCGACAATGATGCCATGTGCCGGGGTAAAATAATTTGACCACTCTAGCCCTGTGCGATCTGATGCCCCTCTCGGCTCAGTAATTCCTTCATCTCCAATAAATACCAGTTCTGAAGCTAATTGCATTTTCCATAAACTGACACTTGTGTTCCAGCCGGGGAATGCTGCGGCACGTAGCCCGACTTCGCTACCTTTCACTTTGACGATCAATGGTACAGGGTCAACTGCAGAGCCATATTGTGGATTGGCACGTGTGGTTGCACCGCGTGCATCGTTGCTATGAAAGCCATTTCCCCAATTCGCATAAAATTCGGTTTGTCCCAAAATATTGAATGGTCCAAATACTCCACCCAACTTGCCACTAAATTGACGTGCTGCGACACTGCCGCCATTATTTGCATTATAAATTCCGTCAAGAGGCGTTACTTGCGCACGAATATCATCATTTCGGCCTCCAAGACTTGTGCGTAACCAAGGCGTCCACTGTGTTTTAACGTCAAAAAATAAGCCGGAAGTTGTTTCAGTTATTTTGTCTTCACGAACGATCTTGGTTCGTTGTCTGTTGATGGTGTTGTACAGTCCCAGTTTGCCAATTCTGTCCTGGCGCAACTGAAGTCCTGCGGTAATTTCTGTATTACTCCAATCTTGAGCCAGATCCCATATGCGATAAACACTGCCGCCTAATACAATACGTGAGTCACTTTGTTCGTGCTGATCGCCTTGTGCTCCTGTCATGTAGCCGGATGGCGCAGAAAACAGGTTTAAACCGTAATCGATCGCATATATATTTGCGCGAGTTGACGTGGCTTCTTGTGATGCAGCCCAATCTGCAGAGAGGCTGTAGCGGTGGGCTTTCCCACCATCGTTTTTACTTAGAGTCCCATATCTGCCGATTTCACCACTATCGATAGCACGCTCAGGTACGTGTTCTGAGGCAAGCCAGTCTGCGCTATAAACCATACCAGTCAGTGCATACCCATTAGATGTGGTTCCTGATGAAATACGAAATAATGCATTTTGTTTTTTTAATTGTTCAGCTTGCTCCCATGGCCCATTATTGCCAGCGATTTCTACGCCAGTCAAAAATTGAATGCCATTGACCTCGGTGCTTCCCGCAGCCAGTATGCGGCGATAACTATGCTCACCCAAAGACAGATCAATAAAGGGAGTATCAAGTTTCTTGACGTAGTCAATGCGGGCGCTGCCGCTGGTAGCAAAATCGCCACCACCAATATCAAAAACATTTTTCTTATATTTAACGGTACTGATCAGCTCAGGGATCACGAAGTTGAGATCCATATATCCTTGGCCATGAGCGTGTGACACCATATTGATGGGCATGCCCATCACGTGAGTCGAGAAATCACTGCCGTGGTCGAGATTAAATCCACGTAAAAAGTATTGATTCGCTTTGCCATCACCGGAGTGCTGGGTAACAACCATGCCAGGAATCACCTCCATTACTTCAGCGGGGCGTAGCAATGGCCGATTGGCCAATTGTTTCGCCGTAATTGTCCCTTCACTTGCCGCATCAGCAAGGCCTATTAAATTTTTACCCTCTGCACTAACGATGACCTCTTGCAACGTTGGGATGCCAGCGCTATAAGCAGGAAAGGCAAATGCAATTGATAGCGTCAATGTATATCGGTGGAAATGTCTACTAATCATATTCTTAATGCGTTAGTCAATCGATATGCCCTCACTTCAAACAATCACCGCATTTGAAAAATACATCGGAGGCCGAATGTCTTGTTTAGAAAGGAAATGCGATTGTATTGAGCGGAGCGTGAGTGCGCAAAGAATGAATCCAGATACTCTTATGCGATAAAAAGAGTGAAGTAGGGTGATATTAAGATCGTTTCCCGTTAAAAATGATTGGATTATTTCTATATTTGAGGTGGTCGGAGGCAGATTGTTTAGGTAAGGTTGAGCGGGCAGTTGACATGTATGGTTAGATCCTGCATAATCTCGCTTCTCTGCTGCTGACGAACACAACGCTTCGAAGCAAAAGCAGAAAAGAATACGGTTCTTTAACAATTAACAGTCAATAAATGTGGGCACTTGATAAAAGCGCA
>NZ_JBMPPF010000024.1:0-67849 GCF_049339385.1 Undibacterium sp. SXout7W | reverse complement strand
TGGCAACAACTTACATCCGTAACGAAGGTCAGCAAAACACTGGCACATGGACTTCCGCTGCTGAAGGCGCGACCGTTAACCTGACAAAACTGACTGCTGCACAAGACACAGCAATCACAATCGCTCATGGTACAACAGGCAACAGCGCACTGGCTAACCTGACAGTAAGCCTGAGTCTGGCAACAGCAACTGGCACAACAGACAAAGCTGCTGTGACTCTGGTTGACGGCGTGAACACAGACCCAGTATTCAACTTCAACCTGGTAACTCCAGCGACTGAACAGTTGACGATCACAGACAACGATACAGAATCTAACTCTGTCTACCTGTCTGGCGTGTCTTCTTACGCTGGCGCTGGAAGTTCCATCACGTTGGTAGATGGTTCACGTGCTAACACTGCTACAGCAAATGGCTATTTCAACCTGGATACATTCAGTGGCAATTCTGCAGTGGCTAGCGCAAACGGTGCTAACACAGCCACTGGTCGTGGTGGTTACGGTTATGCAACAAATGGTTCTGCTGGATCAAATACAACTGCGTTGGCCTCTACCAGCCGGGATAGCACAGTTTCCACAGTATTCAATGTAATCGCAGCAACAGCAAATGATCGTATCGTTGCAGAAAACTTTGATGGTTCCAAATACGTTGGTGACATCATCGCTCGTTTCGGCGACATCACTCGTGCAGACGGCGCATCGTCCCAATCCATTGTAGGTGGCACAGGGAACGATACCTTTATCTTTGACAATCCAGCATCTGAAAATGCAGGCTTTACCTCTGCAGACACAGTGAAAGGTGGTACCGGTACAGATACATTGATCATCGACGGCGACACATCGCTGTTGGCAGGTACTCCACGTATCACAACAAACACTTCCGAGTGGGATAACACAACAGGTATCGACGTTCTGCGTTTTGCACGTAACGAAGGCGTTGCTAACGTTGGTAACGGTGCAGTTGTTGGTGTAAATGGTGGTGGTTACTACGCACATATCGACAATGACTTCATCAGTCAAACGGATGCAGGCAATCGTCTGACAGTCATCAACAATGATGGCGACCGTACAGTGAACTCCGAATCTGATCTCGTCTTGGATCTGACAGGTCTGTCCCAGTCAAAATCCGTGACATATATCGGTGCAAATGGCAATGGCGCTGCTAATCATGCATCAACACGCATCATCGTGGACGATGTTTCTGCTAACCAGAATATGATATTGGACGGTGGTGACACTGACACCGCTAATGCCACTGGCAACAATAACCTGCTGCAAGTGAATAACTCTGCAAACATATCGATTGCCGACCTTGCCCAGACCAAAAACTTTGGTCGCGTCAGCTTTACCAACAATACGGCCACCACCCAGGTATCACAATTAAGCCTGAATGACACCATCGTCGATGCACTGGTCGACGGGGGGCAGAGCGCTAGTGCCCTGAATGTTGAACGTCTGATTATTAATGGTATTGATAGCACCAGCCAAGCCGCTGCTACGGTTGGATTATCGATTAGCGCCGGCAGCTTAACTGCTAAATCTGCGTTAGACGTGACGCTGGGACGAGGTACCAATCTTGTCAGCAGTGGTGCTGGCGCTGATCGTGTGGTATTGCTCGGAAATTACATTACCGGTACTTACAATGCCATTGAAAATGGCGTGGATGTGAACCAGCAATCCACCGCAGGTGCAGTTGCACGCGTTGTGACGGATACGATTAATCTGGGAGACGGCAATGATACGTTGGTCACCTATGGAGCAATCAATCTGGCGGGGGCAACTTTATCTGGTATTGAAAATATTACATCCAATTCTGCTGTAGTCATTACCGCATCTCAATATGCCGCATTGATAGCAGCCCGCGCTGCATTGTCTTTGAGTGGGCCAGTACTGACATTCTCCGGTGCAGGGCCCCATCAATTGACGATTGTGGACGATATTGCCGGTGTCAATAATATCGATCTGTCTTATATCTCGGTATCGAGTGGTACGCTGCTGTACGATACGACCTCATCTTCCAATGCGACTGGTGGTGGAACGAACAATATCACGACATCTAATGCTGTTTTAGTGTCTGGTGGTGGAGCTGCAATTGCAGGAACTGTGGGTACAACTCCAGCTAATGGCGGTGGGGCTGTCTCAGTAACTCCTGGTGGCACATTCTACGGAGTACTCGGTAGCAACGAGCAATTTATGTCCAGCATCCCAGGTTTAAATGGCACAACCATCGCTGGCAATGCTGCAGATACTGACAGTTTGAAGCTGACTACTGCAGGCACTATCAACATCAATAATGGCAGCACAGGTGGCACCATTAGCAATATCAAAATCTTAAACCTTGCCAATGGTACAAATACCGTTACGTACAATACCTCAGCTGGCTTCACCACGATCAACGGCGGCACAGGCGATGATACCTTCATTCCTAATACTGCTTTATTACCAATCGTTGTGAATGGCGGGCAGGGTACAGACACTATCGTGCTGTCGGCCGCGTATGCTGCCACAGCTTCCGGTTCGGGTACTTTTGCTGCCAATGTCACCGGCTTTGAGAAATTGCGCCTCACCAGTGTGACCAATCAGACCATAGATTTGCAAGTCCTTGGTAACTATAGTGACGTCACTTTTTCTGGCGCGAATGGTCTGACATTGAGCAACTTGCCGAGCAATGGCAATATCACGCTCAATGGCGCAGGAACTGCCGTTACCCTTGCCAATGCCGCGTTTGCTGGCGGTGTCAATGATATCGTCAACCTGACGCTGACGGATGGCAGCACCTCTGGCGTCGCCTTTGCGGCCACCGGCATTACTGCATCCGGTGTAGAGACGGTCAATATCAGTGTTAACGACACCCAGGCCACGTCAACAGGTGCTTTCAATGACAACGTGACCTGGCTGGGTAATTCGGTCAAGACCTTTAATGTGAGTGGCAATGCAGGCTTGACCCTGTCTTCATCCAGCACCTCGCTGACAACCGTTGATGCCAGCGGCATTACCCTGGGCGGCTTTACCTGGACATCCAGTGCCCTGACAGGTACAGCTACTGTCAAAGGCAGTGCAAGCGGTACCAACACCGTCAACATGAACTCTGCCACTGCAGGTGTTAACTACACCGGTGGTAGTGGCAACGACAATGTGACGATCAATGCCACTGTTTCCAGCACGGCAGCATTGGGCAACGGCAATAATAGCCTGGCCTTGAATGGCGTGACTATCCTCGGGACATATACTGGTGGCACGGGTACAGACAGCCTGGCGTTCTTCTCGGCGACACCAGACATCAGTAATGCCACGATTACTGGCTTTGAAAATCTGACGGTGACCAATAATGCCAATATTACTGCAACCATCGCCCAGATGTCGCAATTTACCGGCACCATCAATGCTGCAGGAACCGAGACGCTGAACCTGACGACGGCAGGTAGTTTCAATGCCTTCAGCACGATAGAGAAGTACAACCTTGCCAACGGCACTAATAATTTCACTTCTGCCAATGTGGCTGTCAGCGTGATCGGTGGCACAGGTGCTGATACCTTCAACTTCACTTCCAATCAGATCATCAATTTCCTGACCACGGTGGATGGCGGCAATGGTACAGATACACTCAACATCGGTGCGACCACCACTCAGAACATTGATCTGAGTACCAAAGTCGCCAATATCGAAATCATTAACGTGGCAGGCAGCATAGGTACAGCCAGCCTCACTAACGTCGATGGTGCAGGTGTCACGCTGAACTATACCAAAAGCACGGGTGACAACACTATTGCCCTTGGTAGTGGTGGCCAGACGCTGAATCTTCTCGGTTCAAGTCCTGCGGCGACTACCATTACAGGTGGTGCGGCGGTGGATACGATCAATCTGCAGACCGCAGGCTCTGGCTCAGAAACGCTGATAGAAACCGGTGCCAATATGTCGAACAGAACGCAGGTCGATGTGGTTGGTAATTTCAATGCGACGGGAGTGGATTACTTCAAAACTGGCGTCAATGCAGCGAGTGTCGGTTCTTACATCATCGGCAATGCCGATACGTCTAATTACCTCGCTACCATCACTGCAGGTTTGTCGGTCGTACTCAACAACACTGGTCAGGCTTACCTGATCACGATACAAACAGGGTCAGCAGCAGGTACTTATCTGTTCCAGAATACTGGTTCCGATACCGCCAACTTTGACAGCACCGACTTCTTTGTACAATTGACGGGTACTGTCGGTACTATTGGCAGTGGCAATCTGATTGCATAAATAAGTTCTTTACCGTAAATCTGTCTGAGTAATCTTTTTAAAAATTATTCAGAATAGAACCGGAAATAAAGGCTGCAGAATTTGCGGCCTTTATTTTTGTTTTAAATTAATTGCGTGAGTGTCAAATATTTCACGAAAAGTAGCATACTGTCGGCTGAAGTGCAAAACGCCGAAAACATGCCCGTATTGCAGCATGAAATTTCATAAGTGATATGACAACTTTTGATTTTATGATTTGACATAAGATAAATTATGCGTCATTATGAGTCAACTTTCCTTCGTTAGATCTTTGAATAATTTCATATATTCCGCTTGAGTTTCTTGCAAGGATAAGTTTTGACTGCGTAGCTCGGTTAATTGACCGTTTAGCATTGCTATTTTTTCTTCCTTGCTTGCAATGGCAATGCTGTTTGCAGATTGTATTTCTTGTATTGATGCGAGGTTAGAAGAAAGGTCTTTATATCGTGACTGTAATTCTGTTAATTGGGAGTTGTATTGATCTCGTTCTGTATAAGTCAGAGCAAGAGTCTGTTGCAGGTTTCCCGCTTGCTCTTGCAGTATTGCATTGGATTGATTGAGGTGAATGATTTGTGCACTTTGGTGAGAGAGTGACATTTGCTGCTCAAGAATTTGCTGCCGCGATGCGTTCATTTCATACTCTAGTTTATTAATACGACTTTCGTATGCCTGCCGCTCCTGGGTTCGTTGGATTGCTGTTGCTTCCTGGAAGTGATCAAATTGTGACCGACTCATCGATATTTGTTGATGAAGACCGTCAACTTCCGTCTCACGATCTTTTAGACGCGTTAACAAACCTGTTTTTTCGCTGCGTAGCGATGCCAATTCAACCTGCATTCTTTGATTGTCAGTTTGCAGCGAAGTTACCTTATCCGTTTCTGCGTTAAGAGCACTTACCAATTTTTCGTTCTCGGTCAGTACTGTTGCTTTTTCGGATAGTGCACCTTGTACATCCAATTGCATTGTTGCAATTTGCTGCTGGCATTGCTCATCAGCGGAATCAATCAGAAGCTGCGCATTTTGCTGAACAAGATCATATACATCCTGCAGGGCCTGTAGGAGCATTGGAGGCAAACGACTTTCTATCTCAGTAAGTTTGCCAAGATGCTCGTTTTTCCACTGCTTCAACATTGGCCCAATCGTGCTTTTGCTGCCTGTATTTCCCAGTGTTTCACGGATATTGTCTACTGTAATACCCTTCCCTGCCTTATTTAATGTTTCTGCTGCTTTCGCCACATCGGAATAGAGAATGCCTGAGCGTGCCATTTTTTGACCTTGAATTAATTTAATTATGTATTACATATTACGTAATATTATTTTATTTTACAAAATAAAAAATCATTAAAAATATATTTATAACCACCGATAATGTTTATTATCATCGGTTATGATTGATGAAAATAAATTCTTGTGAATTTTGATACGAATAAAATCCCATTTTCGCCATGCAAAAAAAAGAACCTAAACTCCGAGATGCACTAGCGAGCACCAGCAATCACATCGCTCTTAGTGTCGCTGATATTGCGCAACATGCTGAATTACTTGCGGCGGCAACATCTGAAAATACCCGCCGCACATATCGATCTGCCATCCGACATTATTTGCAATGGGGTGGCGTACTCCCTGCCGACGCCACAATTCTGGTGCGCTATTTGATGGCGCATCTTGAGCGACACAATCCAAGAACCTTGTCACTACGACTTACCGCGTTATCGCAATGGCACATACAGCAAGGTTTTCCAGATCCGGCGGCTGACATCACTGTCAGAAAAACGATGTCAGGCATTTCTCGTCTGCATGGAACTCCAAAGAAAAAGGCAAAAGCATTGCCGCTAGAGGATTTAATAAAAATCGTCATCAATCTCAATGCGTCAGACACATTAAAAGCAAAGCGTGACAACGCTTTATTGCAATTGGCTTTTTTTGGTGGCTTCCGCCGTAGTGAAATAAGCCAGTTAGAAATGACTCAAGTCGAACAAGAATCGCAAGGTATAACGATTACCTTGCGTCGTTCAAAAACAGATCAGTCGGGTGAAGGTATCTCCAGGGCAATTCCGTATGGCAACGATGAATGCTGTCCGGCAAGTGCATTGCAGGAGTGGCTGAAAGCAGCGAAAATCACTTCGGGCCCAATTTTCAGGAAAATTAATCGCTGGGGACAACTGAGCGAAAAAGCGATCAGCCCTGCAAGTGTTAACAGCATTCTGGCTGACTGCGCAGATACTGCAGGACTAACCTATGCCCCCGAATTAAGCAGTCACAGTCTGCGACGTGGCATGGCGACCAGTGCTTACAGGGCTGGCGCCGATTTTCGTGAAATTAAGCGACAGGGTGGCTGGCGACATGATGGAACTGTACACGGCTACATTGAAGAAGCTAGTCGTTTTACTAATAATGCAGCAGGTTTATTGCTTGAGAAGCAGGGAACAAAAAAATCACTGATTGACAGATAATTTGTACTTATTTGCCACATTGACACGTGGTGGCAAATTTTTATTTTCTGGGACCAATTTGATATCGTTGTCAGAAAAATTAGTTGGATTTATATTCCGTCAATGAAAATAAAATATAAGATATAAAGATAAACAATATCAGGAGACCAAAATGAACATACGGCATTTGAATATCCATCAAAAATTGATATTGAGCTTTAGTAGTATGATCATTTTTCTTCTTGTTTTAGCAGCGCTCACTTATCTCCGAGTCATTTCATTGAATGAGGAAATCAGCCTGACCAATAATAATCGTTACCCAGCGACGGTCACGGCCCACAGCGTCAAGGATGAGTTGAATGTAACTGCATTGACGATGTACAACGTATTAATGATTTCAGATGCTGATGATTTAAAAAAAGAATATCTGAATTTTGAAAAACGCACAGATACTATTCTAAAAGCGCTCGAAAAACTCAAACAATTCAATATCGGCAAGGGAATTGATAAGCAACTTGAGACTATTACATCAATTCAACAAAAATTCGGGAAATATCAAACCGAATTTATCGGACTTTCTAAACAAGGTCGTAATGAGGAAGCAAAAACCTTATTGCAATATGTAATACATCCCGTACATCAAACCTACATGAGGGAAATTGATCAACTGATTCAAAATCAGAGCCAGCAAATGGAAGCAGCTGGAATTGATGCAAACGGCAGTGCCACTAGGACGGGTTTCCTGATCTTATTGATCGCTTCAGTAGCAACGGGGGCAGCGATTTTAATGGCCAGAAAGACTATCGTCAGTATTACCCATCCTTTAAATCGCGCCGTAGAAATTGCTCGTAAAGTAGCGGATGCAGATTTGACTAGCACTATCGTAGTTAACTCACATGATGAGACTGGTCAGATGTTGCAAGCTTTAAAAGATATGAACGAGAGCCTCCTGAGTATTGTCAGTCAAGTAAGTGCGGGCACTGAAACAATTGCCAGCGCCTCTGCTCAAATCGCCGCAGGCAATCTTGATTTATCCTCTCGCACCGAAAGTCAGGCCAGCTCATTAGAAGAAACTGCGTCTTCAATGGAGGAGCTGACTGCTACCGTCAAACACAACGCTGACAATGCAAAACAGGCAAATCAGTTAGCTATTTCAGCTTCTGTCGTTGCAGTACAGGGCGGAGATGTTGTGTCGCAGGTAGTGGATACAATGACATCAATCAATGCATCATCACAAAAAATTGTCGATATCATCGGCGTGATCGACGGTATTGCTTTTCAAACCAACATACTCGCATTGAATGCAGCGGTAGAAGCAGCAAGAGCCGGCGAACAAGGACGAGGATTTGCTGTTGTTGCCAGCGAAGTCCGCAACCTTGCTCAACGTTCCGCTGCCGCAGCAAAAGAAATAAAAGTATTAATTAATGATTCCGTCAATAAAGTCACCCTGGGAAGTAATCTTGTCAATCAGGCAGGGATAACAATGAATCAAATAGTTAATAGCATTAAAAGTGTGACTGACATCATCACTGAAATTAACACTGCAAGTGTGGAGCAGACCTCAGGGATTGAGCAAATTAATCGCGCGATTACTCAAATGGATGAGGTCACTCAGCAAAATGCCGCATTAGTTGAGCAAGCAGCAGCAACGGCCGGAGCACTACAAGATCAAGCTAGTCAGCTTGCACAATTGGTGGGTACTTTTAAAACAAATGAAAATAATGCTGGAATGCCAGATGCATCAGTCACATTAACGAGAAACACCAGTAGGCATGTACATAGTGCCGAAATACTGAACCTGCCAATCAATACATAACAGAGATTGAATCTAAATGATGCAACTTGACAACTGAATATAAGCAAGACACGAATGCCTTTTACATCATTCTTAAGTGTATTTATTTGGCTGATTGATCTGATTGACTCACTTGGATGAAGATTCTGATTGGTGCGTATCGTGATTGCTATGCGGTTTGGTGTCGCCAGTTTTTTGGGCACGGTAAATACCTACATGTCCAGAAAAAAGATAGCTGCCGATACAGGCAATGGCTGCGAATGGCCCTAGTGATGGGGTAAACAGTTCTATTGCCATCATCGTAGATGCGATTGGGGTATTGGCAGCGCCGGCAAAAACAGCGACAAATCCTAGTGCTGCGAGCATCGAAAACGGCATATGTAGTATCGGCGCAAGAGCGTTGCCAAGAGTTGCACCGATGTAAAACAAGGGCGTGACCTCCCCGCCCTTAAAACCACTTCCTAGTGAAATGATCGTAAAGATCATCTTTCCAATACAATCGCTCAATGGAAGCGGTTGAGCAAACGCTTCTTGTATTATTGGAATACCTAGACCGACATATCGCTGGGTTCCAAGCAATGCAATTCCTGCAACAATCAAAATACCGCCGATTAATGGACGCAAAGGTGCGTAACTAATATGTTTTTTTAGCGCAGAGGCGATCTGATGCGTTGTACGGGCAAACAACATTCCAACAATACCAAATATCGCTCCAGCAACCAACGTTGCCATTAGCCCGGGAAGGCTCAGGGCGGGAATAGATTTCACAAGGTATGTTGCATGATGAATGCCACACAACATTCCTACCTGATCCGCAATAATTGCCGCAAAAAAACAAGGGAAAATAGCGTCATAACGCATACGCCCGATAAACAGTACTTCCAGTCCAAAAATAGCGCCCGCCATCGGTGTTCCAAAAACAGACGAAAATCCTGCACTCATTCCCGCCATCATCAGAATCCGTCGATCCCCTTGTTTTAAATGAAGGAGCCGAGTGATCTGATCGGCCAACGCTCCCCCCATCTGGACAGCAGTACCCTCCCGTCCGACGGAAGCACCAAACAAATGAGAAGTAATCGTGCTGACCAGGATCAGCGGTGCCAGTCGGAGAGGAACAATATTTTTAGGATCGTGAATTTCGTCAATGAGGAGATTGTTCCCTGCTTCGATATTTTTCCCGAAATGCAGATAGACCCAACCAACAATGAAACCTGCTATGGGTAAAAAATAAATAATCCATTCGTGGACTTCACGGTAACGAGTGACCACATCTAATAAAAATAAAAAAAGTGCTGAGGCACTACCAGCCAGAGCGGCGACAGCTACTCCCAACGCCATCCACTTTAATACATAGGCTGCTGAATATATTTGTTCTGGATACTTGAAATGTGCCATTCGTAATAAGAAATTTTAATTTGTCATAGTCTAGCGCAACAACGTTCTCAGATTGCATCAAATCAAATTGATATGCCAAATGATAATCAACATATAAGCAAAGCGTGACATGAATCCAGATCAAGACATCCGCTTCGAATCTGTTATTGAATAGAAGAGTACTCAGGTTTTATGGGTAAGACGTTGAAGCTTAAGTGATATTGATATATATTCTCATTATCATTTAGAGTTAAGTTAAACTTTTCAGTATTTCGCCAGATATGATAATCAATCAAACAACTGCAATGACAAATTCCACTACGCTCGATCGCTTAGGCATTGGCGAATCAGCCGTTGTTGTTGATGTATCGACACAAATTAAATTAAATATGACTGAACATTTTGATGTGTCGCGGCGGCTAAAAGAACTTGGCTTTGTGAAAGGTGAGCAAGTCAGGATTTTACATAAAGGTTATTTTGGCGGAGAACCGCTTGCAGTCAGAGTAGGACAATCGACATTTGCTTTGAGAAATTTTGAAGCGGCGTTAATCGGAGTTGCAAAGGCTGGTGTTTCTGAATGACTGATCGCAATTTACATTCATATCGTATAGCGTTAGTAGGCAATCCAAACTGTGGTAAAACCGCTCTATTTAACAGGCTCACCGGGGCGCGCCAAAAAGTAGCGAATTACGCTGGTGTTACCATCGAGCGAAAAGAAGGAAAATTTCATGCTCCTTCAGGTAGATTGTGGCAAGTGCTTGATTTACCTGGCACCTATAGTTTGAACGCCATTACTCCCGATGAAAAAATTACAGAAGAAGTTATCAAGGGACAACGTGCTGACGAAGCTTTACCTGACGCAGTTTTGTGCGTGGTGGATGCAACTAATCTGAAACGCGGTTTGCGGGTTGCTTTTGAATTAAAAACATTAGGTTTACCGATGATACTGGCAGTCAATATGATGGACGTCGCAAAAAAGCGCCACATCCATATTGATATTGCAAAAATGGCAGATATTTTTGCTCTTCCAGTGGTCGAAACGATTGCAGTCGATCATCACGGTGTAGATGTATTGCTCGAACAACTGGAGTTATTGGCACAGCGTTTGCAGTTACGGCCGACTGTACAGGATACTCATCGAGAACACGTCCCTGATACCGAAACCCCGGAAAGCATACAACATCGAGTCAACGAAGTATTACGTCTTTGTGTCTCTCAAACAGAAAACAACATCGATCAAGGTCATGACAATCTAAGTTATAAACTGGATTCTTTTGTCTTGCATCCAGTCTTAGGCCCACTCATTTTTGCAGCGCTGATGTTCCTTGTTTTTCAGGCAGTATTTGCCTGGGCACAATTGCCAATGGAATTGATTAAGACGGCCATTGACCATATCGGTACGATAGTAGAGTCTTCTATGCAAGAAGGAATGTTGCAAGGCTTATTGGTCAAAGGCGTGATTGGTGGCGCTGGCAGCGTGCTCGTATTTTTACCGCAAATTATCATTCTGTTCTTCTTCATTCTGGTAATGGAAGACTCTGGTTACCTTCCACGTGCTGCATTTTTACTGGATAGAGTGATGGGAAAAGTGGGTCTTTCCGGGCGCGCATTCATCCCACTTCTTTCCAGTTTTGCCTGTGCTATTCCAGGCATTATGGCAACACGAACAATACAAAACCCCAGAGACCGGTTGGTTACCATCATGATTGCGCCATTGATGACCTGCTCTGCCCGGCTTCCTGTTTATGCATTAATCATTGCTGCATTTATTCCTGATGAAACAGTGCTAGGTATATTAAGCCTGCAAGGTCTTGTTTTATTTTTCTTATATATTGCAGGTATTATTTCTGCCATGCTCGTTGCTTTTTTGTTGAAAAAACAATGGGGGAAATCAGAACAACAACCGCTCATGCTTGAGTTGCCAGATTATCGGTTGCCCAATTCTCGTAATCTGATCTTAGGTTTATGGGAGCGCATCAAAATTTTCACGACCCGCGTAGGGACGATTATTTTGGCATTGATGGTGTTTTTATGGTTCCTGAGCAGCTTTCCCGGCGCTCCTGAAAATGCGCCAAATCCAGCTATTTATTACAGCATCGCCGGGCAATTAGGCAGAATTCTTGAGTTTGCATTTGCTCCCATTGGTTTTAATTGGCAAATTTGTATTGCGCTTGTTCCTGGTCTTGCTGCCCGGGAAGTGGCAGTTGCTGCACTGGGAACAGTCTATGCACTATCGCAGTCGGGGGAAGAGTTAAGTCGCTCATTGGAACCTTTGATCGCCCACTCATGGAGTCTCCCAACGGCACTTTCCCTGCTCGCATGGTATGTGTTCGCACCGCAGTGCATTGCAACGCTTAGTGTAGTCCGACGGGAAACAAATACTTTACGGTACCCACTCATCATGGCTGCGTACCTTTTTGGATTGGCTTATTTTGCTTCGTTTGTAACCTATCATATTGCAACGCTATTAACTAATGGGTGATAAATGCAAACTCTGATTGCGACATGCTTGCTCATGTTGGCAACACTTTATCTGTCTATAAAGTGGATGCCTGCTAAATTGAAGGCATCATTCCTATCGTGGCTGAATCAACGCTCGCCATCAGCAGCTCGTCTATTGTCGGCATCAACCCGTGGGTGCAGTGATGGTTGCTCGTCAGCATGTAATAGTTGCAATTCGGCTACAAAGTCAGCTGAAAACAATACAATTAAATCAATCAAAATTGTTCGAAAACTATAAATATCAATAATGTTGGTAAAGCATGCCTCAGTAGTTGGCACAGTATGTATTGCTGATGTATGCTAGGTTCACAAAGTCAGAATACATACTGACAATTCGAGACACTACCTAGCTAATATGATCGCCATCATTTACGATAAAACCGATAAAGGGCGCGAAGAAATTGTCACGCGCAAATACCATTTAGCCTCACGACTAAGAACTTTATTAGTGATGGTCGATGGAAAACAGAACCATCAGGATTTACTAAAAAAAGTCGCAGGTCTGGGATTGAACGAACAGCATCTGCAAGAATTGATCGATCAAGAATATATCAGCACGTCAATACCCGTCATCTCAGAAGAAAATTTACCTGCGATACCTGATTTGCTTTTGGAGGAAACCCCTAAGACTGATCAGACAACAGCAGCAAACCATGTGACCGATGCCGAAAGATTTCAAGCGCTTTATAACTTCTTTAATGAAACGATTAAAAGTGCCATTGGACTCAGAGGTTATGGACTGCAACTGAAAGTAGAAAAAGCTACTAGTCTGGATGACTTTCGTGAATTGAGACAGCCCTATATTGAAGCTGTGCTCAAGGCAAAGGGAAAAGAAACCGCCCGTAGCTTCAGGGACAGACTGGATCAGTTACTATACGATGGCCAAAACATGCAAAACGATACTTTGCTCAAGGATGAACCGTTGTAAAAATATATTCTAACCTTGCGATTATCAGAGAAAAACAAAACACCCGATAACTTCATCGGGTGTTTTGTTTTCATATGTCTCAGCTCTAAAACTGCTTCAGACTGAATTTATCACTTCAGAATATGGTGAAACTTACTTGACTTCTGTGACAAAATTTTCTGTATGACGACGTACTTTTTTAAGATTTACCAACCAGTCTTTATCTTCTTCACGATAGCCCAAAGGAAGAATCACAACGCTACGCAGACCTTTAGCACGCAAGCCTAGGATATCATCCAGCGCTGCCGGGTCAAAACCCTCCATCGGTGTAGCATCCACCTGCTCTTCTGCCGCAGCAATTAATGCAGTACCCAAGCCAATATAGGCCTGGCGCGCAGCGTGTTGAAAATTAACTTCTGCATCACGTGCTGGATAGGTACTGAGGAGCATATTACGATAATTCTCCCAACCCTCATTTTTAAAACCACGAATGTCGTTCGTCAGGTCAAACATGGTGTTGATTCGTTCCACAGTGTAGTTATCCCACGCAGCGAAAACTAACAAATGAGAGCCTTCTGTAATTTGCGCCTGATTCCAGCCTATGGCTTTGATTTTTTCACGAATTTCTGGGTTAGTGACCACCAAAACTTCGTAAGGTTGTAATCCGCTAGAGGTGGCTGTCAGACGTATTGCTTCCAGAATGCGTTCTACTTTTTCCTGAGGAACAGCTTTCGCTGGATTCATTTTTTTTGTTGCATAACGCCATTGCAGTTTTTTAATTAAATCGCTCATTGATTGCTTTCAAAATAAGTGTGGGCAGTAACTTTACTACGACTGAAAAAAACCAGATGATATATATCAGGATGCATCATGGATTACACAAGTCAGAAAATGCAGTAATAATTTGGATAAGTCGTTCAGTATTTTTGATCAGTAAGACCTGCGCTGGTTTCACGATTACGAATGCCACAAGAACCCAAAGCACATCCAAACAAGAATAAGTAATCTGACATATGATAACTGGCTTACAGACACTTTTTTCATGAAAGAATTTAGTAATGAGTGCTTTATTCTCACCGACATCCATCGGTAGCATTGATCTAAAAAACAGAATTGTCATTGCTCCTATGTGCCAATATTCAGCGTCCGGGGGTAACGCCAACTCCTGGCATTTGATTCATCTCGGTAATCTTGCGCTGTCCGGTGCAGGCTTATTGATTATTGAGGCAACTGCGGTTGAAGATATCGGCCGCATTTCTCCTTGGGATCTCGGTTTATGGTCGGATGAGAATGAATCTGCATTGGCACAGGTACTAAGTACGATCCGTCAACACTCTTCGATGCCAATAGGCATACAGCTCGCCCACGCTGGTCGCAAGGCGTCGAGCGAAGCTCCGTGGAACGGTGGACAACTGATCACTCCAGAAAAAGGGGGCTGGGAGACTGTAGCACCTTCCGCAATTTCACATGCAGAGGGAGAACTTCCCCCGTCCTCGCTGGATTTGGACGGATTGGCACGCATCAAAACAGCGTTTGTGAACGCGGCTATTCGAGCACATAGACTCGGAATTGAGGTGATTGAGCTACATGCTGCACATGGCTATCTTTTACACCAATTTCTATCTCCACTCGCAAATCAACGTACAGATCAATACGGTGGTGTTCTGGAGAATCGCATGCGCTTTCCACTAGAAATTTTTGATGCTATACGTGCAGCGCTACCTGAACATCAGGCGATCGGGGTGCGCATTTCTGCGACTGATTGGGTTGAGCATGGATGGAATCTTGCTGAGAGTATGGTATTCACAAAAGCATTGGAGCAACGTGCCTGTTCTTACATTCATGTGTCCAGTGGTGGGGTGTCGCCTTTGCAGAAAATTCCCTTGTCTGCTGGATATCAAGTAGATTTTGCTACGCAAATACGCAAGCAAACCAAGATGCCTGTTATCACGGTTGGTTTGATTACCGAAGCAGAACATGCCGAAGAAATTGTAGCGTCGGGTCAGGCTGATATGGTTGCCATCGCACGAGGTATTTTGTTTGACCCGCACTGGCCATGGCATGCCGCAGCAAAACTGGGGGCGACGGTAGAAGCGCCACGCCAGTATTGGCGCTCCCAACCCAGGGAATTAAAGTCCTTGTTTGGAGAAACAAAGATAGGGCAGCGTTAAATTTTTCTTGTCTCATGAATAGCCGGTAAGCCTTTACATTCAATGAAAATTTATTCAATTGACTGTAAAGGCGAACCGACAATATCGCTGAATATCTCTGCTACTAGACATTATTTCAATGTTTCATTGCCCGTATTTTTTTGTGATTTAACGACTTGCATGGCAGTAGCAATCAGACTACTCATATCACCAACATTGGCTGGCACGATGATGGAGTTATTCGTTTTGGCCAAATTGGCAAATGCGCTGACATATTGCTCTGCCACTTTGAGATTAACAGCGTCTGCCCCACCAGGAGATTGAATCGCTGATGCTGTTTTACGAATGGCTTCAGCACTTGCTTCTGCAATCGCGAGAATTGCAGCTGCCTGCCCTTCCGCGCGATTAATTGAGGCTTGTTTTTCACCTTCAGATTTAGCGATTGAAGCTTCACGTTCACCTGTCGCAATATTAATTTGTTCTTGTTTGCGTCCCTCTGAAGCAGCAATCAACGCCCGTTTTTCGCGCTCTGCAGTAATCTGTGCCTGCATTGCATGCAAAATCTCTTTCGGCGGAGTCAAGTCTTTGATCTCATAGCGCAGCACCTTAACCCCCCAATTGGCTGCGGATTCATCAATCGCATTAACGATCGTGGTATTGATATGGTCACGCTCTTCAAATGTCTTATCGAGCTCCATTTTGCCAATCACCGAACGCAGCGTAGTCTGTGCGAGTTGTGTGATTGCCGCAATATAGTTCGACGACCCATAAGAGGCCCGCATTGCGTCAGTAATCTGAAAATACAAAATGCCATCGACCTGCAGCTGTGTATTGTCTCTAGTAATACAAACCTGCGGAGGTACATCAAGAGGAATTTCCTTTAATACGTGTTTATAAGCAATTCTATCGATGAATGGAACCACGATATTTAATCCCGGCCCAAGTGTTGCGTGATACTTGCCTAGTCTCTCCACCACCCAAGCATGCTGTTGTGGTACGACATTGATTGTTTTGACGATAAAAACAATCGCCAAAACAAAGATGATCAGAGCAACACTTCCTATGCTTTCCATATAGCTTCCTTTATTGTGTTATCTAAAATAATTTTCACATTGAATCAATATTGCTATCTATGCAGGCCTCACAATTAAACGACTTCCGCGAATTTCTTCGATCACGAAAGTGCCTGCGTATGCTGCTGAATGCCTGAGTTCAACATCCCACATGGCGCCACGATACGTCGATCTGGCAATGTATATACCATTACCCTGATCTTGCCATTCACTAACCTGCAAATGCATTCCTATATCCATATTGACATTCGGATCACGAGAAGACTCTTGGCTTTTATTCCAGCCATATCTGCTTTTATGCAAAATTATCGTAGTGATACTACTGATAATTGCTCCGATGATTAACTGTATCTCCAGAGGTGCACCGACAGCAGCAGCCACAGCACCAACAGTTAATCCTATGGCAATCATTAATAAATAAAATGTTCCGGTAAAAAGTTCAAGTATGACAATTACTCCCGCTAACATCAGCCATATCATCCATGCATTCATATTTTTGTATTCTCCTTGGATAAAACGTTGCCCAGACTTCACACTGACATTCTTCTTCACCAGATCGAAACATTCATCGGTAATCAACACTAACGATTACCCACAAAAAAGCCCCCGTAACCAGCAAGTAACGAGGGCTTTTAATCAATGATGAAGAAGTTTTAATTTTATTTTTATTACTGTTTCGACATGGGTAGTCTAGTTCAAATAGAAATAATCACAAGTTTTATTATGGTGATACGCAAAATTGTTGCTATAACACATCAACGAACAAGAAATATAAATACAATCTGCCAATCAAAAGCGGGACATATTTTCATATGTCCCGCTTTTAAACTACCTCTGATTCACTATTTACTTGGTGACTGTTGCCAGTTTTTGCCAGGTATCAATGACCGAATCAGGATTTAAGGAAATTGATTCTATCCCTTCCTTCATTAACCATTCTGCAAAATCAGGATGGTCGGAAGGTCCCTGCCCGCAAATACCTACGTACTTGTTCAATTTGCGGCATGCAGCAATGGCCTTGGACAATAATGCACGAACAGCAGGATCACGCTCGTCGAAATCAGCTGCCAGTAATTCCATGCCAGAATCTCTGTCCAACCCTAAAGTCAATTGTGTCAGATCATTAGAGCCGATAGAGAAGCCGTCAAAGAATTCCAGGAACTCTTCTGCCAAAATCGCATTGGAAGGAACTTCGCACATCATGATCAGGCGCAGGCCGTTTTCGCCACGCTTCAGGCCATTTTTACCCAAGAGATTGACCACTTTTTCGGCTTGGCCCAAAGTACGTACAAATGGCACCATAATTTCAACGTTTGTCAGCCCCATGTCGTTGCGGACACGTTTCATTGCCTGACATTCCATGGCAAAAGACTCGTCAAAATCAGCCGCAAGGTAACGTGCAGCGCCACGGAAACCTAACATTGGATTTTCTTCATCCGGCTCGTAACGCGAACCACCAATCAGCTTTTTATACTCATTGGATTTGAAGTCAGACAAACGTACGATGACTTTTTTGGGCCAGAACGCAGCTGCGATTGTCGCAACACCTTCTGCCAATTTATCAACGTAAAAGGCTTTTGGAGAAGCATGTCCACGCGCAACAGATTCGACCGCTTTCTTCAGATCAGGATCAATATTTGGGTATTCCAGAATCGCTTTTGGATGAACGCCGATATTGTTATTGATAATGAATTCCAGACGCGCCAGACCAACACCGTCATTAGGAACAGACTGAAAATCAAATGCGAGCTGAGGATTACCCACGTTCAACATGATTTTCAGAGGTAATTTTGGCAATTCACCACGAATTTCTTCGGTTACTTCTGTTTCCAGCAAGCCGTCGTAAATCTTGCCCTCGTCACCTTCAGCACAAGAAACAGTAACCAGTGTGCCGTCTTTCAAAATATCAGTGGCATCACCACAACCTACAACTGCAGGCACACCCAGTTCGCGCGCAATAATCGCTGCATGACAAGTACGGCCGCCACGATTCGTGACAATGGCTGCGGCGCGTTTCATCACTGGTTCCCAGTTTGGATCTGTCATATCAGCGACCAGAACGTCACCTGGCTGTACACGCTCCATCTCTGATGGATCATGAATAACACGAACACGGCCAGCGCCGATTTTTTGGCCAATAGCACGACCAGAAGACAAAACTGTACCACTGCCTTTCAATTTGAAACGTTGCTGCGCATCAGTTGCTTTTTGCTGTGATTTGACGGTTTCAGGACGCGCCTGCAAAATATATAACTTACCATCACGACCATCTTTACCCCATTCGATGTCCATAGGACGACCGTAATGCTTTTCGATAATGACTGCGTATTTGGCCAGTTCAACAACTTCCGTATCGTTCAGTGAGTAACGATTACGCATTTCGACTGGAACGTCGACTGTTTTGACAGAGCGCCCCGCTTTTGCTTCGTCAGTGAACTCCATCTTGATTAATTTGGAACCAATATTACGGCGGATCACTGGCAGTTTGCCTTGTTCCAGCATCGGTTTATGTACGTAAAATTCATCCGGATTTACGGCGCCTTGAACGACTGTTTCTCCTAAGCCATAACTGGAAGTAATGAATACGACATCTTTGAAGCCTGACTCTGTGTCAATCGTGAACATCACGCCTGCCGCACCCAAGTCTGAGCGCACCATGCGTTGAACACCTGCCGATAATGCGACTTCTGCGTGCGTAAAACCTTTGTGTACACGATAGGAAATTGCGCGGTCGTTATACAAAGAGGCAAACACGTGTTTCATTGCTTCCAGAACATTATCAATACCCACAACGTTCAGGAAGGTTTCTTGCTGGCCTGCAAATGAAGCATCTGGCAAATCCTCAGCTGTAGCCGAAGAGCGCACAGCAAATGACATCTCAGCAGTGGAATCTGCAACAAGTTTGTTATAAAACTCTTCAATTTCTTTTTGGAGACGTGGTTGAAACGGTGTTTCAATAATCCATTCACGAATCTCTGCACCTGCCTTTGCCAGTTCTTTCACATCTTCGATGTTCAGATCAGCAAGACGATCGGCAATACGCTGAGCTAATGGTGCGCCACCATTTTCACTGTATGATAAAAAATCGCGAAAAGCCTGAGCTGTTGTGGCAAAGCCGCCCGGCACACGTACGCCTGCCGAAGCCAATTGGCTGATCATTTCTCCTAAAGATGCATTTTTACCGCCGACGGATTCAACATCCGTCATTCGTAAATGCTCAAACGAGGCAACATAAGTTGCTTCGGTATTTGCTGCGTTAGACATAACAACCTCTTTTTGATGGTAAGAAATCTTTCGTATTGCTTCGTCTATGAAGTTTTTTTTGTTATTCTTGATCGAACAGACGCATAAAGTACTGATGCAGCATTTTACATTGTGTACTGAGAAATTTATCTATGTGCCATCACAAATTAAGGTCTTTTTTGTCAGACTTTGTACAAATTTTTTTCATCAATTCAACTAAACAATAAAATGCCAGAAGCCTCACATCGACTCCCTGCCGCGAATCGCACAGTCTTCTTTATTTCAGATGGAACAGGGATTACTGCAGAAACCTTTGGTCACTCCGTACTGACCCAATTTGACCTCAAATTTCGTCAGATCAGGCTTCCATTCATTGACACGTTAGATAAGGCACACGATGCCGTCAGGCGCATTAACGATGCCTACGCATCAGAAGGTAATCGTCCTATCGTATTTTCAACGCTGGTAAAGGCAGATTTAGCCAATGTCGTCTTTAAATCCAAAGGCTTGCATATGGATTTAATTCAGACTTTTGTATCTCCTCTGGAGCAGGAACTTGGTGTCAAATCAACGCATACAATAGGTCGTAGCCACAACATTGCAGATTCGGAAGAGTATAAAAATCGCATTGAGGCGATCAATTTCTCGCTCGCACATGATGATGGTCAGTCGAATAAAAATTTATCGACTGCAGATGTTATTCTGGTGGGTGTTTCGCGCTCCGGAAAAACACCCACCAGCTTGTATCTGGCAATGCAATACGGAATCAAGGCTGCGAATTATCCTTTGATACCGGATGATTTTGAGCGTGGAAAATTACCTTCGGCCTTACCTGAGTTTAAAGGGAAAATTTTTGGCCTGAGCATTGCTCCTGAACGCTTATCAGAAATACGCAACGAGCGCCGGCCAGGTAGCAAATATGCTTCATTAGAAAACTGTCGCTATGAAATCAATGAGGCGGAAGCAATGATGAAGCGCGAAGGAATAAGATGGCTCTCATCAACTGCAAAATCAATCGAAGAAATTTCCACGACGATTTTGCAAGAAATTAAATCTGACCCAAGAATTTACTGATACAGATGAAAACACGGCGAGTCAGGTCGGTAATTGCTGTCTGACTTGTTCAAAAAAACAAATTGCAGCGCTGGCAGCAACATTCAATGATTCAATCGCTGCCTGCTGTGGAATAGTGACAGTCTGGGTTGCCATACGCATGAGTTGTGGTGATACGCCCTGCCCTTCGTGACCAAATAGCCAAACAACGGGTTGATTCAGATCGGTCTGATAAATCGTTTGCTGCGTATGTGAACTCGTCGCCAGAACTGGAATTGTTGCAGTAGCCAACACCTCTTCCAACGCCACATTTTCAAAAATATTTAATAAAAAATGGGCTCCCATGCCCGCCCGCATGACCTTAGGCGACCATGCGAATGCGGTACCGTGACTGCAAAATATATTATTTATTCCGGCAGCCGCTGCGCTTCTCAAAATGGAACCAAGATTTCCGGGATCTTGTAAATTATCCAGTAATACCGACGACTGCTTTAATTCCAAGGGAAACTCAGGGTTTGGCGTTTGTATGACAAACATCACCCCAACGCCATTCTCTACCTGACTTAATGCATGATAAAGCGCATGCGATAAGCTGATACAAACCGTACCTTTTTGCTCGCATTCTGCAAGCAACGAAACAACCTCTGGATGATTTAAGGCATCTTCCGCCACAATGCATAACTGTGGCATACCCAGATGCTGACAATATGCCTGACATAAATGCACGCCATCAAGCAATGTGCGCCCTGCTTTACGGCGCACCTGAGAGCTTGTTGCCAGTTGCTTAAGCTCTTTGTACAGTGGGTTGTCGCGAGAAGTAATGGATTTCATTTCAATAAGGCCTTTACTGGCGCATAAGACTTGCGGTGTATAGGAGACACGCCATGCGCTCTAAGACGTTCAAGATGTAAGGCGGTAGGATAGCCTTTGTGCTGATCCAATGCATATTGGGGATACTGCAAATGAAGAGCAGCAAGCGCATGATCACGTGCAGTTTTGGCAAGGATGGACGCTGCGGAAATTGCAGCTACTTTATCGTCACCTTTCACAATCGCTTCAGAGCGAATTTTCATGACTGGGCAGCGATTACCGTCAATCAGTGCTAACGTTGGCTGAATGGATAATGCTTCCACAGCACGTCGCATCGCCAACATCGTTGCCTGTAATATATTTAAGTCATCAATTTCTTGCTCTGAACACTCTGCGATTGCCCACGCGAGGGCATGCTCCTTGATTTGAGCTGCCAGAATTTCGCGTCGTTGTTCACTCAGCTTCTTGGAGTCTCGCAGACCTTCGATTGGCCTGGAGGGATCAAGTATTACCGCGGCGGCCATCACGGGCCCAGCTAAAGGCCCTCGCCCCGCCTCATCTACACCGCAAATAATTTCACCTTCAACATCGAAAAGAAATTGATTTTGTATTGGTTCAGTCATGTAAAAAAGCCTTCAGTGCTTCATGATCTAAGAAGTAGTGGCAAATTTGTTTTGCGCCGGCATTGGGTTTCTTGCCGACCAGCACCGGCACCAGTTCATCATATAACTCGGTCAATGCTGGGTCTGCATCGACATCAAGAACACGTACTTCGAAAGCATATTCAGGATGATAGTGTTGCAACTGCTCCAGCATGTCATCACACAAATGACAATAACTACGGGAATAAAGAATAAATTGAATCATCTGAATAAGGCACAAAAGCGTGGAGCGGTATTATAAGTCTGAGGATGTAGCAACGGACGACTATCAAAGGAATAAAAAAAGCTGCCCCTTTAACAGAAGCAGCTTTTAATGGAGTAATAGTAAGATTACTGCGCTTGTGGTCTGATAGGAATAAACCTTGAAGTATCGCCTCTGCGTACTAACAACACAGCGGCTTTCTTGGTATCGAGCTTGGCTAACATTGTTGCAAATTGTTTTGTATCTTTTACATCCACGTTATTTAACGTCAACACAATATCACCAGGGCGCAGATCAACGGCTGCAGCTGGCCCATCGACTGACTCAATGACGACACCAGACGCCACGTTTAATTCCTTTTTCTGAGCATCAGTCAAATCTGCCGCATAGATACCAAGTGGATTGATCGTTTCTTTTTTTGATTTCTTTTCAAGTTTTGTGGCTGCTTTTTCCTGTTCAGTTTCTGCCACAAGTATTGTCAAATCCCGAGCCGCCCCCTTGCGCCAGATGGACATTGTTACTTTGGAACCTGGTTTTGTCGAGCCGACTATCCTTGGTAAATCACTTGATTTCTCAACGGAAACGCCATTGAATTTCAAAATCACATCACCATCCATTAAGCCTGCTTTTTCTGCAGGAGCGCCAGATTCTACTCGCGAAACCAGAGCGCCTTGTGCTTTAGGTAAGCCAATTGACTCTGCGACCTCTTTGGATACATCACTGATCTGAACACCAATGCGACCACGAGTCACTCTGCCAGAAGATTTTAACTGATCAGCAACACGCATAGCTTCATCGATTGGGATGGCAAAGGAAATTCCCATATAGCCACCTGATCGGCTATAAATTTGAGAATTAATCCCTACCACTTCACCGCGCATATTAATCAAAGGCCCACCGGAGTTGCCTGGATTGACTGCAACATCGGTCTGTATTAAGGGAAGATAATCACCCGTATCGCGCGCTTTTGCTGAAATAATTCCTGCCGTCACGGTGTTTTCCAGATCAAATGGTGAGCCAATTGCGATCACCCATTCACCCGCTTTGATTTTGTCTGAATCACCAATGGTCAGACGTGGTAATTTATTGCCATCAATTTTCAATACTGCAACATCGGTCCGCTTGTCAGTCCCGACTACTTTTGCTTTGAATTCACGCTTATCTGTCAGCTTGACATACACTTCTGACGCACCATCAACGACATGGGCATTTGTCAGCACATATCCATCTTGAGAAACGATAAAACCTGAACCAACGCCGCGTGGGACCTCCTCTTCTTGCTGTTGAGGAGCCTGTTTTTTTCCTTTGGGATTAGAAAATTGTTTTGGCATGGGAACACCAAAAAATTTACGGAAAAATTCCTGCATTTGCTCATCATCTGATCCGCCGCCGTTTTGATACTGCTGCACTTTTTCCGTTGTGCGGATGTTTACTACTGCAGGGCCAGTTTTTTCAACCAAATCAGTAAAATCAGGTAGCCCTGCCGCGGCTGTCGCTGCCTCCGCAGCAGGCAAGGCATTCACTGCTGTAGGTGCGACAAAACCCACACAGGCACTGATAACCAATGTCGAAACAATTTTTTCTAATGGAAAAAGAGTCTTTGTTTTCATAAAGTTATTCGCTTATTTAGGTTTAAATTCAATAGAACTCATTACTTGCTGAATGGCGGCAACAGGTACTTCTCCCAATACCGTCAGCCAATAGTCACCATAACGTTTACCCATAATCGTCATCGCTCCTTGTTGCAAAACACCTTCAGAGCGATGATTACCATAAGGCTCAATAAAAACAGAAATCGCAGCTAAGCCATCAGAAAAAATCATCTGTATTACCTGATGCGTTTGTTCTGGCGTATGCTCACTACCGGATGTCGCAACAATAGGAATGAGACGCTTCATTTCACGTGTTTTCTTAAACCCTTTTGGTATAGATTTGACTATCCATCCCGAATTGATATTGGTCTGAACTGTCAGATTTTCAATCCGCCAATGACCGGTCTGTTGAAAACTGGGCTTTACTTTATGTCTGTCGATATCTGCAATTGATAGCTGGGTGAACGCAATCTGTTCTATCACTTCATTTTTTGTATTCACCGTTTGCGCGCGCAATAAAAGTCCCGAATTTTTTTCTACACAAAGTCGATATCCATAACGATAGGTATCTTTTGGGTCAAACAAATAGGTTTGACATTCAATGCCGGCAACACGGTTCAGATCTGCTTTCTTAATTGAATAATACTCAGGCAGATTCGTCACATTAGATGTCAGGAACGCAGGAAAGACTTCCTGAGTCACATTTTTTTCAATTTGTATGGTCTTGCTTTCCGGTAGGTAGCATGTGACATCGGCATTTTTTCGAATGTACTCTCGCGGAATACCATCAAGAATTTCCAGTTTCTCTATTTCCGTACCAGAATGAATGACGTGTGTAATTCGTGAAGTGCGGATTTGGTTTGCTTGTTGATAAACAAAAGTACCCGCATATTCCATTTTTTGCGCAGAGCTTTGTATTTTTTGCAGCAGTGAAGGTATGTCATGCGTATGATCGTTTGCGCTTTGTGCTTGCGCATCGGAAAAAATGACACTCAAACTCAACCCTATGAGCAGCGCTGGAAACAATGAGTGCTTGAACCGCATACCTTTATTTTTCCGAATTAGTAATTGCATTTGCCCGCGTAACATATTGTGCTCCGCTACTCATCGCAGGAGAAAAACGTTGATGCGCAGCCAGATAGCTGTCTATTCGTGGATCTCGCAGCATATCCATTTCCGTCTGACCGGAGTTGGCAGCGATCTGCGCTTTGTCCTGACTGACTGAGCGAGCGACCGGTGCTGCCACATTTAAATCTGAAGCAAGCTGAATCTGAGACTCGGGTTTGGTCACCATGCCGAGTTGAACATTTGCAGGTGAATGGGTCTCAAGCTGATTTAATTGTGGTGCAAATACGAATGCGAAAATTGCTGCAGCAACACCTGTCAAGGCAATATAAGATTGCCAACGTGTGTTTTTCTTTTCTGGAGTGGTAGCGAAATGGGCATTCATCATTGCGCGAGGAGCCAGCACAACAGGTTCCGCATCAAGCTTTTGACGAAAACGCTCAGAAAAATCAGAACTCATCTGTATCGCCAAATCGTCTGAGCGTAATGCGTCACCTATTTGATGATATACATCCCAGTGGCTCGTTCCATTCGCTTCGGCATATGTAGCAAGCATTTCATCCAACTGGGCATCGGTCAGCTCACCATCCATCAGGACAGATATTTGTTCTTGTTGAGTGACGGTATTCATTTTATTTCCACAATGTGTAGTACTAATGTAAATTAAATTGTAATAATTGCAGACAAAGACTCACCATCGCTGATCCAGATTAGTGCCAAGTATGGGGCGCAACTTATCAGCGATCGCTTCACGTGCTCTAAAAATACGGCTACGCACGGTGCCGATTGGGCAGAGCATCGCTTCAGCAATTTCGTCGTAACTTAGACCTTCAATTTCTCTCAAAGTGATTGCATTACGCAGCTCTTCCGGCAACGAGGCCATTGCGGCATTCACAGTCTCTGCAATTTGTTTACTCGCCAATAAGGACTCCGGCGTATTGATATCCCTGAGACCCTCTGCATCCACAAAAGTTTCGGCTTCTTCGATGTCTGCATCAGTAGAAGTCGGCGTTCTGCGACCTTGAGTAACCAAATGATTTTTTGCCGTATTCACACCAATACGATAAAGCCAGGTATAAAAAGCAGAGTCGCCTCGAAAATTCGGCAAGGCACGATATGCTTTGATAAACGCTTCCTGAACAACATCCTCAGCCTCAGCCTGATCGTAGACGAGCCTGGACACGAGCCGCATTAATTTCCTTTGATATTTGGAAACCAGAAGCTCAAATGCCTTTTTATCACCACGCTGGACGCGTTCGACCAATAATTGATCTATGTCGCGCTCGGTCGTCACGCCGTCATTTCCTGTTCACCTGATGCAAATTTTCATTTCAGTCATGCTTATTCATCTGGCATTGCTGCTTATTAATATCTGCTAGATAGAGTATTTGCAAAGCTTAAAAGTTCCGCAATGGATATTCTTTTTTTTGTAAGGTCTGTTGATGTTCCGCGATCCAGTGCAGTGAAGCAGATAATGCGCGGAAATGCGCGTTTTCTAAGGAGTCAGGAAAGACCAATACCTGATACTGCCCACCACTTTCATCATCCAGATGAACAAACATCACCCGGGTCCATATCTTTGTTTTGTTATTTAACGTCACCTTCGTCGACTTGGAAAGCAACTGCTTCTGACGATCATGCAATCTTAGTATCATCTTGCCATCATGGCTGATATGTAAGCTTGCACCAGGCATGACGCCAAATTGATATCTGAGTAATAGTACTGATAACAGCAGACAAGCAGCAGCAATGCCGATTAACCAACCGCAGGAAGATATAAAAATACTGGCAGTAAGCAGGAGTGAAGTATTGACGATTAAAACCATCAGCAACAGCATGCGAAACAATAAGCGTGATGGCTGGATGGTGATATTAAGCTGAATCGACATAAAAGAAAAAAGCACTTCATCCCTTACGAAATGAAGTGCTTATATGAGTTTTCGATTCGTCAAACTTTGGCAAAAATCAAAGTACCGTTTGTTCCACCGAAACCAAATGAATTCTTCATCGCGAAATCAATCTTCATGTCTCTGGCTGTGTTTGCACAGTAATCCAGATCACATTCAGGATCTTGATTAAAAATATTGATCGTTGGTGGAGAAATCTGATCATACATCGCCAAAACCGTAAATACCGACTCCAAGCCACCTGCACCACCCAATAAATGACCCGTCATGGATTTGGTCGAATTCACTGTCAACTTGTAGGCATAGTCACCAAAAGTTGCCTTGATTGCTTCCGTTTCATTTTTATCACCAAGAGGTGTAGATGTACCGTGCGCATTCAAATACTGAATCTGATCAGGGTTCAGTTTAGCGTTTTTCATGGCATTGACCATACTACGTCTCGGCCCATCCATGCTCGGCGAGGTAATATGATACGCATCGCCAGTCATGCCAAAGCCAATAACTTCAGCATAAATCTTGGCACCGCGAGCCTTGGCATGTTCATATTCCTCTAACACCATTACACCAGCACCCTCACCCAAGACAAAGCCATCACGGTCTTTATCCCAAGGTCTGGATGCAGTCTGAGGGTCATCGTTGCGCGAAGAAAGTGCACGTGCAGAAGCAAATCCACCCAAACCTAAAGGGGAAATGGTTGATTCAGCACCGCCAGCAATCATGACATCTGCATCACCATATTCGATCATGCGTGCAGCAGATCCTATGCAATGAAGACCGGTCGTACATGCAGTCACAATCGCCAGGTTCGGCCCTTTCAGACCGTACTTAATCGACAAATGACCAGAAATCATATTGATGATCGAAGCAGGGACGAAGAAAGGGCTGATACGACGTGGGCCACGCTCGATCAGTGTTTCTTTGGTATTTTCGATCAGAGGCAAGCCGCCGATACCAGAACCAACAATAACACCGATACGTTCAGCATTTTCTTCAGTAACAGAAAGTCCACAATCCTGAAACGCCTGCATCCCCGCAGCAATACCGAAGTGAATGAAAGTATCCATATTCCGGGCTTCTTTGGCAGGAATGTATTCCTCCACATTAAAGCCCTTGACCTCACCTGCAAAATGCGTGGTGAAAGGAGTTGCGTCAAATTTGGTGATCGTTGCAATACCGGATTGACCTGCTTTGACCGCATCCCAAGCAGTAGCAATCGTATTGCCCACTGGTGAGATACAGCCAAGTCCTGTAACAACGACACGACGTTTAGGCGAACTACTCAAGCGTTTCTCCTGGATTTAAAAAAGAGATAAAAATTACGCTTTTACGTGTGCAGTAGCGTAGTCAATCGCTTGTTGCACTGTTGTAATTTTTTCAGCTTGCTCATCAGGGATTTCCATTTCGAATTCGTCTTCGAGAGCCATTACCAATTCAACTGTATCGAGTGAATCTGCACCCAAATCATCAACGAATGAGGATTCAATTTTGATGTCAGCTTCAGCGACGCCCAGTTGTTCGGCGACGATTTTCTTAACGCGTTGTTCGATATCGGACATGTGTATCTCCAGTGAAAAAATCAAAAATAAGGGCTTACAGAAAGTGCGCGCATTTTAGCAGGTTTGTGCGCAAAAAAAGCAAACTCTGCATTTTCAGCAATAACTCCGGTTATTTTCGGCGAAATTACTGATAAATATCAATAAAAAATTACGCCAAGTACATTCCGCCATTAACATGCAGCGTTGTACCAGTGATGTAACCAGCGTCCGATGACGCCAGAAATACCGTTGCAGCAGCAATATCTTCAGGGCGCCCCAGTTTTGCCATCGGAATTTGCGACAAAATCGCAGTTTTTTGCTCGTCCGTCAGTGCTTTAGTCATATCAGTATCAATAAAACCTGGCGCTATGCAATTGACCGTGATGTTGCGGCTGCCAATTTCGCGTGCCAATGCACGACTCATTCCTGCTACGCCAGCCTTTGCGGCAGCATAGTTCATTTGCCCCGGGTTGCCGGAGGAGCCTACAACAGAGGTAATATTGATGATACGGCCATGTTTTGCCTTCATCATGCCACGCAACACAGCCCGGGATAGTCGTGCCACTGAAGTCAGATTAGTGGCAATGACATTGTCCCAGTCTTCTTCTTTCATACGCATAGCAAGTTGATCCTGAGTGATTCCGGCATTGTTGACCAGAATCGACAGCCCACCAAATTCCTTTTGAATTTCATCGACCAGACTTGAGCAGCGCTCAACATCATTGACGTTAAATGCAATACCCTTACCAGCATCCGGTGCAACTTCAGCAAGGTATTCCGAAATGGCTGCTGCCCCTTGCTCTGTAGTCGCTGTGCCAATGACTTTAGCACCCGCACTGGCGAGGGCAATGGCGATGGCTTTACCGATACCGCGGGATGCGCCTGTGACAAGCGCGACCTGATTTGCTAATTGTTGAGTCATTTTAATAATTCCAGTACTTTTTCCAATGTTGCCTGATCAAATATCGCATCCCCAGTCACATCTGCGTGAATGCGCTTTGTGAGTCCGGCGAGAACCTTGCCTGGACCGCATTCAATGATGTGCGTGATGCCATCCGATTGCATTTTTTGAACAGTCTCAACCCAACGCACGGGGCTGGCTGCCTGACGCACCAAAGCATCTTTGATTTCTTCTGCCGTCTGGCGGACGGCAACATCAACATTATTGATCAGCGCAATCTCAGGCGTCGAGAACGCAATACCAGCAAGATATTCACGCAACTTATCCGAGGCAGGCTTTAACAGCGAAGAGTGAAATGGAGCAGATACAGGCAACGGCAATGCACGTTTGGCCCCTTTTGCCTTGGCAATTTCGCAAGCACGCTCAACGGCAGCCTTGCTACCGGCAATAACAACCTGCGCAGGAGCATTAAAATTCACGGCCTCCACCACTTCGCTGGGCGTAGCGGCTTCCGCACATGCAGCTTTTACGTCTTCATCCGACAGCCCCAGAATGGCAGCCATCCCGCCCTGCCCTACAGGAACTGCATCCTGCATTGCCTGAGCCCTGAAACGCACCAGAGGAACTGCGTCCTTGAATGCAATCACGCCAGCGGCGACCAAAGCCGAATATTCACCAAGGCTATGGCCAGCAACCATCTTTGGCACAGCGCCTCCGGCAGCAATCCATGCACGATAACTAGCTACGGCGGCTGTCAGCATGACTGGCTGTGTATTGGTGGTTAAATCAAGCGCCTCTTTAGGGCCTTCAGCAATTAATTTGCCTATATCCATTTGCAGTGCATCAGATGCTTCTGCAACCGTTTGCTGCACCACAGAGTTCCCCGCAAAACCATTTAACATACCGATGGCTTGCGAGCCCTGTCCAGGGAAAACAAATGCGAATTGGGTCATTTTAATTTACGTCTTTCGTGAATTATGTTGCTCTCAGATTTGAACAATGGCAGCGCCCCAGGTAAAACCACCACCGACACCCTCCAGCAGTACTTTTTGTCCAGGTTTGACACGCCCATCGCGCACAGCCAAATCCAGTGCCAGAGGAATAGACGCAGCAGAGGTATTGCCATGCTGATCGACTGTTACAACAACCTTATCCATTGGCATACGCATTTTTTTTGCGGTACTTTGCATAATGCGGATGTTAGCCTGATGCGGGATCAGCCAATCGATCTCCGATGCTTGCAAGCCTGCCATCTCCAAAGCCTCATTGGCGACTTTTTCCAATAACGACACCGCCAGTTTAAATACAGCCTGCCCGTCCATATACAGGAACGCGCTACCAGCAACTACGCCGCCCTGCACATTGCCCGGTACACAGAGAATGTGGGCATAACTACCGTCGGCATGCAATTTAGTGGCCAGAACACCTGGCTCCTCCGAACGAGACATGACGATCGCACCAGCGCCATCACCGAACAAAACACAAGTTGTACGATCTTCGAAGTTTAAGATGCGGGAAAAAACTTCCGCACCGATCACCAGAACATTTTTATGCGCGCCAGACTTAATCATGCTGTCAGCAACCGACATGGCATACATAAATCCACTGCAAACAGCCTGCACATCCATCGCGGCAGCGCCGTTCGTGATTCCCAGCTTGTGCTGTACTACGCATGCCGTGCTTGGAAAGCCGCCGAAGAAATCGGGAGTTGAAGTGGCGAGGATAATCAGATCGATATCATTCGCCTGCAAGCCGGAAGCTTCTATTGCTCGCTTTGCCGCCTCCACCGCCAGATCGCTTGACGACACATCGGGCTCAGCATAATGACGGGCAGAAATGCCGCTGCGAGAAAAAATCCACTCATCGGAAGTTTCTATGCCCTTGGATGCCAGTTGCTCGGCCAGCTCTTGGTTCGTTACTTTTTTAGGTGGCAGGTAACTGCCTGTACCGATAATTTTACTGAAAAAAGTCATGCGATTTTCTGTTTGATGAGTTCATTGACATCTGACGCAACCACCTCGGTGATGGGCATCAATTTTGCCATTGATGTAGAAATACGTGCCAATACATCATTCTTTGCGGCATCGAATGCACGCTGTATTGCCCACTCGTAACTGTATTTATCTGCGCTACCATGACTTTTAAAAACCAATCCGCGCAATCCCAATAAACTGCCGCCATTATAGTTGGAGGGATTCATAGTGCGTGAAATTGACTTCAATGCACCTCGCGCAATAAAGGCGCCCAGCATGTTCAGAAAGCTGCTTTTGAAGGAGCTGGTCAACGCAATTTTGACAAAGCGTCCCATGCCTTCCGCTGCCTTCAGGGTCACATTGCCGACAAAGCCATCGCACACCACGATATCGGTCGTACCTTCGAAGATATCATTTCCCTCTACGTTGCCATAAAAATTCAGCAAGCCGGATTCGTGATCTGCACGCAGCAATTGCGCTGTCTTTTTGACGACATCATTGCCTTTAATATCTTCTTCCCCGACATTCAAGAGACCGATACTCGGCTTTTCTTTTCCCTCCAGTGCAGACACCAGGGCAGATCCCATGATGGCAAACTGATGTAAATGTACCGGCTCACAATCGACATTGGCACCGAGGTCCAGCATGTACGTAGGGAGATTTTTCTGGTTAGGCAAAATACTGCAGATGGCTGGACGATCAACCCCCTGCATTGTCTTAAGGACATAGCGCGATACTGCCATTAATGCCCCGGTATTGCCCGCCGAAACGCATGCTTGCGCAGAACCGTCCTTTACCAGAGTAACGGCAACCCGCATTGAGGAGTCTTTTTTGCGGCGCAAGGCAACTTCAATAGGGTCATCCATTTCAACTACTTCGGAAGCGTGAATGATGCTCAAGCGTGGATGGTTCAATGCGTGATGCTTCTTCAGTTCTGTCTGAATATCTGACTCGAGGCCAACCAACAGGAATTCAACATCAGGTTCACGATGAGCGAATGCGACTGCAGCCGCTACGGTGACTGCCGGGCCATGATCCCCGCCCATGCAATCGATGGAAATTTTTATTGTCATGTAGTGATGCGAAACTTCATTTCGAAACGGCTAGTGTATCAAACTGAGCAGAAATTTATCCCAAATAAATATCCAATCAACCCACAATTCATTTCAAATCAAAAAAACTATCTGTCAATCACCTGAAATGATTGGTCTGAGATAGTGCTTTTGATTTAAATGAACACCGCGAAAAAACAGGGAAAACGATGCGAAAAGACATAAAAAAACGGCGCCAAGTACAGGACTCGTCACGCCGTTTTTAAACCTGGAACAGGATTACTCGTCGTTCTTGGTTTTCAATACTTTACGACCACGATAAAAGCCGTTAGGGCTGATGTGGTGACGCAGATGTGTCTCACCAGTTGTTGGCTCGATACCTAACTGTGGTGCAGTCAGGAAATCGTGGGAACGGTGCATGCCACGCTTGGATGGGGACTTTTTGTTTTGCTGAACTGCCATGATAACTCCTAATACTTCAAAAAATGTTTCTAAAAATTTAACACACCTGGTTGAAGAATATGCATTCCACCAACCAAGAATCCCTAACAATACTTCGACCTGAGTGTTTTTTCAGAATAATGCCACTAGGTACGCCCATTGATTTTCTTCAACACAGCAAAAGGTGATTCCTTCTTGCTGACTCCTGCTTCAATCGCTGCAGTAGTATTTGCTGAAGCCAACGATACATCCGGGCATACTGCATGTTTGGGCGATTGGGGTATTGCCAGCAGCGCTTCATCCTCGATTAAATCATTAACGTCGAATGCCTTGCTACCTACTACAACATCGACCTCGTCATCATCAAGCAATGCATCAATTTCATCTGCATTTTCTTCATTTTTGGCGAGGATCAATATAGATTCTGAGTCAATCTCAAATGCAAGCGGTGTCAAACAGCGCTGACACATCAGATTCACGCTTCCAGTCACGCTTAAGATAAGCTGCGGATGACCTAGCCCGTCTTTACCGCCTGACAGAGACCAGTTCAACGCACCCTCGGTGTTGGCGCATTCACCTGAAAGCCGGGGCAAATCTGCGACCAAAATGCTTCCTGAACGTTGCTCTTCGAGCCGACAATACGCGAAAGCGTCAATCACAAAAGCTTGCATAGGATTATTTGAACCCAGAAAACCTGCGATAATAACAGCACTCACCCTTGTTAGTCAAAGACTTGCAGGCATTTTTTAATGCCAAAACACTTATGCGTGCTGTTACACCTGCTATTTATTGCTTATTTCTCTGAATATGACGAACCGCCGGCCTGATGTGCCAACCAACCCGCGACTGATTCTGGCATCCAGTTCAGTTTATCGCCGCGAATTATTATCCCGATTGCAACTTCCTTTCGACTCGCTGGCTCCAGATATTGACGAAACGGCGCAAACTCACGAAACGCCTGAGATAACCGCACTACGTCTGGCTCAACAAAAAGCAGAAACGATTGCCGCAACTATTGCGCTGACAAACATCGAAACACAACAAACAACTCCGCAAGTAATTCCGCAATCGGAACAACAAACCGCACTGATCATCGGCTCTGATCAGGTTGCAACACTAGATGGCATCCATATCGGCAAGCCCGGAGATCATGCCAGCGCATTGAAGCAACTACAACTGATGCGTGGCAAAGAAGTTATTTTCCACACAGCATTATGCCTGCTCGATACCCGTCCGGACGCGCAGCCATCAGTACAATTGCGCAATGTGCAGACCATTGTCCGCTTCCGCAATCTGCCGGACGCTGAACTCGATGCCTATCTACGCATTGAGCAGCCTTACGATTGCGCGGGCAGCGCGAAAAATGAAGCGCTTGGCATCAGCATTTTATCGTCAATACAAAGCGACGATCCGACAGCACTGACCGGACTGCCTCTGATTGCATTAACGGACATGCTGCGCAATGCCGGCGTACGATTTTATCGCTGAACTGAACGCGACTGATGAACAAGAAATCAAGTCGATCGGATCAATCAGCACCAGCACCATAATCATCGCCGATTATAGAATTATAGGGAGTATGTTCATTTTTCGACCGATTATCAGCATAAAACAACGGCGTTAAAATATACTCCCCCTAGTATTATTTGACTTTATTTTCGACTTTTTACCGATTTACAACAAGACTACCCATGACAGGCACATTATTCCTCATCCCGAACACTCTGGGTTACCACGAAGGACAACAAGACGGCTTGCTGGCGAAAATCATTCCCGACACCGTACAATCCATGTCCGCGCAACTCAGTTATTTTGTTGCAGAAAACGCTAAAACTACCCGTGCCTACCTGAAGTTTCTGGGTCAGCATCATCCATTAACACTGGCGATGCAAGAAATTCAGATCAGCGAACTCAACGTCAACACACCGGCACAGGCGCTGGAAGGATTGCTGCAACCTTTATTACAGGGGCATGATGTCGGATTGATTTCCGAAGCGGGCGTACCGGCAGTGGCCGACCCGGGCGCCAATCTCGTGCGACTGGCACATCAGCGCAATATCACCGTTCGCCCGCTCGTGGGACCATCCTCCCTGTTACTGGCATTAATGGGAAGCGGATTAAATGGCCAGAGCTTCGCCTTTCACGGGTATCTGCCGACTGATGCCGCCTTGCGTGCAAAGCGTATCAAGGAACTGGAAGACCGCTCCCGTAAAGAAAAACAAACACAGCTACTGATAGAAACACCCTATCGCAACGCCGCCATGCTGGAAGCCTTATCTAGTACGTGCGCTCCTGGCAGCCTGATCTGTGTAGCAACAGACCTGACCCTGCCGACAGAATCTATCAACACCAGAACAGCCGCCGACTGGAAAAAAATCATCCAGCAACAAGCGCCTGATTTCCATAAAAAACCAACGGTTTTTCTGTTCCTTGCGCAATAAAAATAGAACGACCGATCATTTTTTCTCATTTGCGCTAATATGAGTCTTTCTGGAGGAATCACACATGCTCAATTTTGACTTTTATAATCCAACTCACATCCTGTTTGGTCAAGGTCGCATTGCTGACCTGAATAAAGTAATTCCTGCCGAAGCGCACGTCATGCTGCTCTACGGCGGCGGCAGTATCAAACAAAACGGCGTATTTGACGAAGTGGTCTCAGCGCTCGGCACAAGAAAATTCACAGAATTTACCGGCATAGAACCCAACCCCAGCTACGAAACACTGATGAAAGCTGTCGAAGTCGTCAAACAGGGAGGAATTGATTTTCTTCTTGCAGTAGGTGGTGGCTCTGTTATTGACGGAACAAAATTTATCGCAGCGGCAGCCTTGTTCGAAGGCGATGACCCTTGGGCTATCCTCGAAAAACGGGGCAACAACATCACGCAGGCACTGCCGTTTGGCAGCGTATTGACCTTGCCAGCGACTGGCTCAGAAATGAACAGCGGCAGCGTGGTGACCCGCAAATCAATGAAGGCGAAAATGGCGTTTTCCAGCCGCTATTGCTACCCGAAATTCTCGGTACTGGATCCAACTAAAACTTATAGCTTGCCAGTACGTCAGGTGGGCAATGGCGCTGTCGATGCGTTTGTCCACGTCATGGAACAATACATGACCTACCCCGTCAACTCGCCAGTACAAGACCGTTTTGCCGAAGGTCTGCTGCTGACGCTGATCGAAGAAGGTCCGAAAGCCTTGGCTGAACCAGAAAATTATGATGTCCGCGCCAATCTGATGTGGTGCGCAACAATGGCGCTGAATGGTCTGATCGCTACCGGTGTGCCGCAGGATTGGGCAACACACATGATCGGTCATGAATTAACAGCTTTGCATGGCATCGATCACGCACAAACATTGGCGATCATTTTACCGAGTATGTTACGCGTCCGCAAAGAAGCGAAACGAGCCAAATTACTGCAATATGCAGACCGCGTCTGGAACTTGCGCGACGGCGATGAAGATACGCGCATCGACGCTGCCATTACCCGCACACAAGATTTTTTTGAGCAAATGGGCGTTAAAACCCGTCTGAGCGATTATGCACTGGATGCCAGCCACATTAGCCCTATCCTGTCTGCACTGGAAACACATCGCATGGTGGCACTCGGAGAAAAACGTGACGTGACGCTGAGTATCAGTCAGCAAGTACTGGAAATGAGCCTGTAACAGTCAGGAGCCGGTAATATGCCGAAAAAATCGGTAGCACGTCTGCATAGACCATACAGGCTATGCAGACTGCAATCGTGAATGATTAAACTCACCAGGATGCTGTCTGCATGAAATAAGGTGGCATCTTGGGAAGATCAAAGGAATATCTGCTGAGCACCTGCAGAACCCTCTTGAAAGTCAACTGCAGTGAATATCACGTCACCATCGCCGTAGGTTCTGCATTATTTTTTGACAGTTTTTTGTATATGGCAATTCGCAGTCAAAAAGCGCATTGCGCCGCTATACGTTGTATCCCAGTCATCCATCAGATAATGCTGAGACTCTTCGATAAAGTTTGTCCAGTCCTCCAGCAAACCTTCCTGTTTTTCATGTGGCGCTGATTGCTGTATCCAGGTTGTTGCCTTTTCATGCGCAAAACCATCCTGGCGGAATTGTTTGATCAGACTTTTTGCCGCACGCTCAGTCATGCTCGTCTTGGGCGCAACGCCGCCGGCAATACAAATAAAAAGCGTGATCAGGGAATCAATATCGGTCTTACCTTTGGTCAGGCGACTCCATTCTTTCGAGACAAGCGCATCGTATTCTGATGTGTCTTCGATTTCGTGGTCACGCAGATAATAACGATCCTTGAGTTCGAAGACCAACTTATCAAGCGCAATCGACTTATCCTTTACACGAGGCAAATCCTGCAGCGTAATTTCTTCCTTGATCCGTTCCACTATCTCCAGATAAGCTTCTGGCACGTCGGACAAATCCAATGACGCCAGGCACTTTGTCAGCCTGGCTGAACTCAGTTTGCGGATCGCGGCAAGCAATGTTGCAAATTCAACCTGGTTCTGCAATCCAGCAGCATCATCACCAAACAATTCCAGCAACAACGCTGTACGAATCACCGATACCGCCTCGGCATCTTCTTCCTGCAAATAAGACGAGGACAGACCCATTTGTTCACCGAACCAGAATCCTGCTTCGATTTCCAGCGCATTAGAGCGGCGGTGTTCCAGTGCTTGAATATAGTCATTGAGATCGGACTTCAATGACCATGCTTCCAGAAAATCCTCAGTCTTGCCTTTCGCTTCGCGCCCAAACAAGGCGTATTCCGGCATGGCAAACAACGCTTTCAACAAACCAGAACCGCCACGCGATAAACTCAGAAACGTGTTATCGCGAATGAGTTTGGCTGCGATGTCCAGATCGCCGCCCGATGTCTGCTGCAGATACAGGCTGACGAGATTCACAATCCGTTTGCGGGCAGATTCTATCTCCGGGCGCAGGTACTTACTGCCAAATGCTTCGGCAATTTGCACCATACCTTTCGGTGCTTCTGCTTCAATCGCGGCAATTTTAGTGCTGCTGATGATCGCCTTTTGCACACCATGGCGCAGTGCCGACTCAAAAAAAGGACGCTGATCAATCAGGGCAATATCAAATTGTGTTTCGGACATAGGATTCAAGTAAAGTCGCAGGAAAAATCAATGGCAGCAAGCGTAGCTGGCAGACGCACTACCGGGCGCGCCTGCCAGAACATCATCTGCATCCAGACTGTGCCGAACGCGGATGATGGTGATTACATAAAAAATCAGAGCGCGGACTCTTCGTCATCGTCCTTGTCATCGCCATCGTCATTATTTTTAGGACGATCATCCTCTTCGTCTGCCTCAGCAACAACACCTGCGGCCTCCAGTTCATCTTGCTGCACACTGGCCAGATAGGCTTTATAGCGGGCACGCAATTTCATCAGCACTTCGCGGAAAATCTCCGGCAACTCGTAACGCAGCAAATAAGTGACTTGCATCCAATCGCGGTCTTCCAGATTGGCCATATCCAGTGGGGAGGCCAGACTTTCCGTATCGCCGCGATCGATACTCATCAGATCATCGTCCTGCGCCTGTGTTCTGGCACCGTCGCCGTATTCGTACAAATCAAAGGTGGCGTACTTATAAAAATGCTCCACCATCGGTGCACGATCGAGCAAATAATCCACAAGCGCATCGTAGCCGCCATCCACTTCAGCGATTTCATACAAGAACTCAGCCGGATCAGCACCTTCGCGGAAAATGACGGAATTGATCATGCCGCGCAACTGCTCGTGCGTCTGGTCGCCATAGCGACGCTCCAGCACGACTGCCTGTGCAAATTGCTCCGGGGTCACCAGCAAATTAACCAACGATTCCTTGGATGCATCATATTCGCGGATCACCGCCAGCAAATCCTTCGCCGGCAAATCGTCCAGCGCGGCGACGAGTGCGCGATCACCCTGTGTTTCAGCGATATTGGCGAGTGCGTATTCTGCGCCGGCAATATCACCTGCTTCTATCAGACTTTGCGCTTCAATGATTGCAGGTAAGCTCATTCAATATTCCTTATTCTTTGCGGTCAAAACCTTGTTCGGCAAGCCAGTCTGCGCCCGCTTCATCGAGATCATAATCATCGCCATCGTCACCATCATCACGACCGTGGCGGCCATAATTGCCGTCAAGATCACCGTTTTCTTTCATTTCTTCATCGGCCTCGTTTGCCTCATCCAGCTCATCATTCTCCAGCGTGTTCTGGGCACTATGCTTGCGGGATTGCTGACCTCGATGCAGATATTCGAGTGCTGCGGCAATGACCATAAACTGCTCGCCGCCTGCTTCTTTTAATACGATCTTGCTCAGGGATTCAGCCCACGGCTCCAGCTTGACGGCAGCAGACAACGTTTTCCATGAAGGTAATTTGCTTGCTTCTTTGCTGCTCAACGATTCCAGTGCCAGTGGATTCATGAAAATAAAACCCTGATGGAATGCCGATGCCAGCATTTCAGGATTACTTTCCATCATGGGTAACAGCAAAGGCAATTGTTCGGCTTTTTCACGTAAACGGGCCTTGAGGACATTCTTGCCATCAGAATCAGATTTTAAATCTTCGATCTCGGCGTTATACACCGCCATCAAATCTTCAAAAAAATGGGACAATTTCACTGCAGTACTCCTGATAAATAATTTTTCCAGACTTCCGTTGCGGTTTCCAAAGGAGAATCCAGCAAGTTACGCCGTCGGTTTTCGTCATAAGCAGCACGCGCTGCATCGTCAGACAAGACATCGTAGGCTTCTTTGACGGCATGGAATTTTTCTGGTGCCAATTCGGAAGCATTGCGATCGGGATGGAATTCGGCCGCCTTCTGACGAAATGCCTTTTTAACATCCGCCAACGTCGCGTTACTGGCAATGCCGAGAACAAAATAATAATCTTTCATGAATTTCTCTCAGTAACGAAAACCTTTGTGTCAGTCCGGGCAATGCGGTATCGACTTAAAATCTGACATTCAAACTGACATTGAAATGAAGCTGGCGCTCAAATCTTTGCGCAACCAGACTCATTCAAGTTTGCCCCCAAATTAACGACGTCATCGGAAAAAGACGGGAGTATAGGCGTAAAAACGCTTATCGTCGTTAAATTCAAAGGCGGCTTTAAACATACTCCCAGTGAGTATATTTTAAGCCTTTCAAGCGGTATAACAGCGATCAGTGGTGATGACCATGCTCGCCGTGAACATGACCGTGAACCACTTCTTCATCATTGGCAGCGCGGATATCGAGTACTTCGGCGTCAAAACGTATGGTCATACCTGCCAATGGATGATTGCCATCGACAGTGACCACGCCCGCATCAATGGCGGTGACGCGAAATTGCATGGTTTCTTCTGTTTCCGGATCGCGTGTTTCGAACATCATGCCAACTTCAATATCAGGTGGAAATGCGCTGATGTCTTCTTCCTTGATAAAGTCAGGATCCAGATCACCAAAGCCATCTTCCGGTGCCAGCGTCACCGATACTTTATCGCCGACGGATTTACCTTCCAGCGCCGCTTCCACTGCCGGCAAAATGTTATCGTAACCACCATGAAGATAGACGATAGGATCGTGGTTACGATCAATAATGGCGCCATCGGCATTAAACATAGTGTAGTTCAGGCTGACGACGGTATTTGGAGTGATTTGCATAATGCGAGAAATAGAAAGTAGTTGAACACTGCCCGATAAGACAAATGAAGGCAAAATAAGGCAAGCATGATATGGTGCCGGAACAGTCAATAAAAAGAGCGTACCTTTCTTTCTGACGCCTTTTATGAACATGACGGCTCGTCAAGATTTATCAGGGCATCTGCACTTTGCGCACTGATGCTGACTTCCTTGGCAACCAGACAGGGGACGTATTGTATCAGAGCGATGATTTGCTCCTGAATCAGAATAAATATTTCACATCACCAACGCAACCAGCACAAGCTAAGGCAAACGTAGTATATTTCGCCCCCTTCCTCTGCGTCTCAAGACAATCATCATGCTCATCATTACGATCAAACAAGGCAAAGAAAAAACCTTGCTGGCAAAGCAACCGTGGATCTATCTGTCGGCTGTCGCCCGAGTAGATGGCAGGTTTGAAGAAAGAATCAAGCCTGGCACAACCGCCATGGTGCGATCATCCTCTGGCCAGTTTCTGGCACGTGCAGCCTGGAGCCCGCTGTCACAGATCCGGGCGAGAGTCTGGACTTTTGATGAAAAAGAGGCTGTCGATCATGCCATGATCAAGCGCAGAGTGCAGGCCGCTGTACAAAAAACGGATATCAACAAACTGAAAGCAGCATCACCAGACCAACCACAGCGCTTGATCAATGCCGAAGAAGATGGCTTACCTGGCTTGCTGGTTGATTATTACCCGACAAAACCAGGGTATCTGGTGTGTCAATTTCAGGCAGCGGGCGTAGATGCCTGGAAAGTAACCATCGTGAAAACACTGATTGCCGCAACCGAATGTCAAAACGTCTATGAGCATGCGGATGCACTGGTGCGTAAGGGGGAAGGTCTGCCAGCTAATTCTGGTGCACTGGCCGGTGATGAGCCGCCAGATCACCTCTCCTTCGATTGAGCAAACAATCCGGAGTTACACCAAACTGCCCCTGTGGCGTTATGAATCATTGTTAAACAAGCACGTGCTCCCCTCGTGACCATGCCTTGTTTAAACAATATTGCGTCAGCCATGACAATAAAAAAGCGATAAATAAAATGTTTATTTATCGCTTTTTGTTGATGTGTTTCTGAAGCTATCTGCGTTTGATGTGTTTAACGTGTTTGCAGGCACCTTGCTCGCCGCTGACCTGCAATTTTATGCAAGCGACTACACCTTATGACGACTTAAACGCCGATTTTTTCCAGCATCATGCCAAGCTCACGCAGTGCTGGTTCCAGCTTAGGATGCTGCGCAGCGAAACGTGCTGTCAGTGCCTGAGAACGTTCACTGAGCGCAGTAAACACAGGATCATCATGATTCTCCTGACTCAGCACATGATGAATGTCCTTATTCAATCCCTGCAACAGCGACTTCAACTCGCCATCCACCTCTTCAGTGTGCGCCAATTCTTCGTGCAACTTCGCCAGCAATTGCTTTAAATTTTCTTTTTCCACAGTACTTTCCTTTGCAATCAATCCAATCCGGATAGCATCAGTTTAGACCTGATCAGCCCTAAAAACCAGCACAACCGCCTCGGCAGCAATTCCCTCTTCGCGCCCAAGATAACCAAGTCGCTCATTGGTTTTCGCCTTGATATTCACGCAGCCTTCCGCGACTTGCAGATCGGTCGCAATGTGTTGCACCATCGCCGGAATATGCGGCGCCATTTTCGGCGCCTGCGCAATGATCGTGGCATCCAGATTACCCACGATATAACCAGCAACATGCAATCGACGAACAGCTTCTTGCAACAACACACGCGAATCTACGCCTGAAAACTGTGGATCTGTATCGGGGAAATGTCGCCCGATATCACCGAGTCCGGCAGCACCAAACAATGCATCGGTAATCGCATGCAGTAATACATCGGCATCAGAATGCCCCAACAAGCCTGTTGTATGCGGAATATTGACTCCGCCAATGATCAGTTGTCGCCCTGGAACCAACGCGTGACAGTCATAGCCCTGTCCAATACGAAACGGAAATACTTTATGTTGCATACGCACTTTCAAAGATGGATCAATGATTAATCGACGGCAATTCAGAACACGCAATTGCACCAGTCAGATACGCTTGCGCTGTCAATATATCCGCCGGAAGTGTAATTTTCAGATTACAGGCATGCCCCTCAATCAGCAAGGGAACATACCCCGCTGCTTCGATAGCACTGGATTCATCGGTCACTTCTTCGATGGCATCCAGCGCCTCGCACAGCAAACGATAACGAAACATCTGTGGCGTCTGTGCCAGCCACATGCCTTCGCGGGAAATAGTCTGCACGGTGCCATTCACAACGCGCTTCATCGTATCCACCACCGGCAGCGCCAGCAAACCACCGACCGCATGTGCTCCTACCTGATCAATCAGGCGTTGTAACAATCCGCTATGAATACCCGGGCGGGCGGCATCATGCACCAGCACCCAGTCATTAACACCCAGTTCTGTTGCGATTGCCGCCAGGCCATTACGCACCGTGTCTCTGCGACTAGCTCCACCGCAACGCAATACCCGCAAGCGCTCGCCGGGCGCAAACGGCATGGATGGCGATTTAGTTTGTACGTTTTTTTGTACGCTTTCCAACTGCGCTTCTATATAAGGATCATCCTCACTGACAACGACGTACACATGGCGTATCAAAGGAAACGCCAGAAATGCCGCAATCGTATGCTGCAAAATGCTTTTATCACCAATCGTCATATACTGCTTTGGCACCTGACTTCCCATGCGCGCGCCGACCCCGGCAGCAGGAATCAGTGCGACATACTGCACATCGTCCTGCATCTGTTGAGTTGGCGAGGTCTGCGGCGTCTGTTGAGTTTGCTGGGTCGATATTGTCTGCATAAATACAAGTTAAAACCAAGTTCAGCGGCGTCTGAATAGAAAGAGCGCCTTCGTTTATAATGAAGCGTTCATTTTAACCGCCAATCTGATGCCGCAAGCCCTTTGACGACATCTTCTTATTTAGTCGCATGCCATTTGATTTCAGCAAATCCTTAGCAAAACCCGGCCACAGGCTGGCAATCCCTGCCCTGCACGGTTCCTCTGATGCCTATGCGCTGGCACAAGCCGCGAGCATCTTAAAATCACAGCAAAGAATGCTGACCGTATTTGTCGCCAATGCCGGTGATGCACAGCGTCTGCTGGACGAAATTCCCTGGTTTAACGCTGAGTTGCGTTGCCACCTGTTGCCAGATTGGGAAACCCTGCCTTACGACGCGTTTTCACCGCATCAGGATTTGGTATCCGAACGTCTGGCAACCTTGCATGAAATCCAGAATGGGCGCTGCGACGTGCTGCTGGCACCCGCCAGCACCGCGCTGCTGCGCATGGCGCCCCCCTCTTTTCTGGCCGCTTACACCTTCTTCTTCAAAAAAGGCGATACGCTGGATGAGGCCAAACTCAAAACCCAGCTCACGCTGGCAGGCTACAACCACGTGAATCAGGTGATGTCTCCCGGCGAGTACTCGGTACGCGGCGGGTTGATCGATTTATTCCCCATGGGTTCCGCGCTGCCCTACCGGCTGGATTTGTTTGGTGACAGCATAGAAAGCATCAAGACCTTTGATGCGGATACCCAGCGCTCTATCTTCCCAGTACCTGAGGTGCGCTTGCTGCCCGGACGTGAATTCCCGATGGATGAACCGGCGCGTGCCGCCTTCCGCAGCCGCTGGCGCGAACAGTTTGAAGGTGATCCTTCACGCAGCGCGATCTACAAAGACATCGGTAATGGCATCGCATCGGCTGGCATTGAATACTATCTGCCACTGTTTTTTGAAGAGACGGCCACGCTGTTTGACTATTTGCCAGCTAATCCGTATTTCGCTTTACTTGGGGATGTTGACGAAGCAATTAAACGCTTCTGGACCGATACCCGCTCGCGCTATCAGTTCCTGAAAGCAGACCGGGAGCGCCCGGTACTGCCACCGGAAAACGTCTTTCTGCGCGATGAAGATTTCTTCACCATTCTGAAGCCGCAAGCACGCTGGGTGCTGCCTGCTATTGACAAAGCTGCGCCTGCCTCTGAAATCAGCAGTTTTCTGCCAGATATTGCCGTCAACCGCCGCGCTGATGACCCGCTGACGAATCTGCGTGCTTTTTTGCTGCAAACAGATAAGCGGGTCATGATCTGTGCCGAAAGTGCGGGACGGCGCGAAACCCTGCAACAGTATTTCAATGAATTTGATATCGCACTGACGCTGTGTGATGGCTATACCGATTTCATCACTGGCAGCGCGCGCCTGATGCTAGGCATCGCCCCTTTGCATGCAGGCTTTATATTGGCCGAAGGTGTCGCCTTTATCACTGAAGCCGAGCTGTACGCAGGTAGTGGCAAACGCATAGGCAGAAAAAAACAGGAAGCAGTGACTCAGGTTGAGCACATGGTGCGTGATCTGTCTGAGCTCAAAATCGGTGACCCCGTGGTACACAGCAACCATGGTATCGGGCGCTACATGGGTCTGATCAGCATGGATCTGGGTGAAGGTGAAACCGAATTTCTGCACTTGGAATATGCCAAGGAAACCAAGCTGTATGTGCCGGTCGCGCAATTACATGTGATTTCGCGCTATTCCGGTGCTTCGCCCGAAGACGCGCCGCTGCATAGTCTGGGTTCTGGTCAGTGGGAAAAAGCCAAGAAAAAAGCGGCACAGCAAATCCGTGATACGGCGGCAGAGCTGCTGAATCTGTATGCCCGTCGCGCTGCACGTCACGGTCATGCGTTTGAATATTCAGCCAAAGATTATGAAGCTTTTGCAGAGAGTTTCGGTTTTGATGAAACACCGGATCAGGCCGCCGCAATTACTGCGGTGATCGGTGATATGACATCAGGCAAACCTATGGATCGCCTGATTTGCGGTGACGTCGGCTTTGGCAAGACCGAGGTTGCCTTGCGCGCCGCCTTTGTTGCGGTCATGGGTGGCAAACAGGTCGCGATTTTGGCACCGACCACTCTGCTCGCTGAACAACATGCCCAGACCTTTGCCGACCGCTTCGCTAACTGGCCGGTCAAAATCGCTGAATTATCGCGTTTTCGCTCCGGCAAGGAAATCAATCTGGCGATCAAAGGTATGGGCGATGGCACCGTCGATATCGTGATCGGTACGCATAAGCTATTGTCAGATGACGTAAAGTTTTCCCGACTCGGTCTGGTGATTATCGACGAAGAACATCGGTTTGGCGTGCGTCAGAAAGAAGCGCTGAAATCACTGCGTGCCGAAGTCGATGTATTAACTCTGACGGCAACGCCGATTCCGCGTACCTTGGGCATGGCACTCGAAGGTCTGCGTGATTTCTCCATCATTGCGACCGCACCGCAAAAACGTCTGGCGATCAAAACTTTCGTGCGCAGCGAAGATGATTCCGTGATCCGCGAAGCTTGTCTGCGCGAATTAAAACGCGGCGGCCAGGTTTATTTCCTGCACAACGAGGTTGAGACGATAGAAAACCGTAAGGCCATGCTGGAAACGCTGTTGCCGGAAGCGCGCGTCGTCATCGCCCACGGCCAGATGCATGAACGCGATCTGGAAAAAGTGATGCGCGATTTTGTGGCACAACGCCATAACATCCTGTTGTGTACCACCATTATCGAAACCGGTATCGACGTCCCGACCGCTAATACCATCATCATGCATCGCGCCGATAAATTCGGCCTCGCCCAACTGCATCAGTTACGCGGTCGGGTTGGCCGTTCACACCATCAGGCTTATGCCTATTTGCTGGTGCATGATGTACAAGGTCTGACCAAGCAGGCTAATCGCAGGCTGGAAGCGATTCAGCAAATGGAAGAACTGGGCAGTGGCTTTTATCTTGCGATGCATGATCTGGAGATCCGTGGTGCCGGTGAAGTTCTGGGCGATAACCAGTCTGGTGAAATGCATGAAATCGGCTTCCAGATGTATTCAGACATGCTCAATGAAGCGGTACGTTCGCTGAAAAACGGCAAGGAACCCGATCTGGCGGCGCCTTTGCAAAGCACCACCGAGATCAATCTGCATATACCGGCGCTGTTACCAAATGAATTCTGCGGCGACGTGCACGAGCGCCTGTCTATTTACAAACGCCTGGCTAATTGCAGCAAGCCTGGTGCAATTGATGACCTGCAAGAAGAATTAATCGATCGCTTCGGTAAATTGCCGGAGCAGGTCAAATCCCTGCTGGAAACCCATCGTTTACGCGTTGCTGCCAAGCCGCTGGGCATTATCAAAATTGATGCCCACAGCGAAGCCGCCACCCTGCAATTTGAGCCGCAGCCACCGATAGACGGCATGCGTATCATCGAACTTGTACAAAAGAACAAGCACATCCGCTTGAATGGACAGGATAAATTGCGCATCACCGCCGACATGCCTGATCTTGCCAGCCGCGTAACACAGATTAAGCAGGCAATCAAAGCCTTACATTGAGTCCTATTTATTTTTCTCATGAATACAACGCATATCATCCTCCAGGGCCTCGAGCCCATACATCAACGTTACCAACAGTTACTGCAAGAAATTGCAGACATAGCCAGTGCGGGCAATGTGGTCAAACTCAATGACAGCGCAGCCCGTTTTGAACAAGTCAGTCTTGATACTGATGCCTGGGTCAGCATACAAGAACTCTGCTTCAAGGCAGAACTGGATGTGACGGCGCTGGACAAAAAACTGTCATTGTCAGACTTTAAATTGCTGGCGATGGATATGGATTCCACATTGATTACGATCGAGTGCATAGACGAGATCGCAGATATGCAAGGATTGAAACCACAAGTGGCTGAAATCACAGAAGCTGCCATGCGTGGGGAATTGGAATTTCAAGAAAGCCTGACACGTCGCGTAGCACTGCTCAAAGGCCTGGATGCATTGGCGTTACAACGTGTCTACGATGAGCGACTGCAATTGTCACTCGGCGCTGACAAGATGCTGAAAGCCTTACAGCAAGCCGGTTTGAAAACTCTGCTCGTCTCTGGCGGCTTCACTTTCTTTACTGATCGTATGAAATCGCGCCTGCAACTGGACTATACCCACTCCAACTTACTGGAGATTGATCACGGCAAGTTGACCGGAAAAGTATCCGGCATCATTGTCGATGCGGATGAGAAACAACGAACAGTTGAACGGATCTGTGCAGAACTGGGCGTCACGGGTAAGCAGGCAATCGTGATGGGTGACGGTGCGAACGATCTGAAAATGATGAGCGTTTCAGGATTGTCAGTCGCATTCCGCGCCAAACCTGTGGTACGTGCAAAAGCAGACGTGGCATTCAATTTTGTCGGACTTGATGGCATTCTGAATCTGTTTTGATCTGATCTGACAATGTAAGACTGATCGGTATGGAGTAGTCGGTACTCCAGCCGATTGATGCATATCTGTGAAAGCGCACCGGCCAGAAACAAAAAAACATCAATTTATACTCACGAGTAGAATAATAGTACGAACGTACGATTATTTGATATAAAATAGATTTTCACCGCACGACGCCTTGGGTATGATCAGGGCGTAAGATGACGAAAACCATTTTATTCCGTTGGGAGAGACCGATGTTTGAAGAATTCATGGGCACCATGCCAGTTGCTGATCGTCAAAAATTTGATGTCGGCGCACTGGCAGACTATATGCGGCAACACGTAGAAGGTTTTGATGCCTCTCTCGCCGACAAACTGGTTGTCGAACAATTCAAAGGTGGGCAATCCAACCCCACATTCAAACTAAGCGCAGGTGACCAGCGTTATGTGATGCGCGCCAAGCCTGGGCCAGTTGCCAAACTTCTGCCGTCAGCACACGCTATAGAACGCGAATTCAAGGTGATGAACGCCTTGAACAAGGCTGGGTTCCCGGCAGCAAAACAATATGCCTTATGCGCTGATGAAGAAGTCATCGGACGTGCTTTCTATATTATGGAGTTTGTCGATGGTCGGGTTTTATGGGATCAGTCCTTGCCCGGCATGACCCCAGCGCAACGCGCAGAAATTTACGATGAACTCAATCGCGTTATCTCGCAATTGCATTCTATGGATTACGAAGCCATAGGCTTGGGTGACTATGGCCGACCAGGAAATTACTTTGCTCGCCAGATTGATCGCTGGACCAAGCAATACAAAGCATCGGAAACAGAGAAAATCGACGCCATGGATCAGTTGATGGCATGGTTACCAGATAACATTCCGGCAGGCGACGATACCAGTATCGTGCACGGTGACTACCGTCTCGATAACATGATGTTCCACCCGACAGAACCGCGCGTACTGGCAGTGCTGGACTGGGAATTATCAACACTGGGACACCCACTCGCTGATTTTTCTTATCATTGCATGAGCTGGCACGTCACACCAGGACAGTTCCGTGGAATTGCCGGACTGGATCATAAAGCGCTGGGAATTCCGAGCGAGCAGGAATATATCGCCAAATATTGCGAGCGGACAGGTAAAACTATCCGTCAGGAAGATTTCAGTTTCTATCTTGCCTACAACATGTTCCGTATGGCTGGCATTTTGCAAGGAATCATGAAACGTTATGTTGATGGCACCGCATCAAGTGCGCAGGCAAAAAAATCCGGCGAAGCAGCACGCCCTATGGCTGAATTGGGATGGAGTTACGTCAGCAAAAGTAGCAGATAAAGGCAGCCGGTAATGTCGATATCTGACAGAGTCAGAAAAACAGACGAATATCAGACGAATAAATAGCAGCAATTCATTTTCATCGTACAACAACATCACGGAGACAACATGGAATTCGAATACTCAGATCGCTGTAAGGAACTGCAAGGTAAATTATTGCGATTCATGGATGAGCATATTTATCCGAATGAAAAAGCTTACAAAGAAGAAATCGACCGCAATGGTCTGGAAAAAGGCAACCGCTGGATCGCAACGCAGATCATTGAAGATCTGAAACCAAAAGCCCGCGCAGAAGGCTTATGGAATCTATTCCTGCCTAAATCAGCCCGTGCACCAGAGGGTTTATCGAATCTGGATTACGCACCTTTATGCGAAATCATGGGTCGCGTTGGTTGGGCACCGGAGGTATTCAACTGCTCCGCGCCGGATACCGGCAACATGGAAACCATAGAACGTTACGGTACCGAAGAGCACAAAAAACAATGGCTGGAACCGCTGCTGCGTGGTGAAATCCGCTCCGCTTTTGCGATGACTGAACCTGGCGTTGCCTCATCGGATGCGACCAATGTGGAAACCCGCATCGAACGCGATGGCGATCATTATGTGATCAACGGCCATAAATGGTGGATTTCCGGCGCCGGTGATCCGCGTTGCGCCGTCTATATCCTGATGGGTAAAACCGATTTCAATGCGGCACGCCATGCACAGCAATCGATGATACTGGTCGATGCAAAAACGCCGGGCATCACGGTGAAACGCCCTCTTCCTGTCTTCGGCTACGACGATGCACCGCATGGTCATTGTGAAATCCTGTTTGAGAATGTGCGCGTACCAGCGTCGAATATTCTGCTCGGTGAAGGCCGCGGTTTTGAAATCGCACAAGGCCGCCTTGGCCCTGGACGCATCCATCACTGCATGCGTGCAATTGGTGTAGCAGAACGTGCACTGGAATTGATGTGCAAACGCCTGAACAGCCGCACCGCATTCGGTAAGAAAATTTCTGAGCAAAGCATCTGGCGTGAGCGTATTGCGGAATCCCGCATTCAGATTGATACAGCGCGCTTATTGACAATGAAGGCGGCGTATCTGATGGATACGGTCGGCAACAAACATGCGCAAGCAGAAATTGCGATGATCAAAGTGCTGGCGCCGAATGTCACACAGCAAGTGTTGGATTGGGCGATACAGGCACATGGCGCTGGCGGCGTGTCCGGTGATTTCCCGCTGGCAGCACAATGGGCTGGCAACCGCACCTTGCGCCTCGCAGATGGTCCCGATGAAGTACACCGCAATGCGATTGCCAAGCTGGAACTGGCGAAGCACATTGATCTGAAAGAAGATTTGGGCTTGCCTATCACCCGTTCCTAATTGGCTTAGTGAGCAATTAAACGTTGCCCACTCAAACAAAAAGGCGAAGATATTCTTCGCCTTTTTTGATTCTGCAGTCTATCTTCCGTACGGTATTTCGTACAATATCAGTGTGCCTTCCCATGCCAATACGACACCGCCACCGTCGCTGAAATCACGATAGCACAACCGATCAAGGCGCGCAGACTCGGCGTTTCATGTAACACGAGATAAGCAATCGCTATCCCATAAACAGGCTCCAGCGAAGTCATCAGGCTGGCGAAACGGGTGGAAACATAGCGCAGGCTATACATGAACAAACCGTGCGAGATCGCAGTAAACACAATGCCCATCAGCGCCAACCCCCACCATTCATTGGCAGAAATCTGACTCAGGCCCCCGTCCACCAACACAAATGGCAGCAAGGTAACGGTGGCGACACTATTTTGCAGAAACGCCAACCGGAACGGCGCGATATGGCCACCTTGCCAGCGATTTGCCAATACCAGCAAGGCAAAGCTGAATCCAGAAAAAATACCAAGCAATAAACCTGTCAATGGTGATTGTGGTGCCGCATTTGCGATGTCGCCCGTTCCACCGCTATCGCTGACCATCACGATCATGCCGACCACTACCGCCAGCGCCGCATACCAGTCCTTACCATCCCGTTTTTCCTTGAACAGCCACGGTTCCAGCCATGTCACGAACAACGGAAAACTGGCGAACCCCATCAGGCCATAGGTGACAGGCGCCACCTTCATCGCGGCAAAAAAACTCAGCCAGTGCACCGCCAGCAAAGCGCCGCACAGGATGACCGTTTTTGGCACAGCGCGAAAAGAAAATTCGCGCTGAACCAGCAATAAAGGTATAAGGCTGATGCTGGCAAATAAGGTTCGCCCGAACACCAGCAATAACGACGACACTGCCAGCACTTTACTCAACACACCCGCACTGCCGAACAAAAATATCGCAAAATGCAAAGCTATATAAGGCACAAAAGGCACAACCGGACTGTTTTTCATCAATCTGCATACGCTACTAAAACAAAGATGTCGCATGATGCCATCATTCACTGCATCTGGTAAGGCAGAATAGTCGTCTGCACTACAGAGCACAGACTGACCGCTGACGATATAGCTTATAAAAACATACCGCCGGATGCTTCGATGCGCTGACCGTTAATCCAGCCACAGTTATCCGACAATAGCGCCGCAGCCACGCCGCCAATATCATCCGGCAAACCGGCACGCCCCAATGCGGTCTGACTGGCAACAAACTGATTCAGCTGCGCATTATCCCTGACGACGCCACCACCAAAATCAGTGGCAATCGCGCCCGGCGCAATCACATTGACAGCAATGCCACGTGCGCCCAGCTCTTTCGCCAGATATCGGCTCAATATCTCGACCGCCCCCTTCATCGCCGCATAGGCAGCGTGCCCAGGCAAGGAAAAGCGTGTCAGACCGCTGGACACATTCAGGATACGGCCGTGATCCGCAATCACTGGCAACAGGGTTTGCGTGAGGAAAAACACGCCTTTAAAGTGGATATTCATCAACTGATCAAACTGCGCTTCACTTGTTTCAGCAAACGTAGTGTGCCCGCCTATCCCGGCATTATTCATCAGAAAATCGAATTGATGCCGTTGCCATTGCTGAACCAGTATCAGTTGTAATTTTTCAGTGAACCCGGCAAAGGTATCGGCTGCGCCGGTGTCGAGTTGCAATGCTACTGCCCGCCGCCCCAGTGCTTGTATTTCTGCCACCACGGCAGATGCATCGGATTCCCTGGTCTGATACGTCAGAATGATATCGACACCTTGCCGAGCCAAGGCGAGCGCCGTGTTTTTACCCAATCCACGGCTGCCGCCGGTGATCAGGGCGATTTTCTGCTGTGAAGATGAAGCTGGGGTGTTTGCGCTTGCATTTGCATTTGCGTTTGTATTCATGTTGTTCATGGTATGGCTCCTGATGAAATACCCCATCACAAATGGGATGAATGCAGTGTATAAGCGTGCCCATTGAAGATAAATAGTGCAAAAATGATCGTACTGTTCGTTATTTACGAACAATCAATACTATCAATACTATATTTCCTGTATTCACTCCTACAGCTGGGTTAAAGGACGGTCTGATGAATCAGTTTGAAGCGATGCACATTTTTGTCCGGGTGGCGGAGCTGGGCAGTTTTACGCAGGCAGCCGATCAGATCGGATTGCCGAAAGCCAGTATTTCCACTTCCGTTAAGCAACTCGAAAACCTGCTTGGCACCCGCTTGCTGCACCGAACCACGCGCAGCGTACAAATGACAGCGGATGGCCTGATTTTTTACGAACGCTGCAAAGACATGCTGGCGGATATGGAAGAGCTGCAAACGCTGTTCCAGCAAGGCGAAAGCCAGATCAGTGGACGCCTGAGGATGGATTTGCCGAGCGCATTCGCACGCAATATCGTGATTCCGCGCCTGCCGGAATTTTTACGCTTGCATCCGCGACTGGAAATCGAATTAAGCAGCACTGACCGGCGGGTCGATCTGATCCGGGAAGGCTTTGATTGTGTGATGCGTATCGGTAATCTGAGCGACAGCAGTCTGATCGCCCGCCCCCTTGGGAAGCTGAGGCAAATCAATTGCGCCAGCCCGGCCTACATCGCACAGCATGGCATGCCTGTCAGTCTGGCGGATCTGGGGCAGCATCAGTTGATTCATTACGCCAGCAATTTCGGGGGCAAGCCAACGGGATTTGAATACGTAGACGAAGGTAAACACAAGACCATTGCCATGTCCGGCGTGCTCACCGTCAATAACAGTGATGCTTATCAGGCAGCTTGTCTGGCCGGCTTTGGGATTACCCAGGCGCCGGCGATTGGTGCCAGAGAATGGATAGAGCAAGGCCTGCTGGTTGAAGTGCTACCGGAATTCACTGCCGCGGCAATGCCAGTTTCGCTGCTGTATCCAGATCGCCGCCACCTGCCGAAACGAACGCAAAGCTGGATGAACTGGGTAGCGGCGATTGCGCAACCCTATCTCGATATATAAGCCGGGAAAACTGGCCGCATACACTGGCTGACCGTATAAATCAATGAACAAAAATGCTCATTAAGAGGATTCTGTGCGCGAAATGGCAAACCTCTGCATAATAAGCATCAGGCAGCAACAATCAGAAGCAACATCAGGTTCGTATTCATATGCGCCAAATCCGCTGTATCGATAATTCACTATAGGAGCACACGATGATAGACGTTTATTCCTGGCCCACTCCGAATGGTCACAAAATCCACATCATGCTGGAAGAATGCGGTCTGGCGTACCGCGCAATTCCGGTAGATATTGGTGCCGGGGATCAGTTTAAACCGGAATTTCTCGCGATTTCCCCGAATAATAAAATCCCTGCAATCGTCGATGCCGATGGACCTGATGGCAAACCAATTTCCCTGTTTGAATCAGGTGCTATCCTGTTATATCTGGCGGGAAAAGCCGGACAGTTTTTGGGCAATACGGTCAGGGAAAAATATGAAACCCTGCAATGGCTGATGTTTCAGATGGGTGGCGTTGGTCCTATGCTGGGGCAGGCACATCATTTCCGCATTTATGCACCGACTAAAATTGATTATGCCGTCGATCGCTACAGCAATGAGGCTAAGCGGCTGTATGGTGTATTAGACAAACAATTATCAAAAACCGCCTATCTGGCGGGTGATCATTACACCATTGCTGATATCGCTACTTTTCCGTGGACACGCTCGTTTGCCAACCAGGGAATAGACTGGGCTGATTTTCCACATGCCAAACGCTGGTTTGATGAAATCAGTCAGCGCCCTGCTGTAGAGCGAGGTGTCAAAGTATTAGCTGATTTACGCAAACCGCTCAACGATGCAAACGCTAAAGATATTTTGTTTGGACAACAACAATACGCAAAGAAATAGGTTTCATACATCGGGGTCAGGGGGATATACCGTTAGAATCACTCCCCTCATTTCTACACTGTGTCTGTATGCGCCGCCCAATAAAAAGAAACCGAATCAAACTCGCTGCAGAGAGCCAGCGCATTGCTAATCTTGCCATTGCCGTTACCCAGTCAGCAAGCAGACTGGAAGACCTGAGCTGGCAAGCGCGATTGGACGCGACTGTCACCAAAAATTTTAAACTGCACCATCAAGACACACTCGATGCAGCATGTGAATTTTTATTCCAGTCTCAGCCAGATGCATACGAAGTCATGATCGAAACTCTGGAAACCGTCAGCACCAGCGCGACCTTAACCGTAGAAGGAAAGCAATACAGCACACTGCTGATTGCAGCGCCCGTTCTGGCATGGACAAGATTTGAAATCGCCTCGGCTCCTATTCCTGCAGAAACAGCGACTACACTGGCAGAATTCCTGCACAGCTATATCCTGGCAGACGACACACAGTTAAACATTCTGCCGAATCTTTACTCGATAGACCAACTCCCAAAATCTCACTGCGATGTCTATGCCACGATGGAAAAGTATAGTCTGGCGCAACTAAAAAATAGCCACCGCCTGCAAGAACAGGCTACCGCACAGACCGTTCCTTTTTTAGCCGATATACGCTATGTCCTTGCGACATTGACTGTACCTGTCGGGACCGCCATGTTCCGCTGGCAAAATATTGATGCGCCTTATGATTGTGCCGCCGCTAAAAACGATGCTTTGTCTCAATGGCAATTATTTGCAGAGCCCGTGATACAGCGTATGTTGCCTGGCTGCAGCATCGAGTTGTTGATGCCAGAAGCGTATTACACGGCCTGCCGTGAGGCAGATATCCGCATAAGGCCTGCCTCCATCCGTTCTGCCGTTTTTTATCTGACCCAAAGTCTGGGTAAGGAAGCGAATCAATTCAGCGCAGTGATCGCCTCATTCGGCGAGCAGGAGATGCCGGGCCAGATCGATGAATACAGAGTCAGTTTTTGCCTGAAAGATAGCCCTGAAGTCATCTATGGCGTCGTGTGGCCTTTGTATCAGGCAGATGATCAGAACTCCGCTGTCAGCATGGATGAATCAGGTCAACTGACAGGCGAAATCGCTGCGCTGTTAAAAGAATCCGGCATCGACGACATACTTCCATTGGAAGATATATTTTCTATGGAATTCTGTGATGATTGCGGAACACCACTATTTGCCGACCGCGATGCAGATTTGGTACACACCGAAATGCCGGATGATTTACCCACACCGGGAACTGCGCATTTCCATTGATAACGCATTGATTTTCATACCATTTGGCTGATATTGGTACTATTGGCAATAACACTGTAAGTGTCTGTATTGTGTTTATAACGCACTACAGACACTTACTTTCATTTCATTCTCGTTTTATTTTTACAATACTCTCCCACATTCCTGTCTCTCTTTTTTACAAACAAGTGACACAAAACTGCTCTGGTGACTTAACTGCTACTGATTGTAAAGTCCTATACGAACCATACTGTCATTTCGCCACATTGTAATCAGCGTTTCAGACACCATGTCACCCTCTAAACAAGCAAACATCACTTAACGAACTCACTCGCCACCTTCCAAAAACACAGGAAATTTGTCTGGCCTTATAGAGGTAATTTTGCGTAAGCCCAGATAAAAAATTATTCGCGTCAAGTCTGTTGATAAAGTCTGCTGATAAATAGTAATCAATATTTAACACAACGTATCATCAGCACGACAAAGGCCTCACGTCAGATACAAAATGAAACACTTATCAAGCAGCCTTAACGGCGCGCGCTGGTAGGATGGCATATCAATGGCTGTCGAATGATGGTTGAATGATGGTTGAATGATGGTTGAATGATGGTTGAATGACGGTTGAATGACGGTTGAATGACGGTTGAATGGCTATTTGATAACACCTGAATTGCAAATGATGTCATCAAGATGGGACTAAGGTGGCAAAAAGATCGATTAATTTTTCCTTAAGATTTATGAATTACCCTGATCAGTCAATGCGATGGATCATGTTGGATTACTTTTCATGATTGCTTCATCGACATAACTGCGTATTACAGCAATAACGGCCTATGTTTCAGCGCATCGCCATACTTTTCAATTAACAGGAAGAGCCTAGCCAATGCATACACACAATTCCAAAGTAACCACGCCAGATAATCTGAGTCGGTTATCAAAAAACAGCTTCATCCTGGCCTCCCTCGTTCTGCTCACATTCACTTGCTTGTCTGCTCGCGCAATAGAGAGCGGTCAACCAGCGGTCGATTTTTCACTGCCAGGCAACAAGGGAAATATTCAGCTCAGTGACTATAAAGGAAAAATCGTCTACCTCGATTTCTGGGCTTCATGGTGTGGCCCATGCAAGCAGTCTTTTCCCTGGATGAATGCCATGCAGACAAAGTTTCAGGCGCAAGGTGTAAAAATCATTGCGGTCAATCTTGATACCAACAAGGAAGATGCCAAACGTTTTCTGGACTCAGTGCCAGGTAATTTCGATATTGCTTATGACCCTAAAGGCACACTGCCACGTCAATACGAGGTCAAAGGAATGCCCACGAGCGTGCTGATTGACCGCGATGGTAAGGTTGTTGCCCAGCACATAGGATTCAATGATGCTGCGCGCGGGAAAATAGAACAAATGATACAAACCCTTGCCGGAGTAAAACCATAATGTCTTCATCGACCATAACACGTTGCTGCGCATTGCTCGTTACGATGATCGCGCTGTCTGCATGCAGCACAATAGATTCGATACAGCAAGTCAATGCCTGGGAAAAAGGTACCCTGGCAAAAAAAGAAATGACCTTTGAGAACGATGCGCTCGAATCAAAATTTGCAGAGCACATTTACGGCAGTAAAGAAGCAGCAACCGGTGGCGCAGGCGTCGGTGGCGGCGGTTGTGGTTGCAATTAATGTGCTCTGCACTCAATAAAAATCTGGAAAATATGATGGATACATACCAGCAAGAATCGCAGACATCGACCGTTTCAACAATTACGGCAACCCTGCTGAGTGCAGCCATGTGCTTGCCATTGGTAACAGCAGTACAAAACGCACAGGCAGACACTCCGCCAGAGCGAGGCCTCGTCAGCCTGAAATATCTTGACTATCAGGATAGTCAACCAGGTGATGACCGGATTAAGGTACAGGCAACCTCGTTGAAAGTTCTGGCACCTGTGTACGGAGATTGGTCGATTGGCAGCTCTTATACCTCCGATAGCATTTCCGGCGCATCACCTGCATATCACAACGGCGGGATCAGTAAAATGCACGACCTGCGACGCGCTTTCGATGCCGACGTTACGCGCTATTTTGAGCATGGATCGCTGACTCTGGGGGGCAATGTATCTAGCGAATCAGATTATTTGTCGCGAGGTATCTCCTTACAAGCCAGTCGCTCCAGTGACAGTAAAAACACCACCTGGACTGCCGGTATCGGTTACAACAACGATACGATTAATCCGAACAACAAGGTCGTCACGAACGAAAAAAAATACATTACTGATGTGCTATTCAGTGTGACGCAAATCCTGACCGTTAACGACATCGCTCAGCTCAATCTTGGGTTTACCAGAGGCCGGGGTTATTACTCTGATCCATACAAAATATTTGATCACCGTCCCCGCGAACGCAACAGCAATACCGTGCTGGCAAGATGGAATCATCACAGTGAAACAACAAGAGGGACTACGCGCCTGAGTTATCGCTACTACTCTGATTCCTGGAGTATCAAAGCGCACACACTTAATCTCGAATATGTACAACCTGTTGCGCAAGGCTGGAGCATCGCACCCTCTCTACGTTTATACACACAAAGCGCTGCCAGCTTTTATGTTGATGCTGATCCGTCTTTATATCCGTTTCCTCCTAATCCATCCCTGGATGCGTTGAATTACTCAGAAGATCAGCGCGTATCTGCTTTTGGGGCACGAACATTCGGACTCAAAATCAGCAAACAAATTGATGAAGACTGGTCAGCCGATATCAAGCTGGAGCAGTATCAACAGCGCTCCTCCTGGCGTTTATTTGGTAGTGGCAGCCCGGGCTTGTTGCCGTTTAACGCCAGAATGATACAAGTCGGACTCGCAAGGCAATTCTGATTCTGAATGATGTTCACTGCCCAGATAAAAGTTTATGCAAATACATAAAATTCCATTCAACGCTATGGCATGTGGCTGTGAAATTGTGTTGGCAACAGACAGCGAGCAACAAGCGATGCGCGTCGCAAAAGCTGCTGTGGAAGAAGTATTTCGCATACAGAAAAAATTCTCCCGTTATACGCACGACAGCATCGTTTCACGCATCAACGCAGCAGCAAGTCAGGCACCCGTAGTCTGTGATGACGAGACATGGTCACTATTAGAATTTGCAGATAATCTTTATCGAAATAGCGATCAGCTATTTGATATTACGGCTGGGGTTTTGCGAAAAATCTGGAATTTTCAAGAGCCCCACATTCCAGATGAATATCAGCTCGCCGAGGCATGCAAGCTGATCGATTGGTCTGTCGTAGAACGCTCAGATCATCAGATCAGACTGCCACGACAAGGAATGGAAATTGATTTCGGTGGTTTTGGCAAAGAATATGCGGCAGACCGAGCTGCTGATGTTGTATCAACTTATGGCATGCAGCATGGCTATATCAATCTGGGTGGAGATATCCGCGTTCTGGGGCCAAAGCCAGATAACAGCCCATGGATGATCGGAATACAAAACCCCCGCAAAAAAAATCAACTAATTGCCAGCATTCCTCTGACACAAGGTGCGCTGGCAACCAGCGGAGACTACGAGCGTTTTTTTGAACTTGATGGCCGTCGATACTGCCATATTCTCAATCCCTTCACTGGTCAACCTGTTCATCAATGGCGCACAGTGAGCGTTATCGCACCGCTCGCGACCCTTGCAGGCAGTTGCACCACGATCGCCATGCTCAAGCAGCAAGATGCCTTACGCTATCTGGATGACACAGGTCTGAACTATCTGGCGATGGATCAACATGAGCAAATCCACATGAGACAAACGCAAGTTGCGTAATTTACGCTACGTCATGACGGGCATCCACCACATCGACTATTTTATTTATTCAATCGGAGATTAATGATATGGCTACTTATACCGGTACATCGGGAGACAACTCCTGGACCGTCGTCAATCCGGGCACTTTTACCATTGATGGTCTGGGCGGAACAGATTCACTGATACTTGGTACATCTCTGCGCACTGATTACAACATCACCAAAACTTCAGATGGTGCTGTGCACGTCGATACAGTTTCGGGGGCCAGCGGCACCCTGCATGCGACTTTGTACAATATGGAAAAGCTGGTATTTAATAACGGCAGAGATACTCTCGATTTAACGACTTATTTCGGAGATACGACACCTCCAGTCATTAGTAGCACCAACCCGGTTTCGTCTGCGACGGGTATCGCTGTTGGAGCCAATATTGTAGTGACGTTCAATGAAGCGATCACCAAAGGAAGCGGGACGATCACCTTATCGACAACGGATGGAACACCTGTCGCTACCTATGATGTCGCCAGCAGCAGTAATCTGAGCATTAATGGCAGCACTCTGACGATTGATCCCACCAATGATCTGAATCCTGGAACCAGCTACAAGCTGACCATCGCTGCGGGTAGCATTAAAGATATCGCAGGCAACAGTTTTGCTGGCAGCAGTAACTATACATTCACAACAACGAATATATCCAACGGCGTTATTATCGGTACCGCAGGAAATGATACGTTGACAGGCACCAGTGGCAATGACATATTTAAAGGCTTAGCTGGTAATGACACGATTATTGGCGGTGCCGGGACTGATACAGCGATCTACTCAGGGAAAATAGCTGATTATCAAATTAGTACCAGCAATACTGATTTTACTGTTCAATATAAAACTGGTGCAGAAGGCATAGATACTGTACGACAAATTGAACGCCTGCAATTTACTGACGGGAACGTTGCTTTGGATATTAACGGTATCGCCGGACAAGCATATCGTTTATATCAAGCGGCATTTGACAGAAAACCTGACCTAATTGGATTAGGTTACTGGATTGGTGATATGGATAAAGGTTCTTCGTTACAATCTGTAGCTGCTGGGTTTGTGGCGTCCACAGAATTTCAGTCTTTGTATGGAGTCAATCCATCAGCCACAACACTCATTACTAATTTTTACAAAAATGTTCTGCACCGTGCGCCAGATCAATCTGGTTTCGATTACTGGTTCAATGAGTTAAGTACTGGAAAAATTTCCCCTGCCGGTGTGTTAGTCAGTTTTTCTGAAAGCCCTGAAAATCAGGCGCAACTAATAGGTCAGATACAAAACGGAATTGCTTACACCCCCTACGTCTGACACATTAAAATTTTTCATTGCTTCAAACAACATCCATTACCGAGCCTCGGTAATGGATAGAATAAGTTTGCAAAACCGCCTTCTGACTGCGTTGTAGCACGTGCCTTGAGTCTCAAATTCTGTTGGTTAATTTTCAAATTCTGTCGCCAATAAAACAATCACATCATTCTTTCATTATTTGCTTGTCACACAGCCAGAAATCCGTTGTACAATTGATTTGAACGGTCGTGCTTTTTTATATAATATATCATCGGCCATGACAACCAGGAGACATAATGGATTTGAATTATACGGCGGAAGACCTTGCTTTCCGTGATCAGGTACGTACTTATCTCGAAACAAATCTCCCTGAAGATTTGCGACAAAAAGTGTTGAATCACAAACGTATGTCACGCGAAGATTTTGTTCGCTGGCATAAAATTTTGGCAAAACAAGGGTGGGTTGCAACTGGTTGGCCTAAGGAGTATGGTGGCACTGGCTGGACACCGACACAACGGCATATTTTTGAAGAAGAATGCGCACGTATTGGCACACCAGCCATCATGCCTTTCGGTGTGGCGATGGTTGCTCCTGTCATTATGGCATTCGGCAATCAAGCGCAAAAAGACTACTATCTGCCGCGCATCTTGAATTGTGATGACTGGTGGTGCCAGGGATATTCTGAGCCAGGCTCAGGCTCGGATCTCGCTTCCGTCAAAACACGTGCAGAACGGGATGGCGATTTTTACATTGTTAATGGTCAAAAAACCTGGACCACACTGGCACAACATGCCGATATGATTTTCTGTCTGGTTCGCACCGACCCGACAGCGCGCAAACAAGAAGGTATATCCTTTCTCCTGATCGACATGAAAACACCGGGTATCACAGTACGCCCTATCATCATGCTCGATGAAGATCATGAAGTAAATGAAGTGTTCTTTGATAACGTCAAAGTACCAGTGCAAAATCTGATCGGACAGGAAAACAAAGGCTGGACTTACGCGAAATATCTGCTTGGACATGAGCGTACCAACATCGCGGCTGTAGGCCGCGCCAAACGTGAGTTGCAATTCCTCAAACGTATTGCCACCGAACATCAAAAAAATGGATTGCCATTGCTGGATGATCCTGTCTATGCAAGTAAGGTTGCCAGTCTCGAAATCGAATTGATGGCACTGGAAATCACTGTCTTGCGCGTTATTTCTCAAGACAGTGGTCGCCCTGGTCCTGAGGCATCACTGCTAAAAATCAAAGGAACAGAAATCCAGCAGCGCCTGACAGAGTTGATGGTGGAAGCGGCCGGCCCATACAGTCTGCCATTTGATCCTGCCTTCCTCGAAGGTGAGCAATTGCATAGCGTGGTTGAGGATGACGATGCAGCACCTTTAGCATCGTACTACTTCAATTACCGCAAAACCTCAATTTATGGTGGTTCAAACGAGATCCAAAAAAATATCATCACCCAAATGATTCTGGGACTGTAAGGAGAACAAAATGGATTTTAATTTAACGCAAGAACAAACACAGTTCGCAGAAGCCGTTCGTCGTTGGGTCGAAAAGGATTACAACTTTGAGCAACGCAAACATATTATCGAATCTGCTGCTGGTGTCTCAGATGCAGCCTGGGCAGCTTTGGCAGAATTAGGCGCGACCGCTCTGCCTATTCCAGAAGACCAAGGTGGATTCAATGGTACCGCTATTGACATGCAAATTGTCATGCAGGAATTGGGACGAGGCATCGTGATTGAGCCCTACTTCGCAACCATACTAGGTGCTGAATTTCTGAAACTAGCAGGCAAGCAGGAAGCATTACTGGAGCAGGTCGCTAGCGGCGAGCTGAAGTTGGCTTCTGCTTTGGGAGAAAAACAGTCGCGTCACGACTTGTTTGACATTGCAACAACTGCGTCCGCAAATGCAGATGGCTATATTCTGAACGGCACTAAGACCGTCGTTCTGCACGGCGCGCAAGCAAATTCACTGATCGTCTCCGCCCGCAGCAGTGGCTCGCAACGCGACCTTCAAGGCATCAGTTTGTTTGTGGTTGATACAAGCACTCCTGGAATTACACGCAAAGACTATCGCACCATTGATGGTTTCCGAGCGGCGGATATCCATTTTAATCAAGTACAAGTGTCGAATGCTGCATTATTAGGCGATGCAGGCAATGGTTGGAACATCCTTGATGCAGCTTCTGACTACGGTATCACGCTCTTGTGCTCGGAAGCGATCGGCATCATGGAAGCAGTCATCGCCGCCACACTGGAATATCTGAAAACACGTCAGCAATTCGGTGTACCTATTGGTAAGTTTCAGGTACTGCAACATCGCATGGCAGAAATGTTTATGGAAATGGAACAAGCCCGTTCCATGGCGACACTGGCTGCAGTCAAAGTGTCGTCTGACAATATTGAAGAACGTCGCCGTACCGTCTCCGCAGCCAAAGCACGCGTAGGACAAGCAGCTCGCTACATTGGGCAGCAAGCCGTACAGCTGCATGGTGGTATGGGAGTGACGAATGAATTGCCAGCAGCACATATGTTTAAGCGTTTGACAATGATAGAACTGTCTCTGGGGGATACCGATCACCATCTGGCACGTTTTATTGCTCAGCCCGGCTTTAAACAAGCAGCCTGATTCTGCTCAATAGAAGTCCCGGCATAGTCCGGGATTTTTTTCGACCCGATAGAAAAATTTGACTATCAACGTCAAGACTGCAAGCAGATACACAACTGACATCATCAAACCACATTAAAAATACAAGGGGACAATATGACAGGTAAAACATATCAATGGTATTTTGAAGATTTCATTCCAGGAAGCGTCATTGAACTCGGTAGCCGCACGATCAGCGAATCTGAAATTATTGAATTCGCCTCGCAGTTCGATCCCCAGCCTTTCCACATAGACAAAGCGGCGGCCAGCCACTCTATTTTTGGCGGAGTGATCGCCAGCGGGTGGCATACATGCGGAATCATCATGCGTATGGTCGTCGACGGCTTTCTGAACGACTCAACCAGCATGGGCTCACCCGGTCTTGAAGAAGTGCGCTGGATATTGCCGGTTCGCCCAGGTGATACCTTGACTGTTACTGCACATACCTTAGAAAGTCGCCCATCCAGCTCCAAACCAGATCGCGGCGTTGTATTAACTGAATGGCGTGCAGTGAATCAGGATGGCAAATTGGTTTGCACAATCAAAGGCATGGGCATGTTTGGTCGCCGCCCACAATAGTACCTATAACGATAAGACGACAGGAGAAACGTATGCGGGAAATAAAAAGCTTGGAAGAATTACGCAGTCTGACTGGTCAGGTGGTCGCTGTTTCGGAGTGGCTGGAAATATCGCAGGACAGAGTCAATATGTTTGCAGATGCTACTGGAGATCACCAGTGGATTCATATTGATGTAGAAAGAGCAAAACGAGAATCTCCGTTTGGCGGCCCGATCGCACATGGATTCCTCACACTGTCTTTACTGCCAATGCTGATAGAAAGCACTGTACACCTGAGTTATGTCAAGATGGGAGTCAACTACGGCTTGAACAAAGTACGTTTCCCCTCCCCTGTTCCAGTGGGTAGCCAGTTAAGAGCACATCTGAAATTACTCTCCGTCGAAGATATTAAAGACGGTGCGCAGATGATATGGGAAGTCACAATTGAACGCCAAGGCTCAGACAAACCTGTCTGCGTAGCAGAATCCATCGCCCGCTGCTTTTAAGGCATAGCAAATCTCCTGACCAGTCCCTTTTTAATATTGACATTCAGGTTTTCTAAAACTGTACCAACAAGACCAGACACACTTTCCGTACCTTGAGAAACATCACTTCCCAGTGATGTTCGCTTCACAAGCAAACGACGTGATGACAAAGGCTGCGTGGAGTTGTTCTGGGCTTTGCGTCAACAAACCATCGTGTTCCTGAGGTGGATTGCGCAGACTCTGACCAAATAACCTACCTGCAAAAAGTCAGCATAAAAACAAAAAGACTTACAAATCCTCGTTTGTAAGTCTTTTTTATTGGTCGGGACGGAGTGATTCGAACACTCGACCCCTTGCACCCCATGCAAGTACGCTACCAGGCTGCGCTACGCCCCGACATCAAGCGAAAGATTATAGTCTATCACCCATTATTTTTCCATAATCTCTTGAGAAATGACTACGCTCAGCAGACAAATGAAAATATATGTCCGATTTATTTATGTATTTTGACTAAAATATTTTCATATTTGTGAAAAAACTGTGAGAATACCTACTCTACTGGTCGCGGTACTGCCGCGTTTGTACACAACATTTTTTAAATTCATTAACATGGCGATTAAAATCAGTCAAAACTTCGATGCTGGTGCAATAGAAGTCATCAGCAGTGAGCAGGTGAATGCTATTGAATTAAAGCTACGAAAAGACTCACACGCAAATTTTTCTCAGTGGTTTTATTTTCGGCTGCAGGGAGCCCGTCAGCAAAATGCCGTCATGCGCATTCTGAACGCGGGTAACTCCTCTTATCCAAAAGGATGGGACAACTACCGAGCGATGGCGAGCTATGATCGTGAAAATTGGTTTCGAGTAGAAACAGAATTTGACGGTCAGATCATGACAATACGTCACACACCAGAACGCGACAGCGTCTATTATGCCTATTTTGAGCCTTATAGCTGGGAACGCCACCTCGCATTGTTGGCTTTTGCGGAGAGCTCGCCACTGGTACACACAGAGGATCTGGGCAATACCGTAGAAGGGCGTGATCTGAATTTGATTGTGGTTGGCAATCCCGATGCCAAGAAAAAAATCTGGATGATTGCACGTCAGCATCCAGGTGAAACAATGGCAGAGTGGTTGATCGAAGGTAGCTTGCGGGCTTTGCTTGATACGTCCAATCCTATTGCTCGTCGTATTTTGGAGCAGGCCGTCGTTTATGTCGTACCCAATATGAATCCCGATGGCTCTGTCAGAGGTAATTTGCGGACAAATGCCGCTGGCGCAAATCTCAATCGGGAATGGATGACGCCTTCACTAGCATTAAGTCCTGAAGTCTTTTATGTCAAAAACCGGATTGCTGAAACAGGCTGCGACTTATTTTTAGATATTCACGGAGATGAAGGATTGCCTTTTGTGTTTGTTGCCGGCAGCGAAATGCTGGAGGGCTTTAGTGAAACTCAGATGCAGGAGCAACAACGCTTCATTGATAGTTTCTGTGCGGCAAGTCCGGATTTTCAAACACGTTATGGTTACGAAGCCAGCAAATACAGTGATGATGTTCTGACACTGGCATCCAAATATATCGGGCATACCTACAAGTGTGTTTCGCTGACATTGGAGCTGCCCTTCAAAGATAATCAAAATTTGCCGGATACTGCAGTTGGATGGGATGGCGCTCGTAGCATGAAGCTGGGGGAAGCGATGCTACAACCGATACTGACCAGCCTGATGGCAGCCTCTGCAGACAGCGCTATTTAATCAACAGTCTTTGCTGGAAAACACCCGTCAAATCAGGGGATGCAGGATAATTCAGTTTTATCCAATCGGAGAAATATGATGGGTGTGGAAATTGAACGTAAATTTTTGGTTGTTAACAATGATTGGAAAGAGTCAGGCAAAGCGACATTTTTACGTCAGGGATATATCTCTTCGGAGGCCGGAAAAATAGTTCGTGTGAGAATCGATGGTGAAAACGCCATGCTGACAATCAAAGGAATATCCACTGGCATTACATGCAATGAGTGGGAATACCCTATTCCACTTAGTGATGCGCAATCACTTCTGGATCATGTATGCCAGCAACCGCTGATCGAAAAAAATCGCTACCGCATTCTGCAAAATGATCTGGTGTGGGAAGTGGATGAGTTTTTCGGGGAAAATGCCGGGCTAATTGTTGCAGAAATTGAACTTACGTCAGAATCACAGCACTTTGAACGTCCATCATGGCTAGGTGAGGAAGTTAGCCATGACCGACGTTATGCCAATGCCAGCTTATTAAAGCATCCTTATACCAAATGGTAATCGTGGTAGCGTAAAAGTAACTGCGCTGCTAAGCCATGATAATTAGCGCTCACGCCACCAACGATCGTCAGATGAGTTTTAGTTTTAGGATCGAGTCACACCTTGAATTAAACGCCATCCTCAACAGGAACGATTGCCTGCATAGGCTATCAAGTGCAGGCAACTCATCTACGAATGACGCAATTTTTTCACTTTGTTGCAGGTAGATTACTCAATGCTCTAGGAGCATAGAGTGCATTCTGAAATTCTGGAACATATTCATACTTCATCATCTTCCCCAGCTTGAGCGACTTAATGAAAGTCGAAAAACTTCCGTCATTCAGTTTTAAATTAACTGTTTCGGATTTTGAACTGGAGCCATGCGCAAGCTGTCGCGAGACCGAATAGCCATAGTTAAGTTGTCCATTCTTGTCGAGATTCGTGAAGCTATTTTTTACCATCTCGACCTCATGCGACAAGTCGCTTAGCTTCTCACCTTCAAAAACGAAATCCACTTTTCCTGTATCACCATCAGTTACTGTGAAAGAAAATGCCTTATCTGTCTCTTTAAGTTCAATTCCCGTCAACCACTTCGGCAAGTTATATCCCACAACACCTCTGACCCTGGCCAGCTCGGTATTGACAGGAAGCTTCAGCACATAACCCCAGAAATCTCCCGAAGATGACTGACTCATCAGTGTCAATGGGCCAAAATTCGATTTGCCCGGCGCGTTTGTAACAATGGATAGCGAAATCTCATTGTAGCTATCGTTGTCGCAGTAATCGTAACTATAAGCCGTCAATGCAACCGAACCGCGACCCGGCCAGACCTGAAGCGGTTGAACTTCCTGTAAAACCTTGTCAGGCATCAGCTCGCGTAGGCGATCGATATTTGCTGTGAATACGGCAGTAATCTTGCGATTTTTATAGAACTCATTTCATAAATATCTTCGAAGTAGAATCATAGAGAAAGCCAGATGAACAAAGCCTGTATATCGATCAGCGCAACGGTCCCAACGAGTGAGAACACGTTTGAATTTGTTGAGCCAGGCAA
>NZ_JBMPPF010000023.1:0-76028 GCF_049339385.1 Undibacterium sp. SXout7W | reverse complement strand
GAAGCAGTTGCACTGAAAGCCGTTGAAAGCGATGGCGGTGCCCTGCAATACGTGCCAGCGGAATTACGCACAGAAGCAGTTGCACTGAAAGCCGTTGAACGTAATGGCTATGCCCTGCAATACGTGCTGAACGTCAGTCTATTTGTAAAAATCGCCGCAAAGTTTGGTATTGATGTTGAAGCCCCAAATGTGAATGAGTGATTTTTACTAACTGCTTTATGACTCCGGTGCTCGATAAATCCGGCTGGTAACTCTCTGCCAGCGCTGTTTTTAAGTGAGAGTCCACACAGAAGCGGCAGCACGGAAGGACGTGCAAGCCAGAACAGAGGATTAGCAAGGCGCGCTCAATTGCTAATGCGAGGGGAACAAGGTCAGAGACTCGAAGCGGATTTCCCTAGCTGGTATCAAGCCCAGCCCGCTTCTGTGTGGTGAATTGATGGGTGGTTCGCGCCTCCCTTAACCGGTGACCGAATAATTCGGGTGTACGTAGTCCTGCGACGGTAGGGTGGCTGGCGTGAAGCATAGCCTTAGCTACGGAAGAAATACGGGTGCAACAGTGGTGCGACGACTGACTGGCGTAACCAGTCACTACACGCATGAGCATTGAATGGCAACGATACGGTAAGTGGGACGCGCGCAAATCCCGCCACCAGTGCTCAGTCGTGTGGTGAATGCGCAGGCTGATGCGCGATAGTGGGACACCTCTGCGACGGCGAAAGCCCGAACTAATTGCGGAACACCCCTACTAGCGGAGTCGATGGACTTAAACAAGAACCGAATGCCTTCACTATCAGCGAAGGTCGCCACAGTTGCGTTAGCGAGCACGCGATTTAGTACCGGCTGGAGTTGAGACTCGCACCAGCCACCACACGCATGAGGACTGACCCTATATCACGATGAAATCGGATGAGTGATTAATAGTGGCAACCGATTTTCAGTCCTCAGTCGTGTGGTTAAAAATTCCAATGTAATGAATTGGTAGCAAACGGAGAGGCGGAGTTTTTCATATCTCAGCAATCACAAAGTCTCGTGAATAAATGTCCGTTCAGCGAAAAGCAGCAAGGCAAACATTAATGCCGCCACACGTAACCTGACCGCGTAAGAGTCAGGAACCACACGCATGAGCATTGAATGGCAACGATACGGTAAGTGGGACGCGCGCAAATCCCGCCACCAGTGCTCAGTCGTGTGGTGAATGCGCAGGCTGATGCGATACGTCGGATGGGAATCATGCCATTAAAGCACGATGGTCAACGCATGAGATGAACTGAAGCCGAAAGGCAGTGCAATAAGTGAAAGCTTGGCATGAGTAGGGATAATTCTTCAGTTGAGGAGCATGAAAGCCGGAGATCAGCACCGGCCACCACACAAATTGAATTAGCGGAGAAACCGATGTGATCAGAGCTTTGAAGTGATTCTTGATTACCGAACTGGAGATTGAAATGCAATGCAAATGCATAGAAGAAGTGAGTAAAAAACTAGCTGATTTCGTGAAATCGGATGCAGGCGATGATGTAAAAGCGCAATTAAAACACATTGGCTGGGATCTCTCGAAAGGCTGCGAAACAGTAATCAACATTCCTTTCATCGTTACTGGCTCAAAACGCGGCTACACCAGCGCAAAAGGTAAAGAGATCATGATGCGCGCATCGTTCTGCCCTTTCTGCGGCGTATCTACAAAGAAACCTGAAGCGGGGCAGTCAACATGATCCGTACAAAACCAATCAAAGCATATCGCCACTGGAGATCATCCGGTTTTTCAGTGAAAAACGCCCTCTTCCTGGCATTCAAATGGGGAGCGCCGATCAAATGAAATTCATTCTGAATTTGATCTGGTACCGGAGGCGAGGATTTGACTGGCGCACGGCAATGAAACTGGCGCGAAATACTATTTAACGGAGTTGGAAATGAGTAACCTGATCGTAGCGCAAGCAAGCAAGCTTGCAACACAGTTTGATATACCTGAGTCTGGCGACTTGGTTGCAGTTCTAAAAGCAACCGCATTCAAAGGGCAAGTATCTGATGCGCAAATGTCTGCGTTGTTGATCGTTGCGAATCAGTACGGGCTCAACCCATGGACAAAAGAAATTTATGCTTTTCCTGACCAAAACAACGGCATCGTTCCTGTTGTTGGTGTTGACGGCTGGAGCCGCATCATTAATTCAAATGCTCAGTTTGATGGCATGGACTTTGAGCAAGATGACGAATCCTGCACTTGCATCATTTACCGCAAAGACCGCAATCACCCGATTCGGGTCACGGAATACCTTTCTGAGTGTAAACGTGCTGTAAAGCCTTGGCAATCACACCCTAAGCGTATGTTGCGCCACAAGGCGATGATTCAGTGCGCTCGTTTGGCTTTTGGATATGTGGGAATTTATGACCAGGATGAGGCTGAGCGGATTGTTGAAAAAGATATTACGCCCACTGCATTGGCAGGAGTCGATATTGATCCGCTTTTGAATGCTGCTCTAGCTACAAAAACAGATGCTGAAGCACTTCAATTCTGGCGCGATAACAATGCACAGCTTGCTAAATATCCAGACGCCCACAAAAAGCTAAAAGAAGCGATCGTAACCCACCGCGCACGATTGGCAGAAGAGGCAAATAAAACTGTCGACGTCCCAGCAAAGGAAGTGACGCAACAACCAGCTCACTCAGATGATGACTTTCTTGCTGCAATGGATGCTCATGAAGGAGTGGCTCAATGAAATTCATAGAATGCGTCCAAGGAACCCAAGAATGGCTGCAAGCCCGTTCAGGTCTGATTACTGCCAGCATGTTCTCAACGATATGTGAAGAAATTGGCGGATTGAACGATCAGCAAAAGAAATACGTTTCTTTAGTTCATTCTGGCATGAGTGAAAAAGATGCGGCTGTTGAGGCTGGATACAAAGCAAAGCCTTCGTCTGCGTTGATTCAAAAAGCATTGATTGGTCAAAAGACAACCGATTACTCAGATGCAGCAAAACGTTATGCAACTGATCTAGCGATCGAGCGCATTAGCGGAAAGATGTACGGCATTCCACCGAAAGCATGGGTGCTTAATCGTGGTCACGAGATGGAAGCTCATGCGCGCCGACTATATGAGGCCCAGACAGGCTATTTCGTCACTGAGGCTGGCATCTGTGTCGACGATGACGGAATTGGCTACAGCACTGATGGCCTTGTCGAAAAAGATGGGCTGATCGAAATCAAAGCGCCGATAGATAGTATCAAGGTCGAGACAATGATGCTCACTGGCGATATCTCAGAATATGTTCACCAGATTCAAGGTGGTATGTGGCGTACAGGTCGTGCTTGGTGCGACTTCATCATGTACGTTCCGGACCTTGAAGCGGTTGGCAAGGATTTATATGTGAAACGAATTTTGCGAGACGACGACTTCATTGACGACATGATCAACAAAATTGCTGATTTTTCAAAGTTGATTGATCAAAAAGAAGAGTTTTTTAGAAGAAAGGCTGCTTAATCATGGCATCTGTGAACAAAGTCATCATCGTCGGCAATCTGGGCCGCGATCCTGAAACACGTTACATGCCAAGTGGCGATGCCATGACCAGCATTACAGTGGCAACGACAGATAGCTGGAAAGACAAGGTGACCGGCGAAAAGAAAGAGCAGACAGAATGGCACCGTATTACCTTTTTCGGAAAGCTGGCAGAAATCGCTGGACAATACCTGAAAAAAGGCTCTCAAGTCTACGTGGAAGGGTCATTGCGTACTCGTAAGTACACGGACAAAGACGGTGTCGAGAAATATGCAACAGACATCAAGGCCGACAGTATGCAGATGTTGGGTAGCCGTCAGGGTATGGGCGGAACACCTATGGGCGACGGTTATGGCAGCAGCTCTGCGCCAGCGCCACGTCAGGCCGCTCCTTCTGGTCCGGCACCGGATTTTTCAGGCATGGATGACGACATTCCATTCGCAAACCCGTACCGCGGCAAATACTGCCACGCGGTCTGATAAAGGACATTCAATTATGTGGTTCAAAAATTTACAAGTATTCAGATTGACCCAGCCGTGGGCGATTACAGCCGATGAACTACACGCGCAACTAGCCAAGATTCAGTTTTCACAAGTAGCATCCAACGAAATTCAGAGCCAAGGCTGGGCATCGCCGCGCGAAAACGACATGCTGGTGCATACCGTTAATCAGCAATTTCTGCTGGCACTGGCAACCGAAAAGAAATTACTCCCATCCAGCGTGATCAATCAGGTCGCCAAAGCACGCGCGCAAGAAATGGAAGAACAGCAAGGTTTTGCGCCTGGTCGCAAAGCGATGAAAGAATTAAAAGAAAGAGTGACAGATGAGCTGCTGCCACGCGCCTTTGGCGTCAGACGTAATACCTTCATCTGGATTGATCCGGTCAATCGCTGGCTTGTGATTGATGCATCAAGCCCATCACGTGCCGATGAAGTCGTCAAATTGCTGCTGAAATGTTGCGATAAGCTGCCGCTGGAAGGATTGCGCATGAAATCATCACCACAAGCCTGCATGACCAGCTGGCTGGCTGGAAACGAGGCTCCTAAAGGTTTCACCATAGACCAGGATACTGAGCTGAAATCCTCAACAGAGGACAAAGCCACTGTTCGCTATGTGCGATATTCGTTGGATGACGCTGACACGCAGAAGCACATCAGCGCGGGCAAACAATGTACCAAGCTGGCATTGACCTGGGCAGACAAAATCAGCTTTGTCCTGACTGATACGCTGGTAATCAAGCGTATCAAGCCTTTGGACATCCTCGACGAAGAAAAAAACCAAGGCACTAATGAAGAAGAGCGTTTCGATGCAGACTTTATGCTGATGACTGCTGAACTAGCAAAGATGCTGGATGACATCGTATTTGCACTGGGCGGCGAAATGGATGCCGTGGCTTAAATAACAGTATTGACTAATCTAAAGGTAAATCATGACAAAAGAAGAATTTGCAGCATTACTGAGCGGACGCACATACGGCAAAGAAATTACTAAAGATGAAGAGGTAATTGCTAAAGAGTTAGGGTTGATAGTGATCATAGGTGCCAGTGATGACTTAGTTGAAATTTATGGTGTCGAACGGGAAGAGATTGGGGCGTATGGTGGTACTTCGTTCATGATTGACGCAAATGGTGTACTCAAGCCGCGCGATGAAATCGATAACGATGATGACGTAGCACTACAGGATTATTTCTTCCGTAGAGGTAACTCTAAGAAAGTTGAAGCAATTTTCGATAACGATACAGGTTACACATGGACGTATAAAACAGAGATTCCTCATGCTTGCTTCGATATTTTTGAAGATGGCGATGCATACTGCCGCGGCATTGTTATTGATTCGGCTGACCTGCACGTCCCCGCCTCTCAAGAATCCGAGTTAGCCGAACGTTTAGCGATAGCTGAGAAGCAAATCAAGTCACTTGAAGAAAATCAGCAAGTATTAGGTGATATTTTAGAAAATAACTCAGTTGCAATGCAGGCAGCCTGGATTGAATGGAAAAATGGTAAAGGTGCCGAATCTGCAATGGAGTGGATCGAAAACACACTAGATGGTCCTGACCTGATTCCAGATGACTCTGATGAGAACTATCACGATGCTCAAAAATACTTCGATGCACACGCACCAAAATTCTGAACATGATCATCAGCAAAGAGCGCATCAAGCGCGAATACCAACACATTGTCCAGCATGAGTCGCCTGAAAATGCGATTCAGTGGACTGCCGAAAAATTAGGAATTCCGGCGTCTGTAGTTAAAGACGCGATCAATGAACTGGAGTGTGAAAAATGAGAACAACATTTTCCAAAGCATCTAGAACAGCATCGATTACTGCTCAAAATCATTTGCTCAATCAAGTGATTATGCAGGCTGGACTAAAAAATGATGCTGGTCTTTCTCGTTTGCTAGAAGTAGCACCACCAGTCATTAGTAAGATCCGTCATGGACGCTTGCCTATTGGAGCAACTATGGCTATCGCGATCATAGAGGAGACTGATTTTTCAATGTCTCAAATCACGGATATCTTATCTGACCAGGTGCCGATAAGAATTTACCGACCTTGATCATGCAATTGATTGATAGCAACCTTCGTGGCAGCTTCAACCGCACGCCTGATTTCTCCAATTTCAGAAGTCGGGTCGACAAAACCTTTAACCGTACCGATGACCTCTTCGCCAAGCTTTACTTCAGCTTCCCAAGGGATTTGCTTGCGCCCCTCTTCCAGAGTGCCCTTATAGGCATACATAACCGTGGGTGCGGAGTCCGGGCGGCAATAACCATCATAAGAGTGTTTCATGTCTAATTTACTAATAAAAGAAAAGCCAATTTTGTTCAATGGCGCAATGGTACGCGCTGTACTGGATGGTAGCAAGACGCACACACGGCGAGCGATGAAGCCGCAACTTCTGTACGGCGATGTCTGCGGCTTGTTCCCATCGTGGTACCTGCCGACGGCACAGGGAAGCGGAATCCTGTACCCAAACGGAAAGGACACGATCCTTGCTATGTGCCATCATGGCCGGCCCGGAGATCATCTTTGGGTGCGCGAGACTTTCTACGCATATGGCCGCTGGGTGACGCGCTACAGCGAGAAGAAGAAACGCGATGAATGGCATTTCATTGATATGACAGTCGAGTGCGACCGGGCATATCAATATGCTGCTGACAATCCAGATGTGCCGCTGGCAACCGACCGTGGCGGTGCGCTACCAGGCTGGTACAAGCGCCATGCCATCTTCATGCCCCGCGCAGTTAGCCGGATTCAACTCGAAATTATCGGTATCCGTGTTGAGCGTTTGCAAGATATTAGCGAAGCTGATTCCGTGGCTGAAGGGATACGAATTTCAAGCGACTGCAGAAGATCAGAAGCTTGCTACGGGATTTATGAATGCAATCTTTCTGATGGGAAGACGCATTTTAATGACAGTGCATATGAACTATTCAAAAAGGTATGGAACTCAACCGGCGGTGATTGGGATGCTAATCCATGGGTATGGGTAGTTGAATTTAAGAGGGTAAAGCCATGAGCTGCAAACACCTAAATTTCTCTGCATCTGTGCGCGTAGCCCGCGTGGAAGACGTTGGCAGATATATCGCCGAGGTACGCGTGAAATGCATCGAATGCGATATGCCTTTTCAATTCCAAGGTATGTCGCCAGGCATGAGTTCAGTGAAGCCGACAGTAAGCCTTGATGGACTGGAAGCAAATTTACCTATCTATCCTGAAGGTCAACAGCCAAATCCGCTTCAGAAATTGATGGGCTACTCCATTAAAAATACTAATTGAAAGGTGACGAGTTATGAGCTACGAACAATTCAGAGAACAATGGGCGGCAGAACTTGAAAAGTTGGACTGCGCACATGGTTGCGGTATAGGTAGGGAGATTGCAGAGAAAATTAAAGCCTTTCCGCTGCCTGAAGTGACGCAGGAGCCTTTTGGTTTTCTAAGAATATTTAAATTAAACGGCAAAATTTGTGATAAGACGTTTGTAGAAAAAATTCCAACATGCACTATCTTCGAAGCTGATTTACTTAAACCATATTGTATAGAGTATCAAAAAATATTTGACCTCCCACCCGATGCCGAAACCCTGCGCAAAGAGAATGAGCAGTTGCTGAAACTGTTAGCCGCTGCAAGAGACAGCATAGATCACCATTTACTGATTGATCGCGCCGGCCGAAGGGATTCGGATTACGACTTGATCGTTCAGATAGATGCAACACTGAAAGGTGGTGCAGTATGAGTTGCGGATATGAAGGGCGACACTTTGGTGCGCGATATAACGATGCAGTATGTATTGATGGCTATCTATGGGATTTAGATAGCTGCGACGAGCCAGGAGGGTCGCTGTATCACGGCGGTGACATTGGATGCCCATGCTGTAATACAAAAGCGTATCTTGATTATCACGATTTTCGACCATCAGGAAATGCAAAGCAGCGCCGAATAAGGACAAGGAAGGCAATAAGCAAAATTAAGTCATGGGCGACCCCACTGAAAGGCGGTGCATCATGAGCAAGATACACGTCAGTACAAGCCCACTTACTAACCGGATTTATGCTGGGAGAGTCAATAAAGCAGGAACCGCATACCTATCAAAAGATGATGTGACCAGCGCAACATGCGGCGCGGTGATAGAGCATGTGATTGCTAATGGCGAACCTGTGACTGTCACTTTGAACGGCGTTCCAAAGTATAGGATTATTGTTGAAATATTAGGAACGCCAGCACCGTTAGTAGAAGGCGGTGCAGCATGAGTAATTATCTTTCAGCATCAGAACTGGCGGAATTAGTCGACTGCAAACCAAATCAGCGAAAACTAATGTGCGATTGGCTAGAAAAACAAAACTGGAATTACGTACTTAGTCATAACGGACTACCAAAAGTAGCTAGAGCATATCATGACAAACGAATGGGAATTACCGAAGGAAGGTCGCAAGAAAAGTATTCCTGCGCACCGAACCTCGGCGCCTTCGCTTAAGGAATCGACTGGGATACAACGGCTGTATAAGCGAACTGGCAAGCGGAAAGTCTCATTTTATTATCAGTATCCAGATGGAAGAAATGAGACTCTAGCTACAGCAAATACAGGGGATCGCAAAGCGATTACTGATGCAGAGAAAAAAGCAAAGCGCTTAGCACTCGATATTATGGAAGGCCAAATCATCGTCGGGTCCGTTGCAGACATGATTGATCGCTTCAAGAACGATATTGCTCCAACTCACTATGCAGATCAATCAAAGGATGGCCTCGCCGTTCGGCAAGGCACATACGACAATCTGATCAAGTTCTTTGGGAAAATGTCTCCTACATCGCTTAAAACAGTCCATGGATATCAATTTCTTGATGCAAGAGCAAAGGCAGGAGCTCCAGCCAAAGCGAATAAGGAACTCTCACAATTATCTACTATTTGCCATTATGCCGTGCGTTGGGGAATTATCGAGGCAAACCCATTTGTCGGGATGATGCAGAATAAAACAGAGAAAGATGTCAGAACAATATCTCGTAGCCAGATTGTAAGATTTTATCTATGGTCGCTAAAGCAGCAACAGTCGTTCCGAAATTTAGGTTGTGCTGCCATGTTCACTTATTTGACTGGCTTTCGTGCAGCAGAGGTGCGCCCGTTCCATGTAAGTGGGCTGACAAACGAAGGCGTTAAAGTACTGAATGCAAAGCGGAAGAAAGGCGAACAAGAAATCATGAAGGTTCGGGAGTGGTCAAAGAAATTACGTGCAGTCGTTGCCCGCGCAAAGCAAACTCATCAAGTGGAACGAATGTATCTCTTTGCCAATCTATCCGGATCACCATATAGCCGTAGTGGGTGGGGATCGGTCTGGCAAGATGCGATGCTTGCTTTTATTGGATGTAAGCCGAATGAACTGGTAAAGCACCCATTGTATTTTTCATTGCTAGATATCCGGCCGGCAGCTATTACCACAAAATTGCGCCAACGTAGTAAGGATGCGTACGACTTTGCCGCTCATGCAAACCCTTCAACTACGCACAAAAACTATGATCGCAGGAAAGAAAAAAAGGCCCGTGCAACCGAGTAAAACTTTACAATTGCACCTTGGAGAGCCAGCGTTTACGTTGTGGATAACTTTTCAAATATTGTAAAGTTATTTGTTAAAAAGCTATATTTCATGCGGGTTTCAAAGCAGTAAAGTCTTAGATTGTGATTCCTGTTGTCGTGGGTTCGAGCCCCATCGTCCACCCCACCGAATACGCTGTAAAATAAAAAAGCTTACAAATTTATCTTTGTAAGCTTTTTTTGTTTTTGCTTTTTTGTTTTTAGCAATCATACCTGCACTTCCCAACAAACTCGGCTGCACTCAATCACAAACAGCACCAGACTTCAGATGCAAATGCAAATGCAAATGCGGCGCATCATTCCTAAAAGTCCAAAAGATAAGCACATCAATTGCTACCAACGCAAAGCAAGCAAGTAAGTAAGTTCAGCATTTACGATGATACTCTGCGAAAAAATTAAAACTTACCGTCTACGCCACCCATCCCACCACGTTGCCGACCTCCGCCTGCTTGATGTCCGCGGGAAAACGCTCCCTCTTGTTTTCCGTCCCGACCGGACTCTTGCTGCGCCATTAACTGCTCTGCAAAAAAATTCAGCAGTACTTGCCTTTGCCTATCGTCTAATGCGTCATTGAATACAAAAAGAAGTTCCCGCATTTGTCTATTTTCATGAAGCGACTGCTGTTCTTCGTTTTCAATCAGCTTATTCACTTCGCGCAACTCTATCTGCGGTTTTCCCAGATACAAACTCACTTCGGACTGAAGGCGCTCACGACGAATATCTCTCTGACGCTTCATCGCATTCAGTTTCATCTCAGTCTGCAACCATAGGGTCAGTTGATTGGGAGTTAATTGCAGGGATTTTTTTAATTCAGTCGTATTGAGCAGCAAACGATCAACACGCATTTCCATCACAGGCACGGCGTTCACACTCATTGGCAACGCAAACAAAAGTATAGATGCCGTTAAAACCAGAATTTTTTTTGCAGAAGTAAAAGTCATGATGGATTCACCCAGTAAGACAAGCCCCAAAAAAAAGCCCACGCAAATTTGCGCAGGCGAACCCACTTACACAGTGGGGTAGAGGAGTACACTTTGAAACAGAAACAACTATACCCGCCCACCCCACACTTTCATTACATTCTTACAAATTTTTACCACTCGACATACAATCGAACCCATCAGCCCTGAATCACGTCTACCCGTGGGACGCTTAATTCTTTTTCCGCTAGCAAGCGTTCATTGGCAGCCACCGCATTCATCCGCGCCAAGGCTTCAAGCAGGATGGAGGGATCGCCGAGCGCCAGTTTTTTGCTGTCAGACAAGGTCTGACGATATGCCCTGGCCCCCGTCAACCCCATCATCAGACCCAGCATATGACGAACGACGCTGTTAAGCCGCAGCCCTTTACCGCCATTGCCGTATAGCTCCAACTGACGGTGAATATAAGGAATCATGGCGTGTAAAATTTCTTCACGACTGTTCACGCGGTGATGATCATTGTAAAAACGCGCGTCAAAATCCGCCATGAAATAAGGATTATGGTAAGCCTCTCGCCCCACCATCACGCCGTCAACATACTGCAAATGCTGCTCAATTTCGGCAGCCGTTTTTACGCCACCATTGAGAATAATTTCTAACTCAGGAAACTCACGCTTGAGGCGATAAGCGTACTCATATTTTAATGGTGGAATCTCACGATTTTCTCGTGGGCTCAACCCTTTCAGAATCGCATTACGCGCATGTACGATGAACGTCGTACAACCGGCATCTGCAATCGTCCCGACAAAATCGCGCATGAAATCATATGAATCCAGATCATCAATGCCTATTCTGTGTTTGACGGTCACATCGATGGATACCGAATCCTTCATCGCTTTGACGCAATCAGCAACCAATTGCGGCTCCGCCATCAAACAAGCGCCAAAAGCGCCTTTTTGCACACGTTCAGATGGACATCCGCAATTGAGATTAACTTCATCATAACCCCATTGCTCTGCCATTTTTGCGCATTGCGCGAGATCACCGGGCTCACTGCCACCCAGTTGCAAGGCAACAGGATGCTCATCTGGATTAAACTCCAGATGACGCTGTACATCACCATGTAACAGCGATCCGGTGGTCACCATTTCGGTGTAAAGCCAGGTATGGCGGGTAATGTGGCGATGGAATTGACGACAATGACGGTCACTCCAATCTAACATCGGGGCAACGGAGACCCGGTGAGCAGGTAAAGCAGATTTCTTCACGATAAAATTTCAGACTTTCAACAATCCGTTATTGTACCTTGCCTGCGTCCAGCACCGCTGTCGGCGAGTCAACCTGAGTACCATCACACGCATCAGAACACCACTACATCACACAATGAACGGCGCATTTCTGAGCACTCAAATACGGAGGCAAATCAAACACTATCTTTAAGCAATTGCAACAATGCCGCCGTGTCCAGCCTGGCCGATACATCACCGCCATCAAGCAGGCTATCAGCAAGATCCCGCTTTTCTGCATGCAATGCAATGATTTTTTCTTCGATGGTTTCCTGCGTCACCAATCGATAAATCGTCACGGGTCGTTGTTGTCCCATGCGATGCGCGCGATCAGACGCTTGATCTTCCACCGCAGGATTCCACCAGGGATCGAGATGGATCACATAATCCGCCGCAGTCAGATTCAGCCCAGTACCACCGGCTTTCAGACTGATCAGGAAGACATCACCCTGCCCTGCCTGAAAAGCATCTACCCGCTTTTTACGCTCCAATGGCGGCGTGCTGCCATCCAGATACTGATAGGAAATTCCCTTGTGCTCCAACCATTCACGCACGATCGCCAGATGATCAACAAACTGGCTGAATACCAATGCTTTATGGCGGTTATCCAGCAGCTCCTCCAGAGTTTCGGCAAATACCGCCAGCTTGCTGCCACTGAGTGTTGAGTTTCGAAAAACCAATTGCGGATGACAACAAAAACGACGCAATTTGGTAATCTCTGCCAATACTTTTAAAGACTGACCACCCTCGGTATTGAGGGTCGCGATTTTATCCAGCGCCTCCTGGCGCAATGCTTCATACAAGTGTCGTTCTTCATCGCTGAGTTCAACTTGCAATGTAATCTCGGTGCGGGGTGGTAATTCGCTGAGAACCTGTGTTTTCGTACGTCGTAAAATAAATGGCTGTATCAATTTCTTGAGATGCTGGCGCACCTCTTTGTCGCCACGCTCTATCGGTGTGCTAAAGCGTTCAGCAAAACGTTCTCTGGAGCCAAGTAAACCGGGATTAATAAAGCGAAACAAATTCCATAATTCACCGAGATGATTTTCGACCGGCGTACCGCTGGCGATCATTTTAAAATCGGCATGCAAGGCCATCGCCGCCTGACTGCGCTTGGTTGCTGCATTTTTAATTACCTGCGCCTCATCCAGCACCACACTATGCCAATGCTGCAGAGCAAAGGCCTCAGCATCGGACTGCAACATGCCATAACTGACAATCACAATATCAAATGCGCCAAGGTCTGCCAGCGAACGTTGGCGGTGATAGGCACGGACGTTTAATGTAGGAGCAAAACGCCTCACTTCCGACTCCCAGTTCATGGCCACAGAAATAGGCGCCACGACCAGTGCAGGTCCTTGCGGAGCACGATCAAGAAGCAATGCCAGCGTTTGCACCGTTTTCCCCAGCCCCATATCGTCTGCCAGACAGGCACCGACACCCCAGCGCGCGAGCCTTGCCAGCCATTGATAGCCCTCTCGCTGGTAATCCCGTAACTCGGCCTGCAATGTCGATGGCACTACAGGCAAAAAATCCGCCAGGGTATCCAGTTGATGCATCTGCTCGCGCCACTCTGCATCCGCTTGTAAATCACCGACTTCGGCAGCCAGATCCGCTAAGGCTGGCGCTGCCAATGCACTGATGCGAATGCAGTCTTTACCGCTGGCGTCACTCAGTATCCTCAATTCGTCGAGTCGCTTGCGGAAATTATCTGTCAACGCCAGATAGTCATCGTCCGCCAGTTTTAAGAATCTGCCTGGCACCGCTTCTGTCATCTGCAATAATTCACGCAACGCCAGCACACGTCCGTCATCGAGCGTAATCTCTCCACCAGCTACAAACCAGTCGCCCTGCTTTTTGATACTGAGCCGCATATGTTGCAACGAGCGACTGCCTCGCAAACGGAAACGCTCTCCTTCAGGCCATACCAATTGCAGACGTTCGGGCGGTAAGGTTTTAAATTCGCCCAATAACTCCAGACATTGTTCCGGATGCTGTAATTGCCATTCTTGCCCATCTGTTTCTGCCTGCGACAACGTTGGACATTGATGTAACACTTGCTCAAGGAAGCGGCTTTCCTGCTCAAAGTTGCGACTTGCCTGTACGGGCATGCCAGCTTGCTCACCCAACACGTGAACAGCACCTTTGGCGGGCGCAAACCAACCGCCATCGGCCAGAGGCCGCACCAGCAATTGCACCCGCAAACCTTCTTTTAAGGGCAACAGGTGCGCGTACATGGTGGTATCCGCATCAACAGTCGCCATATGTGCTGACAGCTCGGGAAGGTCGGAATGAATCGCCATATGCGGCGCGATCGCCGCAATCACATCCACTAATTGCTCTTTGGCGGTAACAGGCACGGTCAACCCGCGACCAAGAATGCCAGCGATCTGCTTGATTTCTGGCGTTGAGGTGTACACAGCGAGTCGTGTCGGCGTCTCTTTTCGCCAGACCATCGTCATGTCTGTGGCGATGAAAGGATCGAGTTGCAAGCTGATCTGATCGGCCTTTTCTTTAAGCTGTAAGGCGATATCTGCTTTAACGACATCAATACGGATATCCGGAGCATCCGCCCAGTAGACGGCGGGGTGGCCCACCATCAATGGCAGCGCCTTGTTGATATTGAGCTCGAACTCACTTCCACCGTAATAACCGTCTGCTGATTTGCGTATGCAGGCAGCAATCTGCTTATCCTGTTCACTCAGATACGTCAGGCTATCCTGCTCCTGCGAAAGACGACGCAAGGCCACAGCACGCCCCTTACTCCAGACAGATTTTGCGCTCAGTTTCTGCTCTCGTGGCTCTGCTTTTAACTCCTGAAAATGATATTCAAGAACCCATGCAAGACGCGCATCTTTTTGTCGCACGTCAGCCCCCATCGCTGCTGTGGGCTTCAGTTGCGAGAGCGCACTCAGGGCTCGTTTCCAGCTTTCTTCACGCTGTATGACATCGGCCAGAGGAGTAATCCGCTTTGTCTGGTGCCAACTTTCCATGCCGCGGGCGACCTGATGTACACGATACAGCAACACATCAATCTCAGCCGCAATCCAGATATATCCACTCGCCAGCATACGCTGACGCATGTCAATCAGTTTTGCCTGCTGTTTCAAGGGCGGCGTCGCATCCTGCCAATACAGCGATAACGCTTCAAATAAGGCATCCACGTCCTGCTGGGAACGTATGCTGATTTGCGGGGGAACCAAAACGACGCCTTGCGCCAGATGATTGATTAGCGGCTGTAAGGCGTAATAGCTGAACGCATGCTTTTGCCTGGCACCTTCGTCAATCTGTATCTTTGCCAGATTCAGGCTGTCGGGGTCGTTCTTCGCCATCAGCGCAACGGTGTAGAGCAAACCTAATAATTCTGGCAGAAAGAATTTACGCTTACCCGTCTCTGCCTTCATGATTTCAGCAAAATGCGCTGCCAACTCTACTGCCGTTGCCACTTTATTTTGCAATACGGCTAACGCGATATGAATTTCGATTTTGTATGTTGCGGGGAGCTTATCCTGTAGTTTTTCTAATTGCGAAAAATCACCACGCAGCAAGGCTTGCCAACTCAAGAGTCCCATTAACTGCGGCCAGCTATCGGCATGCTGCTCGATTTTTTGGCATGCATACTGATAAGCAAGCGTGCAATCAGATAAGTCCCAGTTTGCCCGATAAAAAATATCTGTCAGCAACATGCCCTGATCCAAAGGCTTCAAACTGCTGAACAGGCGCATTCCCTCGTCATTGACGAAAAATTTACACCCCGGCATGGCGATATTATTCGTGGTGGCACTGAAGAGTTTTTCACGCCAGAGCAATGCTTCATCGGTTCTGCCCAACAACAGCGAGAACATCATCTCGCGACCATAGAAGCGCACATCATAGGATTTCCAATGCTGATATTCACCGTGGCGCTTCAGCAGATCACGCATACAGGCAATCCACGACTTCATCTCACCACTCTCTTGCAGGGCAAGTAACACCGACATCTGCAAATCCTCACGCAAGAGATAGCCGAGGCCAATTTCCTGGCGCAATACCATACGCCTGCACAGATCGAGTAATAAATCCTTGATCATTTTTGCGTCGTAAGGATTACCGATGGCATTGGTCTGCTTGCGTAATTGCAATAATTCCAGAAATTTGTTCTGGTTCAGAGGTGCGTCAAACAAAGCGCTGGCATAGACCAGCGGCAGCTCATCGGGAGTCAGTGTGGAAATATCTGGCATATCAAAAAATAGGAACAATCATGATGTCGGCATCGCATGTGACAGGCGTGGCGCCGATGGTGCATAAGGCGATAAAGCGCATATCATACACACTGGGCGACAATGATTTAAAAAGCGACCCGATATGATGACAATTGATGGCAATTGATGACAATCAAAGAATGCGGGAGAGTAGCATAACCGGCAAAGTGGCGGACTGATTCTGTCTGTCGATCATATCTGGCGTCAGCATATTGGAAGGCAGAGCGTATGAATCAGGCAACACGAAGCCGCTTTATGGGTGATAACAATTGCGATCAACACCTGCGATCGGTGCCTTTGAGCGACGCCTTTGAGCGACATCTGCTACAGACAACGTTCAGCGGCACATCCGATCAGTACGGAATCAGCTCGCCATAATCCATACCGCCCGATATTCGTCAACGTTTGAACGCCAGTAACAAGACGCCTCCGGCAACCATGGCGATACCTGACCATTCTCGCAGCGACGGCCGCTCATCCAGAAAAATCACAGCAAAAATCACTACCAGCACCAGACTGAACTTATCAATCGGCGCGACCTGCGAGGCGGGGCCTGATTGTAGTGCGCGGAAATAACAAACCCACGAAGCACCCGTTGCCAAGCCAGACAAACCAAGAAACAACCACGTACGCGAGGACAATTGCCGTGGATCGGACCATTTACCCGCATACCAGACGAATACGGACAACACGACCATAATAATTGCGGTACGGATCAAGGTCGCTAAGTCAGAGTCAACACCCTGAATTCCGATTTTAGCGAAAATCGCCGTCATCGCAGCGAATACCGCCGACAACACCGCCCAGATCAACCAATGAGAGTGAGCAAACATCATGACCTTTATGGAAGATAGAGCGGCCAATTATGCGCCCTATTTTTGCAAGCTATTTTGCACTCTATTATTCGCACCCTGCCTTCTATACCATGGCGGAGTAGCGGCAGGCGAGCTACACACCGTCACAGAAGAATATCTTCTACCTGCCTGCCAAAGGCTAAAAAGGCATCAAAAAATACTCCCCCATGTATATAAAAACACACCTGTATTTATCAAGTCTACAAGCTGATTTCATTAAAAATAGAGGGGAGTATCTTAAAAATACACCTACACCGGCGTAAAAAAAGCGACTTTAGCCGCTTTTTCAGTTGGTACGACGTAACGGCATTACAGCATTTTTGCCAGCAAGGCCTTCTCATATTTTGCGTCCAGCGGAATGCGTACTTTATGTCCAGCACCGCCGATGATGTTGAGCGACTGATTGTCGGTGTTACGCATTTCACCCAGCGTCACAATTTCATTTCCGTTAGGAGAAATAATTTCGATCTGGTCACCAACGGCAAAACGGTTTTTGACTTCCACTTCCGCCCAGCCATCGGCTACGTTCAGCACCTGACCAACATACTGGCTACGGTGTGCCTGCGACACGCCTTCCATGTAGTTCTGATGATCCTGCGTGTGATGACGCTGATAGAAACCGTCGGTATAACCGCGATTTGCCAGGCCATTGAGTTCGCCCAGCAATTGCGGGTTAAACGGACGACCGGCCACCGCATCATCAATCGCGCGACGATACACTTGTGCTGTGCGCGCCACGTAATACAGCGACTTGGTACGGCCTTCGACTTTCAATGAATCGACCCCGATTTTCGCCAGACGCTCAACGTGTTCAACGGCGCGCAAGTCTTTCGAATTCATGATGTAAGTACCGTGTTCATCTTCGAGTATCGGCATGAATTGACCGGGTTTGGTCGATTCTTCAATCAGGTAAGGACGGTCGGCCAGCGGGTGGCGCGGCATGTCACCCATCGCTGAAAACGATTGATTTGCTTCTTCCAACGCCTTGTTGAAGTCGAACTTAATCGTCTCCACCGGAATACGCTGCAAGTCGCCGGTTTCGTTTTCAGAAGCGTTTTCGACTTTATAATCCCAGCGGCAAGAATTAGTACAAGTACCTTGATTCGGATCGCGGTGATTGAAATAGCCAGACAATAAGCAGCGACCGGAATAGGCGATACACAAAGCGCCGTGAACGAACACTTCCAGCTCCATGTCCGGGCATTCCTGACGAATTTCTTCGACTTCATCGAGCGATAATTCACGTGACAGAATCACCCGGGTCAGCCCCATTTTTTTCCAGAATTTCACGTCGGCCCAGTTCACCGCATTCGCCTGCACCGACAGATGCACCGGCACTTCCGGCCATTTTTCGCGCACCATCATGATCAGACCGGGATCGGCCATAATCAGCGCATCCGGTTTCATGGCGATCACCGGCTCCATGTCGCGCAAATAGGTTTTGAGCTTGGAGTTATGCGGGAAAATATTGCTGGCAACAAAAAACAGCTTGCCGCGTGCATGCGCACCATCTATCCCTTGCTGCAATACGTCAAGGGTTGAAAATTCGTTATTTCTTGCTCGCAGACTATAACGCGGCTGACCAGCGTAAACAGCATCCGCACCGAAATCGAACGCAGCATGCATTTTTTCCAGCGATCCGGCAGGTAACAGAAGCTCAGGGGCGCGAAGGGACGAAGTACTCATGGCAAGGCAATCTATAAATAAGACTGACAAAAAAATTACCCCAGCGACACTTCAGCTCCTCGTCGTACCATTCGTACCGTCGTCGCCATGCTTCGCTGAAACAATGCTGCATCAGTCCAGATAATGAAAAATGTTCGCGATTCTATAATTTTTTCGTTAAACCCGCAAATCTTTAAGGTCTTTTCCTGCGCCAAATCAAGCCGATTTTTTCCGACTGAAATACATTACGCACAAAATACGTTTCAACTCTTTTTCGCAGAACTTAATTCGTTGAATATTAAAGAAATTAATACGATCGAACCGCCAATAATCGTTGCCATTGCAGGCACCTCGCCCGCTCCCAGCCAAGCCCACACCGGTGCCAGCAACACCTCCAACAAAGACAATAAGGCAATCTCCGGCGCACTCAGACTGGCCGATGCTTTGACCAGCATGGAACATGGCAGGCCCAACTGGAAAAAGCCTAGTATGGCCAGTATGGCGATGTCGTGCCAGGACGCCTGAAACGGAAATGCAAACGGCAGCATTGCCAATGCAGAAATAGCACCGCCAACAAACACTGCCGGAATCAGATCAACCGCATGAGCGCGCTTCTTCAGCACGATGGTATTGACTGACGACGCAATGGGAACACCCAAACCAATCAGCATCCCCATCAATCCCCGACTATCAACGGCTGACAGACTGCCTGCAAACATCCAGCCCATGCCCAGCGCCGCTGCTGCAATCGCCCACCAGGTACGTGCGGCAATCCGCTCACGCAATACCAACCAGGCGAGAAAGGCAGTAAATAAAGGTGCCAGACTTTCCATGATCGAGGTATTGGCCACGGTGGTCATGGTCAGCGAAATCATGAAGCAGCTATACATGGTCGCCCACATACAGCCCGATACAAACCCCAGTCGCCCAAGCAAGCGCAAGCGCGGCACAAAGGCGCGCCCATACTCCTTGATCATCACGCCAGCGACGAATACCGCAGCAAAAAAACTGCGCCAGAAGGTTACTTCAAAACCACGTGCGCTCTCCAGATGGCGCGTGAATACACCAGCAATACTCCATAAACTGGCGGCGCAAATCATCAATAAAACGGCATGGCGGTGACTTAAGGTAGTTGGCATAGGTAATTTGTTCTCACTGAGTTTTTCACACTTTCAAGAAAATTCAGTGATGATTTTTTGAGAGATAACATTCCGGGGAAATAAAAAACCCGCTTCACTCCCGCCGGATGGCAAGAACAAAACGGGTTGATTTTCATGCGCCGCAGCGCATGAGTCATTCGAGAAATTACGCTTCGCGGGAAGCTTTTTTACGCTCGTGTTCTTTCAGGAAACGCTTGCGCAAACGAATACTCTTCGGTGTTACTTCAACCAGTTCGTCGTCTTCAATAAACTCAACCGCATATTCCAGAGACATTTGAATTGGTGGTACCAGACGCACCGCCTCATCCGTACCGGAGGAACGAACGTTGGTCAGCTGTTTACCTTTGATCGGGTTAACAACGAGGTCATTGTCACGGGAATGGATACCAATGATCATGCCTTCATACACTGGGTCGTTATGGCTAACGAACATACGGCCGCGATCTTGCAGTTTCCAGATCGCGTAAGCAACAGCAGCGCCGTCATCCTGAGAAATCAATACACCATTGCGACGACCAGCCATTTCACCTTTGGTGTTATCCACTGGTGCGTACTCATCAAACACGTGACTCATCAAACCTGTACCACGTGTCAATGTCATGAATTCGCCCTGGAAGCCGATCAGGCCACGTGCTGGAATACGGTATTCCAAACGCACACGACCTTTACCGTCCGGTTCCATGTTTTGCAGATCGCCACGACGACGACCTAATTCTTCCATGACGCCGCCCTGGTTGGCTTCTTCAACGTCAACAGTCAGATTTTCGTATGGTTCATGACGTACGCCATCCACCATTTTGAATACGACGCGTGGGCGGGATACCGCCAACTCGAAGCCTTCACGACGCATGTTTTCGATCAGGATAGTCAGATGCAACTCACCGCGACCAGAAACTTCGTACGTGGAATCATCACCTTCAGCCTGCACAACGCGCAACGCCATGTTCGATTTCAATTCCTTTTCCAGACGATCGCGGATCTGACGTGTTGTCACGAATTTACCTTCGCGACCGGCCAGTGGTGAGCTGTTGACCATGAAGTTCATCGTCAATGTCGGCTCATCAATCTTCAGCATAGGCAAGCCTTCAGGCGCATCCGGCGCGCAGATGGTGGAGCCGATACCGATTTCTTCAATACCATTGATCAGTACGATATCGCCAGCCAGCGCTTCATCAACCAATACACGATCCAGACCTTTGAAAGTCAGTACCTGATTGATGCGTGCCTTGGTTGGTTTATCTTCCGGACCATTCATCCAGACGACATCTTGCAAGGCTTTTACTTTACCGCGCAGGATACGGCCAACGCCGATCTTACCAACGTAAGAAGAATATTCCAGAGACGTGATTTGCAATTGCAACGGGCCATTAGGATCATCTTCACGCGCAGGAACGTGTTTCAGGATCGCATCAAACAATGGCTCCATGTTACCGTCGCGCACTGTGTCTTCCAGACCTGCATAACCTTTGAAACCGGATGCGTAGACAATCGGGAAATCCAGTTGTTCATCCGTTGCGCCGAGCTTGTCGAACAATTCGAAAGTCGCGTTAACGGCTTTTTGTGGATCAGCGTTTTCACGGTCGATCTTGTTCACAACAACGATAGGTTTCAGACCCAGCGCGAGTGCTTTACGTGTCACAAAACGCGTTTGTGGCATTGGACCTTCTTGTGCGTCCACCAGCAACAATACACTGTCAACCATGGACAATACACGTTCCACTTCACCACCAAAGTCAGCATGGCCCGGGGTATCAACGATGTTGATGTGCGTACCTTTGTATTCCACCGCGCAGTTCTTGGACAGAATCGTGATACCACGTTCTTTTTCGATATCATTCGAATCCATCACGCGGGAATCGACCTGTTGGTTGTCGCGGAAAGTACCGGACTGACGCAATAATTGGTCAACCAGTGTGGTTTTGCCGTGATCGACGTGAGCGATAATGGCGATGTTACGAATAGCGCGTTTTGTAGTGGACATGGTAACGTTCATTTGGGGTAAATCGGATAACCGACGATTATAACATGCTGCAACGCAAAAGAAGAAAACTCCTATTATTTCAAGGAGTTGCTACAAAGCGATGACAACAGAAATGAAGATGAGTACTTCAGGCATCCATGATGCTCGCCGCACAAAATCATCCAATCATTTCCTTGTGCGGATCAATATTATTTTTGCAGATTGTCCTGCTGATTATTTTGCTGATTGTGTTTCGGATTCACTCATGGATTTTGCGTATTGATCAACCGCTCCGGCGCCAGAATACTGAATTCCTGCAGTTGCGCTGAACCCAGTAATTGACCATCCGTATCGCGGTAAACACGAACTCTTCCCGCGACCGGCGGCAAGTTAACGGGCTCGTGACTCAATGCCAGCCGCTGCCCATGCAGGAAACGCCTGGATAATTCTTCATTCAACTGTACCGCCGAAAAACTAGACAGCAATGCATCAACCGGATCAAGCAAAGCCAGTCGCTGTTCTTCAGGCAAAGTCTCCAACGAAGTCAGCGTAATGGACTTCTCCAACACCAGATGACCGACCTGGATACGACGCAATTCTTTCAGATGAGCGCCACATCCCAGTACAGCACCGATATCCTCGCCCAATACACGGATATAAGTCCCTTTGCTGCACTTCACTTTCAGGCTGAGCAATGGCGCATCATAGGCGAGAAATTCCAACTCATGGATCACCACATTGCGCGCTTCGCGCTCCAGTGTGACGCCAGCCCGCGCATACTCATACAAAGGTTTACCATCGCGTTTGAGTGCTGAATACATAGGCGGCACCTGCGCAATCGGCCCTGTGAATTGTTTCAACACCTGCCGTATCTGCGCTTCAGTGACATTGACACTTTTCGTCTCAAGCACATCACCTTCAGTATCACCCGTCGTGGTAGTAACACCAAGATGCACGACGGTCGTATACGTTTTATCCGCTTCCAGCAAATCCTGAGAAAATTTGGTTGCCTCACCAAAACACAAAGGCAGCAAGCCTGTCGCGAATGGATCCAGCGTACCAGTGTGACCTGCTTTCATTGCATTGAGAAAGCGCTTTACTTTAATTAAAGCATCATTGCTGGAAAATCCAACCGGTTTATCCAATAACAGCACCCCGTGCACGGGGACACGGGGACGCTTTTTAATCTGAGTTGTCATAAGCCTGGAAAACCGGATCGCACTCCGGTCAAAGATCAGTTTTCGCCGTCGTCTTTGGCGCGAGTGGCATTTGCTTCGTCGATCAATTTCGACATCGCCATGCCACGCATGGTTGAAGTGTCATGAATAAAATGCAGTTGCGGCAACGTATGTATATGTAAGCGCAACCCCAGTTGAGCGCGCAAAAAACCAGCTGCTCTGGTCAGCGCATCACTCGTCGCCTTGATTGCCACAAGATCATCCGCCAATGTTGTGAAATAGACTTTTGCGTGTGCGTAATCAGGCGTCAACTGCACTTCAGTCAACGTAATCATACCTACACGAGGGTCTTTGAGTTCAGACCAAATGATTTCTGCCAGATCTTTTTGTATCTGATCTGCGACCCGCAAACCACGACCCGGAATATTTTTACTATGTTTTGCCATAATTTCTTTTTTACGCCATCCATCTACGCCATAAAGCAAGAACCCCGGAGCAAGTCCGGGGCTGATTTATCAGAGCGTACGTGCTATTTCTTGTACTTCGAATATTTCCAGATTATCACCAACCTGAATGTCGTTATAACCTTTCAGAGATAAACCGCACTCCATACCGGCACGAACTTCCTTCGCATCGTCTTTATAACGTTTCAACGAATCCAGTTCACCTGTCCAGGTCACCACATTATTACGAAGCAAACGAACTGAAGAAGTGCGTTTGACCACGCCATCAGTTACCAGACAGCCTGCAATAGCGCCGACTTTGCTGACCAGGAATACCTGTTTAACCTCAACCATACCAATGATCTGCTCGCGCTTCTCTGGAGCCAGCATGCCTGATAACGCTGCTTTAACTTCATCAACCGCATCATAAATGATGTTGTAGTAACGAATATCAACGCCGTTTGACTCTGCCAACTTACGTGAAGATGCATCCGCACGCGTATTGAAGCCGATAATCACAGCCTTGGAGGCAACAGCCAAATTGACGTCATTCTCAGAAATACCACCGACGGCTGCATGTACCACCTGAACACGTACTTCGTTGGTAGACAATTTTTGCAACGATTGCACCAATGCCTCTTGCGAACCCTGAACGTCTGTCTTAACGATGATAGGTAAGTTTTTAACTTCACCCTCACCCATGTTTTCAAACATGTTTTCGAGTTTAGCGGCTTGTTGCTTGGCCAGCTTCACATCACGGAATTTACCCTGACGGAACAAAGCAATTTCACGCGCTTTACGTTCATCTGCCATGACCATGACTTCTTCACCAGCAGAAGGCACCTCTGTCAGACCTTGAATTTCAACCGGAATGGATGGGCCAGCTTCAGTGATGTTTGCACCGTTTTCATCCAACATCGCACGAACACGACCATAGGATGAACCAGCCAGCACTACGTCACCGCGCTTCAATGTACCCGACTGCACCAGAATCGTTGCTACCGTACCGCGACCTTTGTCCAGACGCGCTTCCACGACCAAACCTTTTGCAGGCGCATCGATAGGTGCACGCAACTCCAGAATTTCGGCTTGCAGCAATACGTTTTCCAGCAAAGAGTCGATACCCTGACCTGTTTTCGCAGACACCTGAACAAATGGCGAATCGCCGCCGTATTCTTCAGGAACAACACTTTCTGCAACCAATTCCTGAGTAACGCGATCAGCATTACCGCCCGGTTTATCAATTTTATTGATCGCAACAACCAGAGGAACACCCGCAGCCTTCGCATGCGCAATTGCCTCTTTGGTTTGCGGCATAACACCATCATCAGCAGCCACGACCAGGATAACAATATCCGTCGCCTTTGCACCACGAGCACGCATTGCCGTAAAGGCTTCATGACCCGGAGTATCTAGGAACGTAATCATGCCGCGTGGCGTTTCTACGTGGTAAGCACCGATGTGCTGGGTAATACCACCCGCTTCACCGGAAGCCACTTTGGCGCGACGAATATAATCCAGCAACGAAGTTTTACCATGATCAACGTGACCCATGACTGTAACGACAGGAGCACGCGGGAAAGATTCATAGTCAGCGTGTTCTGCTGTATCTGTCAGCAATGCTTCTGGATCGTCGAGTTTGGCGGCAAATGCTTTATGCCCCATCTCTTCAACCAGAATCATGGCTGTTTCCTGATCCAGCACCTGATTGATCGTGCACATCTGACCCAATTTCATCAAATGCTTGATCACTTCCGAAGCCTTCACTGACATTTTGTGCGCTAATTCAGCAACAGTCAGTGTTTCAGGAACGTACACGTCTTTCACAATCGCTTCTACAGGCACCTGGAAGTTAGATTCGCGATCATCCTGATGATGATTACGACGCCCCTTAGGACCGCCCTTCCATCCATCGCGACCACCGGATGTGTCACCGCGAGTTTTCAGACCACCGCTACGTTTTTTGGCGGCATCTTCTTGCCATGTAGAAGATACGTTAGCGGATTTAATCGCCTTCTTATCGCCTGCAACTGGCTTCTTATCGTCTTTTTTCTCTGCTGTTGCTGCTGTAGCCGGCTTTTTATCACCAACTTTTTTATCGGCAGGCTTGTGCAGCGTACCTTCAGCAACTTTAGGAGCCGGCGCTGGCTCAGGAGCCTTCACTGGGCGACGCGCCGCGTTCATCATTTCTTTAATTTGCGCGACTTCATCAGCAACAGCTTTTCTTGCTTTTTCTGTTGCCGCAGCGCGATCTGCTGCATCCTTGGCTTCCTGGGCAGCTTTTTTCTTTGCTTCCTCTGCAGCCAAGCGCTTTTTCTCCTCATCCGAAGCGGATGGCGCAACGGCAGCCGGGGCAACTGGCGCAGCTACTGGTGCCGCCGCAGTTGCAGGTTTGCTTTCAGCAGCTTTTGCAGCAATCGCTGCTGCAGCTGCCTGTTCAGCCTTAATGCGCTCAGCCTCAGCTTTTGCAGCCTCTGCCAATTCAGCATCACGCTGTGCCTTTGCTTTTGCCTGAGCTTCTTTTTCAGCTTCAAGCTTTGCCAGATGCTCTTGTTTTTCGCGCAATTCCGCCTCCTGACGAGCAATCAGCTCCGCCTCCTGACGAGCCGCTTCTTCTTGAGCTGCGATTTCTTCAGGATCGTTTGACTGTGCTATCGAAGCATCATCTGCAGGAGCATCATCACGCTTCACGAAAGTCCGTTTTTTTCGCACTTCAACCTGAATGGTACGAGATTTACCAGTCGCATCCGCCTGCTTGATCTCGGTTGTTTCCTTGCGAGTCAAGGTAATCTTTTTCTTTTCTGTATCCGCAGAAGAACCGTGGGAACGACGTAAATGTTCCAACAGTCGGTCTTTGTCTTCTTTGGTCAGTGAATCAGATGTCGATTGTTTGTCGACGCCTGCAGCACGCAATTGCGTGAGCAGCAAATCCGCTGACATTTTCAGCTCGGTGGCAAATTGGGCAACGTTGTTACTCGCCATTCAGTCCTCTTTTTCTATGTGCGCGTTATGAATATGAAACCCGTGAATTACTTAGCTTCTACGAGTTTCCAGGCGGTAGCTAACAAAGCCTTGGCCTGATCATCATATTTAGCGTCGATGAGTTTCATCTCATCATCGGTCACATCTTCAAATGCATCTTTAATTAATTGGCGGGAACGGTCGGCAGACAATCCCAAAATTGCGCCAAACTCGTCGTAAGCCAAACCAGCAAATGCAGCCAGTGTCTTGATACCAGCCAAGCCGAGTTTGCCAGCAGTTACGCGGGTCATCCCTTCGAGGTTGAGTAGCTCATCTTCCATGCCTTCCAAACCTTCTTCAGAAGCAATTGCTTCTGTTAGCAAGGCGTCGCGCGCACGGTTACGCAATTCGTTGACGGTATCTTCGTCAAACGCTTCAATTTCCAACATTTCGCTGATAGGCACGTAAGCGATTTCTTCCAGGCTGGAGAAGCCTTCATCCACCAGAATATCTGCCACCTCCTGATCAACATCGAGTTTTTCGATGAACAGGGCGCGAATACCTGCGGTTTCCTGCTCTGCTTTATTAGCAGACTCTTCCGCCGTCATGATGTTGATTTGCCAGCCTGTTAATTCAGCAGCAAGACGGACATTTTGTCCGCTGCGGCCAATAGCAATCGCCAAGTTTTCTTCATCTACAACAACATCCATGCCATGCTTTTCTTCATCAACCATAATCGAAGAAACATTCGCCGGAGCCAGAGCACCAATGACAAACTGAGCAGGATCTTCTGACCACAAAACAATATCAACGCGCTCACCACCGAGTTCGCCTGTCACTGCCTGCACGCGGGAGCCGCGCATACCAACGCATGTACCGATAGGATCGATGCGCTTATCTGCTGTGTATACTGCGATTTTTGCGCGAACACCTGGATCACGCGCCGCAGACTTAATTACCAGCGAACCCTGTTCAATCTCAGGCACCTCCAGTTCAAACAGCTTCATAATGAATTCTGGCGCCGTGCGGGACAAGATCACCTGAGGGCCACGCGCATTGCGATCAATACGCAAAATGTAGGCACGAACACGATCACCAACACGCAGATTTTCTTTTGGAATCATCTGATCGCGCGGCAAACGAGCCTCAATCTTGCCAGACTCGACCACTGCTTCACCACGTTCCATACGCTTAATGGTGCCAGTAACCAGAGAGTCACCACGCTCAAGGAAGTCAGCCAGAATCTGTTCACGCTCAGCATCACGAATGCGCTGCAACACAACTTGCTTGGTGTCTTGTGCAAAACGGCGACCAAAATCAACTGATTCTATTTCTTCTTCGATGTAATCACCGATCTGGATATCAGCATCATCCTCAACCGCTTCGAAATGCAGAATTTCCTGATCCGGCAATTGCAAGCCCGCCTCATCAGGAACAACGTGCCAGCGGCGGAAAGAACGGAACTCACCGGTATCGCGGTCGATTTCTACGCGAATATCAACTTCACCCGGAAAACGTTTTTTTGTCGCCTGCGCCAAAGCATGCTCCAACGCTCCGAAAACGACTTCTTCATCGACGTTTTTCTCACGCGCCAGCACATCCACCAATAACAACAAATCACGACTCATGCTTTGCGACTCCTAAAATCCACTTGCGGCACCAGGCGTGCCTTATCCACATCGGCGAGCGTAAACTCCAGCATGGCCGACCCATCTTTTACTTCAAATTCCAGCTTCAGATTTTCGCCTTCAGGCTCATGCAAAACCCCTTCAAAGGTTTTACGATTTGGCGTTCCCGCCATAGGCATACGAAGTTTAACAGTGACTTTTTCACCGACAAAACGCTGATAATCAGACATTTTTTTGAGCGGACGGTCTAACCCGGGAGAAGAAACTTCCAGGCGGTTGTAATTTACATTTTCAACCATCAACACATGGGAAAGCTGATGACTGACCTTCTCACAATCTTCGACCGTAATATTGCCTTTCTCAACTTCATCAGGCAAAAAATCAATATAAATCCTGAACAAGCCGCGTTCAGCCTGCTCAAAATCAACCAGATCGTAACCTGTACCGTTGACGGTTTTTTCTATCAATTCCAACAAAACCAAACTATTCTCCGAAAAACACTTGCCAAAGTCTGCCGCAAACAAAGTTACCAAACACAAAACCAAAAAAAAATGGGCAACTGCCCATCTTTTTCGTAGTGACTAAGCTTACAACCTACCGAATGCAAAATCTACTAACTACCAGATTATAAACGATTATTTACCCTGTCGCAATGGAAAACAGGGCAAATCAAATCAGAATCCAACGCCAAGAATCAAGCGCCGCGAGTGCGTCGGCGCGCTGCAATACCCTGACCAATTGCCTGCCCGCTTCCACGCACCGTCCCGCCCCGACGCTGCTGCCCCGCCTCAGGAAACCCAAGAGCAGTTTGCAAAGGATCGGGCTGACGGCTACGCTTCTTCACTCCGCCAGCTGAATTCGCTCCCAAACCACTCGCAGCCTTATTGCCATTGACATTGCCGCGCGCACCAGAATACTCTCCACGACCACTCGACATAGGAAAATTTGGTTGCTTTTGCGTGAAAGGACTGATCGCCGATGGTTTACTACCAAATGGCTTACCAGTTCTCGCGGGCGCCTTGTCCGCCGCTGTTTTTTCAAGGCCACTCAGCTTCAACAAACTACGAACCGCATCCTCTTCCAACTCCTCCCAACGACCACGCTTCAGATTAGCTGGCAATGTCATTGCGCCGTAACGAGTACGAATCAGACGCGATACCGTCAGCCCGACCGATTCAAACATACGACGCACCTCACGATTGCGTCCCTCACCAATGATGACGCGATACCATTTATTCACCCCCTCACCGCCGCCATCAGCGATTTTGGAGAACTGCGCCAGACCATCTTCCAACTCAACGCCGGCCAACAAACGCTGACGCATTCCCTCCTCCAACTCACCAAGAGTACGAACCGCGTATTCACGCTCAATACCATAACGAGGATGCATCAAACGATTCGCCAAGTCACCGGAAGTTGTAAACAACAACAACCCTTCAGTGTTGTAATCCAAGCGACCAACCGCAAGCCACTTGCCGACCTTCATTGTCGGCAAACTATCAAATACGGATGTACGACCTTCAGGATCATTTGTACTGACAATTTCACCAGCAGGCTTATGGTAAATCAGCACGCGCGGAGGTTTTTTACTAATCTTGCGCAAAATTGGCTTACCATTAATACGCACCTGATCCGTTGGCAAAATACGCTGACCAATATGCGCAGGCTCACCATTCACCGAAACACGTCCAGCCACAATCAAATCTTCCATATCACGACGAGAACCCAGCCCCGCCTCAGCCAACACTTTATGCAACTTCGGCGCATCATCGTCAGCAGTTAAATCGCGACGGACAACCTTCGCATTACGACCTTTACCCCCCTTTGATTTATCATCATCCAAAGCATGGACATCAAACGCTTCAGATGTTACAAAAGAAAACACATCATCAGGATTGGAATTACCAGCCACACCACCATGAGGATGGCGCCCGCCGGCTTTTGACTGTGGAATACGCTTCCCTGGGCCTCGCGCATTGCCAGTTCCCGCAGGGCGATTCGCACCTGTAGCACGAGGATTCGCTGCATCCGTTCCCGTGCGCGGCTTTCGCTGCCCCCTGGCATTCGCCGAGCCTGGCACTGCCGCTTGCACTGATGACTCACCGCCATCCACAGTAGAAAACTCAGTGACCGGAGCAACATCAGTCACAACAATCTGCTCAACACCTTCCTGCTTTGGTCGCGACCGACGCATATTACGAGGGCCACGCACACCGCGCTTAGTCGGCTTACCTTCACCAGCCGCCACCGAGTCTACCCCACCAGGGTTTTGATCAGCTTTTACATCTTCAGGATTCATTGGATTCATTCTTTTAGTTCTGATGGAGGCAACTGATGAAATTCAGTGCCCGGCTCATTGTCGGGCCGAGAATATTCATCACCCCGATTATCTAATTCAACAATATTGGCAATACCATCACCAACATCGCTCGTCTCTATTACTTGATTATTTTCAGCATCGATTTACGGCAACAACGCCACACCCACCTCAACAACATTGACAGTTGCCAATGCGATTTCAGCGATTTCAGCACCCCCAGGATTGACCACACCATCCCCGACACCGAACATTTCCGCGCTCAGAAGCTCAACACCAGAAGAAGCAGGCTCGGCCACATCCCGAGTCACTTGCTGCAACGGCGGCAGCTGATCCAGCGAAGCCAGACCAAGATCACTCAAAAACTGCTTAGTAGTCGCAAACAACGATGGCCGACCCGGCACATCCCGATGTCCGATAGACTCAATCCACCCGCGATCTTCCAAGGTTTTCACCATCTGCGAGGATACCGTTACACCACGAATTTCTTCAATATCCCCACGAGTAACGGGTTGACGATAAGCAATGATAGCTAACGTCTCTAATGTTGCCCGGGAATATTTCGGCGGCTTTTCAGGATTAAGCCTGTCAATGTAAGCGCGCATACTTGGCCTGCTCTGAAACCGCCAGCCAGTCGCCAACCCAACCAACTCAATCCCCTTATCAGACCAATCATGACGCAACTCCTCGAGCATGCCCTTGATCGTATCAGCACCAACCACATCCCCCTGATCATCAGATTCCTGAAACAGTTTTTTCATCGAATGAACGGTCAGCGGCTCATGCGCGCACAACAAGGCTGTTTCAAGGACTTGCTTTGCCTCAGCAGTATTCATGCAAATAAGTTTTGGTTACGCGGGTTCAATGGGTGTCACACAGCGGAAAAACCGGATAATTCGGCAGACTCAATCCACAATGGGTATGTATTTAATTTATTGCCAGCCGATTTGGCTGCAACACCCGCCATGCGGGCAGATCAGGGAATTTCGCGGCCGAGATTTACTCTCAATGCCCAACCCGTCAAATCAGTAGATACGAGATTGTAGTCCAGTTTTTACGTGACAATCAAAAATAAAATTGCCAAATAATGAAAAAGCCACGCTGATACGTGGCTTTTTCAGTTGAAACTGGTTGCGGGGGCAGGATTTGAACCTACGACCTTCGGGTTATGAGCCCGACGAGCTGCCAGACTGCTCCACCCCGCGTCTGAAGAAGTAAACTATACATGTTTTTGCTGCTCTGCGCAATTCTTTTATCCAGAAAGACTGAAAACCTCAGGCGCACAAGCTGATGTTACACTCTGGATATTGATTATCTAGCCCCTATATCACCTATGAAATTTTGCTCGGAATGCGCCACGCCGGTTGTGTTAATGATTCCCGCAGACGATACGCGCGAACGCCATGTCTGCCCCAACTGCGGCACCATTCATTATCAAAACCCGAAAATGGTGATCGGTTCGATTCCAGCATGGGAAGTGGATGGAGAAGTTCAGGTTCTATTATGTAAACGCGCAATTGAGCCACGCTATGGCTACTGGACGCTTCCCGCCGGATTCATGGAAAACAATGAAACCACCAGTCAGGCGGCTCAACGGGAGACGGAAGAAGAAGCTGGCGCCAATATCGCACTGCACGAATTATTTTCGATACTCAATGTGCCTCATGTACATCAAGTGCATTTATTTTACAGAGCCACCCTGCTAGATCTTGATTACAAGGCAGGCACAGAAAGCTTGGAGGTCGCCCTGTTCAAGGAGAAAGACATTCCATGGGAAGACATTGCATTCCCTACCGTTAGCCATACGCTGCGTTATTTTTTTGAAGACTTAAAGCAAGTGCAAAAAGGTGGTCACTATCAACTACATGCTCACGATATTTTTAAACCGATGCGCCCAAACGACAAAAACTAGCCAACATCGCCAAACCAAATAAAAAAAACAAGCCCAAAAATAGGTACAGCACCACAAAATCAAAACGCCGTGTTTTCACGGCGTTTTGATTTGATTTGATTGGCAGCGGCAAGACAATAAATATCAATGCACTGCCCGCACAGCTGATAATCGGCAAAAAATTACTGACTGATCTGCCAGCTCAATTTCATGGCACACCTTCCATTCAATTATTACCAACTGGTTTCTCTCTCAGCAGTAGAAGAAATTTTATGGATGGACAAATCTGCCCCCTCAAATTCCTGCTCTGGATCAAGACGTATTCCAACCGTTTTCTTGAGTACGCCATAAATTACATATCCACCACCAAAGGCAATCGCTACACCAAGCACTGTCCCCAGCAACTGCGACATCAAACTCACGCCACCCAATCCCCCCAAGGCTTTCATCCCAAAAATACCGGCGGCAATTCCACCCCAGGCACCACATAAGCCATGCAAAGGCCAAACACCCAGCACATCATCGACTTTCCATTTATTTTGCGTCCAGGTAAACATCAGGACAAAAATAGCACCAGCCACACCGCCCGTCACCAGCGCACCCAGCGGATGCATCAGATCAGAGCCCGCGCAAACGGCTACCAGACCAGCCAAAGGTCCGTTGTAGACAAAACCGGGATCATTTTTCCCCATCACCAATGCCACCAGCGTTCCACCGACCATCGCCATCAAGGAGTTAATTGCCACCAGGCCATTCATCTTATCCAGCGTCTGAGCACTCATCACATTAAAACCAAACCAGCCCACGGTTAATATCCAGGCACCCAATGCAAGAAACGGGATACTGGATGGCGGATGCGCAGCAATAGCGCCATTCTTCATATAACGACCGCGTCGCGCACCCAGCAGCAGAACCGCAGGCAGGGCAACCCAGCCGCCAAACGCATGCACCACAACTGACCCGGCAAAATCATGAAATTCCTCAGAAAAAGCCGCTTTCAACCACGCCTGGATCCCAAAACGCTGATTCCAGGCTATTCCTTCAAATAGCGGATATAACACCCCCACCAATACGGCAGTAGCGATCAGCTGTGGATAAAACTTTGCTCGCTCAGCAATCCCACCAGAAATAATGGCCGGAATCGCCGCCGCAAACGTTAATAAAAAGAAAAATTTGACCAGCTCAAAGCCATTTTTTGCGACCAACACCTCAGCACCAGAGTAAAACTGTACGCCGTACGCAACACTGTAACCAACAAAAAAGTAAGCAATCGTCGACACTGCAAAATCAACGATAATCTTGACCAATGCGTTCACTTGGTTTTTTTTGCGTACCGTGCCCAGCTCCAGAAATGCGAAGCCAGCGTGCATCGCCAGAATCATAATGGCACCTAGCAATATAAATAAAGCATCGGCGCTACTGTTTTGTGCATTCATGCTAACAATCTCCCAATAAAAGTGCGTAAATTTATTTGTAATGCACTGATAAAGCAAAAAATATTCCAATTTGGTGCGATTTTTTAAGACGTTGATTTTTATATGAATTTTATTTTTTATTTTTTGATGCCTCCATCACACGCACTAAAATGTGGCGCTATTTTAGTGCATACAGGATATAGGATATGACGATTCCCTGGCTGGAGGCTGACAGCGAATTTCCGGATGTGAATACTGCGCTTACCGAGGAAGATGGCGCGGCCGGATTGCTCGCTGCAGGTGCAGATTTGTCACCCGCACGACTACTGATGGCATACAGACAAGGAATTTTCCCGTGGTTTTCGGAAGGACAACCAATACTCTGGTGGTCTACCGATCCACGCATGGTGTTATTCACGGCTGAGCTGAAAGTTGCCGACAGCCTGAAAAAAAAGCTGCGGCAAATCAACCAAAATCCACACTGGGAAGTGCGCTTTGATTCAGCATTTGAAGATGTCATGCGCGCCTGCGCAGCACCGCGAAAGGAAGGAACTGGCACCTGGATATCAGAAGAAATTATCGCTGGCTATTGTGGGCTAAATAAAGATGGCTACGCCCACTCGTCAGAAGTATGGCTCGATGGCAAACTGGTCGGTGGTGCTTATGGTGTTTGCATCGGCAAGATGTTTTACGGAGAATCCATGTTTGCCAGAGTCACGGATGCCTCCAAGATAGCGCTGGTGCATCTGGTATATTTTTTACGTGAACACGGAGTGAAAATGATAGACTGCCAACAAGAAACCGCGCACCTGGCATCACTTGGGGCAAGACCGATATCCCGTACGGCGTTTCTTGAATGGATACAGATGGCGACGCAATTGCCGCCCATCAGTGAATGGACCTCAAACCGCTCAATTGATCAGTGACCCAGCTTAACGACCTTCCTTTTGCCAGCATACAGTTTTACGCCACGGCGCCTTATCCCTGCAGCTATCTGGAGGGATTGCAGGCGCGCTCACAGGTCGCAACGCCTGCGCATCTGATTAATGCCGATGTGTATTCTGAACTGGTCAAGAGTGGCTTCCGGCGCAGTGGCATCTTTATCTATCGTCCACATTGTGATGCGTGCCAGGCATGTACGCCAGTCAGGGTCAGAGTCGATGAATTTCGGAAAAGCCGTAGTCAGCGCCGTGCCGAAAAAAAACACCAGCACCTCAGCGCCAAAGTATGCCCACTCACCTACGTGCATGAGCACTACGAATTGTATCAACGCTACCAGAGCAAACGCCATGCAGGTGGCGGCATGGATCAGGACAGTCGCGATCAATATGCGCAGTTTTTACTGCAGAGCAGAGTCAATACACGCTTGGTGGAATTTCGCGATGAGCACGATATTCTGCGCATGGTGAGTATTATTGATGTGCTGACCGACGGCTTATCTTCCGTGTACACATTTTATGATCCGGATGATGAATCCGCCTCTTATGGCACCTACAATGTGCTCTGGCAAATCCGGCAGACAAAACAGCTTTTACTGCCCTATCTGTATCTCGGTTACTGGATTGCTGCCAGTCCTAAAATGGCCTATAAAACCAATTTCCGACCTCTTGATGCCATGATGCAAGGTTACTGGCAAACACTACAGGAATAAAATCAGTACGACAGATGCAACGCAGAAGCAACTTAAAAACAATAAATACTCCCACCCAGTATTTAATAACACCACAATTAAAATAAGCGGGAACACCGCATTTTTTACCTATACTCCCTTAGATTACTCTTTACTACGCTGATACCATGTCCGAAAAATTACTCTACTCCCTGGCTCGTCCCTTGTTATTTGCCATGGAGCCGGAAAAGGCGCATCACCTGACTTTACCCGCGCTGCAACGCATTGCCCGACTCGGGCTCGGCGGCTTCATCGGCAAACCCGCAGAAGATGCGCGCACTGTCATGGGTGTACGCTTCCCCAATCCGGTTGGTCTGGCTGCAGGTCTGGACAAGGAAGGTGCCTACATTGACGGTTTAGCTGCTATCGGCTTTGGCTCCATCGAGATCGGCACAGTGACACCGCGCGCACAGCCCGGCAATCCCACACCACGCATGTTTCGCCTTCCCAAAGCGGAGGCCATTATTAATCGTATGGGCTTTAATAATGGCGGTGTTGACGCCTTTGTTCACAACGTACAGGCATCTCGTTTTTATCAGGAAAAACAAGGTGTACTCGGACTCAATATTGGCAAAAACGCGGATACACCCATTGAACGGGCAGCAGAAGATTACTTACATTGCCTGTCCAAGGTCTATCCGTATGCCAGCTACGTGACAGTCAATATTTCATCCCCCAACACAAAAAATTTACGCCAACTGCAAGGTGCAAACGAGCTTGATGCCCTGTTATCGCAGCTCAAAGAAGCGCAGCAAAGATTGGCTGACCAGCACAAGCGCTATGTTCCTGTCGCACTGAAAATTGCACCGGACATCGATGCCGAACAGATCAAAACGATCGCCGAAGCACTCTTGCGTCACCAGATTGACGGCGTCATTGCCACCAACACCACCATCACCAGAGATGCGGTACAAGGCTTGCCACATGCAGAAGAAGCGGGAGGATTATCCGGCAAACCCGTATTCGAGTTGTCCAACCGCGTGATCAGAGCATTGAAATCCGAATTGGGCGATGCTCTACCTATTATTGGTGTCGGCGGTATTTTTTCTGGCGCTGATGCAGCCACCAAAATGCAGGCGGGCGCTTCGTTGGTGCAGGTATATTCCGGACTAATTTATCAGGGACCAGGTTTAATCAAAGAATGCGCAGCCGCTTTACGCAATGTTCGATAACAGGAGATTTTATGCAACAGACGGCACTAGGCAACAGCCAGCTTCAAGTTTCTAAAATTTGCCTCGGCACCATGACTTTTGGCGAGCAAAATACCGAAGCCGAAGCCCATACCCAACTGGATTATGCGCTGGAACGCGGTATTAACTTTATCGACACAGCAGAAATGTACCCCGTCATGCCGCGTGCAGAGACTCAGGGCAAGACTGAACAATACATTGGCAGCTGGCTGAAAAAGTCAGGCAAACGCGGCGACATTATCCTGGCGACTAAAGTTGCCGGGCCATCGCGGGGCATGAACTGGATACGTAACGGCCAAAATGATCTGAACGCCGAGAATATCCGTCGTGCCGTCGAAGCCAGCCTGCAACGCCTGCAAACTGATTACATCGACTTGTACCAATTGCACTGGCCAAGCCGGAATGCTCCCATTTTCGGACAAAAGCAATTTGATCCAGCACTGGAACGCCCTTGTACTGCGATTGAGGATACGTTGGCAGTGCTGTCCGCATTGGTGAAAGAAGGCAAAATCCGTCACTTTGGCGTTTCCAACGAAACTTCATGGGGAGTCAGCGAATTCATCAAGCAAGCTGAAATACATGATGCGCCACGCATTGTATCGATTCAAAACGCCTATCACTTGATGAATCGTGCGTTTGAACAGGGTCTGGATGAAACCTGCTTCCGCGAAAATGTCGGCTTGCTGGCATATAGCCCACTGGCATTTGGGCAACTCAGCGGGAAGTATATTGACGATGCGAATGCATCGGGCCGACTGACTTTATTTCCACCAACCTGGAGCCCACGCTACTTGCGCCCTTCCGTGTTTGAGGCCAGCAAACGTTATACAGAACTGGCGCGGCAACATGGACTGACACCGACACAATTAGCGTTGGCGTGGTGCTATTCACGTTATTTCGTCGCCAGCACCATTATTGGCGCAACCAATCTTAATCAGCTGAAAGAAAATATCGACGCATTTGATATTCACCTAAGTGAAGAACTTCTGCAATCAATCGATGCGATTCACCAGACGGCCAACAATCCGGCACAATAAGCAGTAACGCCATCAGTAGCATCGTCGATTGATCGGTGAAGGTTAACAAAGGCTAAAGAGCAAATTGATTGCTCTTTAGCCTGAAACTTCAGTATTACAGTCTTTCAATCACTTACGCTTACTTGTGATTGCTTGCGACTGCTAGTATCAGCATGCCCGTCCTACTAGTCACATCGTCAAATACGCTGTAAAAAAAATCAGCCATGCACCAGCGACAGATGACCAGCGCGTGCCAACGCGGCTGGTTTTCGCTTTACCTGCAAACTTTTTTGTAATGATGAAATCGATCCTCCCGCCCGGTATTCAAAACTGACCTCAAGCACATCCCCCTGCCTGACATCAAAACTTTCCGGCAGCGGCAACACCATATACGCATGCAGCCAATCGATAGTGGACGAGGTCTCCATTAGTACAGCGAGGATGCTTTTAGTAACGAAACGTAAGGCACTGACTTTGCCTTTCCGCTCCATAGAAAACTGCCCATGCCATTGTATTTGCATGGCATTGTTCTGATCGAAATCAATGACACTGTACAAGGCAGGCTGCGCCAACTCCAGAGTATCGGCATAAAACGCACCAGGCTCCTGGAATTGAATTACCGGCGCCTGATATCCTCCAAAATCATAGGTTTGCTGGAGAGGCTGCACTGCCATGACGACCGCTTCCGGAATAAACACGGGCAAGCCGATGCCAAATTTTTCTAAGTATCGCTGCTTGAAATGCTCAATCACTTCCAGCTGCTTTTCCCGCAGCAAACCGCCATGAACCATCTCGCAAATCACAACATCAACCGGCTCGGGAGGCAGATATTCAAACGCGTCTGCGTGAATAATCTCTACTTTGTCGCCATGCACATTAAGTGCAAGCAAGCGACGCGCCTCTTCCACCATATCAGGATTAAATTCAACGCAATAGACTTTTGCGGCTGTCTGCGCAGCAAACCATGACAGCACGCCGGTACCACCGCCCAACTCAAGTACTTTTGCACCCGCAAACACATGGCGGGCAATTGCTGCCTTAAAACCATCCATACGATTGGTATCAGCAAGTAAATGATGATGGTATTGAACCGGAATAAATTGTCCAAGGTAAGCACTTTCCAGCTCGCGTTCATTAAGCATCATGATCCTTTCGTGGCGTCACATCCGAACAGCAAAGCCGTGTTCCGGAGATGAAATTGACTGGCAGTCAGGTTCAGAAAAAAACGCCAACAACAAACGTCTAAAACAAGCTGCCACATGCAGATAATTATCCTGATCACTGCAAAAACCGATGCGTGGAAGTAAAGGGTAATTCAGACTCAGTTCGCCATATCAATCAAACGGCAAAGTGCAATGTTTGCATACCACTCATTGTCAATATTCATTAACAACGCTCATTGACGACGTTTTTCACATCGCGGGTCGCGGAAAGGGCCGGCAGCGCGCTCCCAGCCATCGCCAGGTGAAGTCTGGGAACAAATTTCTACAGAATCAATTTTACTGCGCCATTTATACCAGTCTGCTGGGGCAGACCAGCTGGCAGCGCTGAACGCCGCCAGTAATACCATGCTCAAAAAGTAGATAGCACGCATGTTGCAATATCTTTCATCAATTTCGACAGGAATGCATCCGTCGCCTATGTATCACAAGCCCGTGACATGCACCGATATGTCACGGATAGCTGCGGGCATAAAATAACCACTTTATCAATCCGCACCTGATTAACCGAGATATATTCGAACTCCGGTTTTACATATATCAAATACGTATATAAGCAAATAAATACTAAGTAGTTTGGAATATAGCCCGCATTCATTAGGATGACCCTACTTTGCGCGAGGCGATATGAATTTAACCTATGTAATCTCTGGTTTTGCTGTAGGCACTCTGGTCGGTCTGACAGGTGTTGGTGGCGGCTCTTTAATGACGCCGTTACTCACGTTACTTTTTGGTGTATCTCCCACTGTCGCAGTAGGAACAGATCTTGCCTTTGCTTCTATTACGAAGGCAACCGGCACATTTACCCATCGCCTGCGTGGTACGGTAGACTGGCATGTGGTGCGTTTGCTGTGCTACGGCGCACTGCCCGCAGCGTTACTGGCCACCCTGAGCCTGAAATATTTCGGTAGTCTGAATAAGGAAATTGGCCAGGTTATTCGTTACTCTATCGCCATTTCCGTTTTGCTGACTGTTGTTGCACTGCTGTTTAAAGGCAAAATGCTCGAATGGCTGAATCGTCATCCAGAAAAACAGTTGCATGGCACACCGCTGGCTGCAGCAACTATTTTTTCAGGTATCGTATTGGGTACGCTGGTGACCATCTCCTCCATTGGAGCTGGTGCGATCGGCGCAACATTGCTGGTGATGCTGTATCCTCGCATGCCAGCGGCACATATTGCCGGTACAGACATCGCCTACGCAGTGCCATTAACAGCCATCGCTGCTATTGGACACTGGTGGTTAGGCTCCATTAACTGGGAATTATTGGGAACGTTGTTAATCGGTTCTCTGCCAGGCATTACAATAGGTTCTATGGCTGCACGCGCTGTTCCGGAGAAATTTTTACGCGGATTGCTGGCAACGACACTGACGCTCGTTGCTGCCAAACTGGTTCTTTAAAACATAGTTGCAAAGCGCATTTTGCGCAGATTTTAAGGGTATACAAGATGTATCGTTACGACCAACACGATCACCAGATTATCAAAGAACGTATTGCACAATTCCGCGATCAGGTGCGCCGTCGCCTTGCTAATGAGCTGGCCGAAGAAGAGTTTTTACCGTTGCGTTTACAGAACGGTTTGTACCATCAGCGTCATGCGTATATGTTACGCGTCGCTGTTCCCTACGGCATGCTGTCCTCTGCGCAGATGCGTAAATTTGCTCATATTGCACGCAAATATGATCGTGGCTATGGTCATTTCACTACCCGCCAGAATATTCAATACAACTGGATTAACCTGGAAGATGCACCAGACATTCTGGAAGAGCTGGCATCAGTCGAAATGCATGCGATTCAGACTTCCGGTAACTGCATGCGCAATATCACCTCGGATGAATTTGCAGGCGTTGCAGCAGATGAGATCATTGATCCACGTGCTTATGCCGAAATTTTGCGTCAATGGACCACGTTCCACCCAGAATTTGCCTACTTGCCACGAAAATTCAAAATCGCCATTAATGGTGCTAAAGAAGATCGCGCAGCAATCGCCGTACACGATATCGGCCTGACCGTTGTTCATAACGACGCCGGTGAAGTTGGTTTCAAAGTCATGGTTGGCGGCGGAATGGGACGTACACCCATCCTTGGCAGTGTCATCCGCGAATTTCTGCCGTGGCAACATGTTATGACCTATCTGGAAGCCATTCTGCGTATTTATAACCAATACGGCAGACGCGATAATAAGTACAAGGCCAGGATCAAAATTCTGGTCAAAGCGATCGGCGCAGATGTTTTTGCAAAACAAGTAGAAGAAGAATGGGCGGATCTGAAAGATGGTCCAGCGACACTGACACCGGAAGAATTACAGCGCGTTGCCTCTTACTTCAGTACGCCAGCCTATCTGACTTTACCGCCGCAAGATGATGGATTTGAACAACATAAAGCTGAAAACAAGGCATTTGCAAACTGGATCAAGCGCAATGTGAAATCGCACAAAGTCGCTGGCTACTCCAGCGTCGTGCTTTCTCTCAAAAAGCCGGGCGTACCACCTGGCGACGCAACAGCAGAGCAAATGGACTTTATCGCCAATCTTGCTGATCAATACAGTTTTGGTGAGCTGCGCGTCACGCATGAACAAAATCTGGTGTTGTCTGACGTAAAGCAATCTGACTTGTTCCCTCTCTGGCAGGAAGCTAAAGCACATGGTCTGGCTACACCAAACATTGGTTTGCTGACCGATATGATCTGCTGCCCGGGTGGTGACTTCTGCGCGCTGGCAAACGCCAAGTCTATTCCCATTGCGCTGGATATCACCGATCGCTTTAATGATCTGGATTATCTGCATGATATCGGCGACATCGAACTCAATATGTCGGGTTGCATTAATGCCTGTGGCCACCATCACGTCGGCAACATCGGGATTCTCGGTGTCGACAAGGATGGCAGCGAGTGGTATCAGGTTTCCATTGGTGGAGCACAAGGCAATCAGGCTGCCATTGGTAAAATTATTGGACCCTCTTTTGCTGCTGGACAAATGCCGGAAGTCATTGACCGCATTATCCAGGTCTACATTCGTGAACGTGTTGCCAGTGAGCGCTTCATCGATACAGCATTACGCGTAGGCATCACTCCGTTTAAAGATTTTGTGTATGCCACCCCGATCAAAACGAATGAACATCATGGCGAAGACGCCGGTTCAGCAGTGGCATATTGAGCAAGGGACAGAAAGAAAATCATGCGCGACATTATTAAAGATAAAGCTATCGTACAAGACGACTGGACAGTTCTGCGTCTGGCAGAAGGCGAAACTCCTGATGCTGTAGAAGTCCCCGAAGGCAAAGTAATTGTGCCGTTAAAAGTGTGGCAGCTACAACGTGATCATCTGCTCAAGCGCACAGAGCTAGCGGTTTGGTTCAGTAGCAACGAACAGGCAAAAGAATTGAAGGAAGACATTGCACGTTTTTCTTTGCTGGCAGTTGATTTTCCAAAGTTTTCGGATGGACGTGGCTATTCCGTTGCCTACAACTTACGCGCCCGCTTTGGTTTTGCCGGAGAATTGCGCGCTATTGGCGATGTGTTACGTGATCAGTTGTTTTACATGCAGCGCGTGGGCTTTAATGCATTTGCCGTTCGTGCGGACAAAGATATACACGATGCCATTAAAGGTCTGACTGATTTTTCTGAAAAATATCAGACATCGTGGGATGAAAAAAATCCCCTATTCCGTCGCGCTGAACGTACTGCACTCAGCAATGTGGGCGATACAGGAGCTTCAGCATGAGCGATTTCAGCGCCAGACTTGCGCAGACTCAGGCTATTCTGGAACGCATCTCCAGTGAATTTGCGCCAGCAGTCTTCGCCTCCAGTCTTGCAGCAGAAGATATGGTGCTGACTGACCTTATTTTAAAAGGTAAGCTCAATATCGGCATTTTCTCTCTGGAAACAGGGCGTCTTCATGCAGAAACCCTGGGCATGATAGCCAAAGTCAAAGAAACCTATGGGGCCGATATTGTTCTGTTCAAACCGGATGCGGCAGCAGTAGAAAACTATGTCAGCACAAACGGATTGAATGCATTTTACGACAGCGTAGACATGCGTAAAGAATGTTGCCGTATTCGTAAAGTAGAGCCATTAAACCGCGCTCTGTCAGGCAACAAGGCCTGGGTTACCGGACAGCGCAAAGCGCAATCGGCAACGCGGACAGAACTCGCCTATCAGGAAGATGACACTGCGCACGCGATGCAAAAGTTCAATCCTCTGGCTGACTGGTCAGAAGAAGATGTCTGGCACTATATCCGTACCAACAATGTGCCTTACAATCCTCTGCATGACAAAGGTTATCCATCAATCGGATGTGAGCCTTGCACCAGAGCAATCCAGCCTGGTGAAGATGTCCGTGCGGGTCGCTGGTGGTGGGAAAACCCAGAATCCAAGGAATGCGGCCTGCATGTAGTTGATGGCAAGCTGGTCCGAATTAAACAAGTAGTCTGAATCGAATACATATCATGAATACAGTCGTGGAAAACCAATTTATCGATGCTGCGAGCAATCGCCATCTGGACTGGCTCGAATCCGAAGCCATCCATATCATGCGTGAAGTCGCAGCTGAATGCAGCAATCCGGCTCTGCTCTTCTCAGGCGGTAAAGACTCTATCGTCTTGCTGCGCCTCGCAGAAAAAGCATTCCGCCCAGGAAAATTCCCTTTCCCTCTGGTTCATATTGATACCGGCCATAACTTCCCTGAAGTAATCGCTTTCCGTGATAAACGTGTAGCAGAACTCGGTGAGCGGCTGATCGTAGGCTCGGTTGAAGACTCGATCAAACGTGGCACTGTACGTTTGCGCAACCCGGCGACAGATTCACGTAATGCCGCACAGGCGGTGACTCTGCTGGAGACGATTGCGGAACATAAGTTTGACGCTTGCATTGGCGGCGCACGTCGTGATGAGGAAAAAGCACGCGCCAAAGAGCGTATTTTTTCTTTCCGTGATGAATTCGGCCAATGGAATCCTAAGGCGCAACGTCCAGAACTCTGGGACTTGTATAACACACGGGTACACGCAGGTGAAAACATGCGCGTATTCCCGATTTCCAACTGGACAGAACTCGATGTATGGCAATACATCGCCCGCGAAAAACTGGAATTACCTCAAATTTATTTCGCCCATGAACGTCAGGTAATCCCTCGTAACGGCTTGCTGGTTCCACTCACAGACTTGACACCGCCACGTGCTGGAGAAACGGTAGAGACACAAATTGTGCGCTTCCGCACTGTTGGTGATATTTCCTGCACATGCCCAGTCTCGTCAGATGCGGCAACAGTCGAGGCAATTATTGCAGAAACAGCGATTACCCAAATTACTGAACGCGGTGCTACGCGCATGGACGATCAGACATCGGAAGCATCGATGGAAAAACGTAAAAAAGAAGGATATTTCTAATGAATGCCGCTGAACAATTTACAGCCAACCTCAACAAAGAACGCGGTCTGCTGCGGTTTATTACGGCCGGCTCCGTCGATGATGGTAAAAGTACATTAATTGGCCGTCTGTTATTTGACAGCAAAGGCATCTTTGCGGATCAGCTTGACTCCATTTCCCGTGCCAAGCACAAGCGCACGGTTGGCGACACGATCGATTTGTCCCTGCTAACCGATGGTCTGGAAGCCGAACGCGAGCAAGGTATTACGATTGACGTGGCTTATCGTTATTTTGCCACACCAAAACGTAAATTCATCATTGCAGACACACCAGGCCATGAGCAATACACACGCAACATGGTCACGGGAGCATCCACGGCGGATGCAGTGATCATTCTGATTGATGTGTCCAAAGTCAAACTCAATGACGATGGTAGTGTTGATTTGCTGGTACAGACAAAACGCCATTCAACGATCGCGCACTTGCTCAAGATTGAGCATGTTGTAGTTGCCGTGAATAAAATGGATCTGGTTAATTACGACCAAACGGTATATGACCGTATCATCGCAGCGTATAAAGAATTTGCACAACAGCTAGGACTGAAGGATATTCATCCAATTCCACTATCGGCATTAGCAGGTGATAACGTCGTCACAGCCACGGACAATATGTCGTGGTACAAGGGCCCTACCCTGATTGACTTGCTGGAATCATTGAGCGTCTATGACGCCTGCCACGATGAACCTTTCCGCTTCCCAGTGCAACTGGTCGCACGTCATAATGGTCATGAAGCCAACGATTTCCGTGGTTACATGGGGCGCATTGAAGCAGGAAAAGTCAGCAAAGGAGACGCATTAATCGTGCAGCCCGGCGGGCAATCGGCAACAGTCAAAGATATCCTGACATTGGATGGTTCACTCGATACTGCAGTCGTAGGACAATCCGTAACTATTTTACTCGATGAATATCTGGATATCTCTCGTGGTGACATGCTGGCTGAAGCTGCACGTCCTGCGACTTTGCTGAAAACGGTGACAGCGGATCTTTGCTGGCTCTCCGAAGATGCATTGGATATTCGTCGGAAATACTGGCTCAAGCACACGACACGTCAGGTCTCCGCTCGCGTAACTGCAATTGATACACTGCTTGATATCAATACGCAGGAAAGACGTCCGGCAGAATCACTCAAACTGAATGACATCGCCAAAGTGACGATTAACGTACAGCAAGCGCTGGCTGCCGACGCTTATGATGAATTACGTTCAACCGGTGCCTTTATTCTGATTGATGAAGTGACGCATCAAACAGTTGCCGCAGGCATGATTCATCTTGGATAAATCTGTGCCATCGCTCCATGGAAAGGTGTATCTGATCGGCGCCGGTCCCGGCGCTGCCGATCTGATTACCGTCCGTGGTGCTCGCATCCTGGCACAAGCAGATGTGGTACTTTACGATGCATTGATCACGCCGGAAATGCTACAACTCTGTTCGCAGGCAGTGCAGATTTCTGTTGGCAAACGTAGTGGGCAGCGTTCTGCTGCTCAAGACGATATCAATCATCAAATATTATCCTGTGCCGCACAGTATAAGACTGTAGTGCGTCTTAAAGGTGGCGACCCCATGCTGTTTGGGCGTGCAGACGAAGAATTAAATGCATTGGAAGCGGCGAATATCGATTATGAAATCGTACCTGGCATTACCACTGCACTCGCAGCGGCTGCCAGCACCCGCCAACCTTTAACCAAGCGTGGCATCGCTCGCAGCGTGGCGTTGTTCACGTCGAGCACTGCACCGGGTGAAAAGGCCGATACCCGTATTCCTGAATGCGACACGCTAGTGCAATATATGGGTGGCAAAGAAGCCATGCTGACCGCCCAGCGCATGTTGTCAAACGGTTTTCCAGATGATTTACCGGTCGTCGTGATTGAAAATTGCAGTCGTTCGGATGAACAACAGCAATTTCTTAATCTGGCAAAACTCGCTCTTGGCATCGAGACCAGGAATGGTCCTGTCCTCGTCATGATGGGGGAAGCAATGCGTCTGAGACCAAACAAAAAATAGATCAATGCGCTGACAGATACTGGAGGGTGACAGTACCGTTTATATCATCACCTTCAACATAAAAACGGCATGCAAATCAATATTTGTATGCCGTTTTCAATCAGTCGCCGCGTTCTGTGACATTGCTATCTTTTCCACATCGCTGACTCATGCCACCAGTGCCATGCAATGATCACGAATCGCGTTCAACACACTCACTTCTTCTCCGACGGCAGTGGCGACGGAGAAATCGAGTGCCGGATATTTACTATTGATCTGTACCGCCATTTCAGGCAAATCACGCAACACATGCCCTCCTTGCCCCAAGAATATCGGCGACACAATAACCTTATTTGTTCCCTGCTCAACCAACTGGTCAATGAGCTCTGGAAGGTTTGGAGACATAAATTCCAGAAAAGCCAGTTCCACCTGAACATCTGGCAAACCCTCCTGAGTCATTTTCTGTAAACGCTGGAATGGTGCCGCCCAACGCATATCTCTGGCTCCATGCGCAAATAAAATCAGTGCCGATTTTTTCATTAATTTCTTTCAACGTAACGTAAGCCAAACATGGCAATCATCAAAAACAGCATACTTGGCACTAATGCAGTGACCAGCGCTGGCCAGGTATTCAATAATCCCAGATGAGAAAACAAAGCATTGATCAGATAAAACACCATCCCTATCATAATGCCACTAAAAATTTTCAGACTCACGCCACCGCTTCTGACATGTAAATAGGCAAAAGGCAACGCCAACGCCATCATGACAAGCACAGCAAAGGGGTAGGTCACTTTTTTCCAGAACGCTATATCGTAGCGCTCCGTACCCTGTTTGTTATCAGCTAAATGGCGGGTGAAAGCAGCAAGGTCATATGCTGACATACGGTCAGGATCAGCAAATAAAACCGATAAAATATCCGGAGTCACTTCAGACAACACATCCAGATTTGCCAGTTTTCTAGTGCTGACGGATGACATGTCCTGGCTAGATAAATTTTTAGGGAAAGTCGTCTCTGTCACATCGGTAAGACGCCAGACACTGCCCCCCCGATATTCTGCACGAACAGCGGAAATTTCTTTGGATAAATGAAATTTCTTATCGAACTCAAAAACCTTCAACTCCTTGAGCTCTCGGCTTGGCAAAATCTCTTTTACATTCAAAAATCTTGATCCGATAACGTCGCCCTGCAATCCCTGATCTCGAATCAAATCTTTTGTCCATAAACCTGTACGAAATTCCTGAGCAACCGAAGCACCAATCGCATTCAGTTTTACCTTTTGAGCCAATCCGCTGGTGTATGGCGAAATCAGCTCTCCAAATACAAATGTCAATACAACAAAAAGCAGCCCTATTTTGAATAAAATCGTGCCTGCCATGACTGTGGACATACTGGCTGCACGCATAATCGTGAATTCAGAGTTGGAAGCGAATTGCGCCAACACATAAATGGTGCCGATTAACACGGCAATTGGCATGAACTCGTAAATATATCCAGGCATCCCCAAAGCAACGTACAGCAACGCATGCTGCAAGTAATACCCGCCCTGATTAACAGACTGCAACTCTCCCATCAAATCAAAGAAAGAGAATAGTGCCAACAACGCTAGCATGACGAATAACACGGCACGAATAATCTCGACGCCAAAATATCTTTGTAAAATTTTCATGCAATGCTCTTATTTTCTTTGGCTCGGAAACATGCCTTGCATGCTGCCCACATGACCAAAGGATGAAGACGACTATTCACTTTTAACCGCCAGGCAAACAAAACCACCACCATCGCCAGCGCGGCCAGATGAACCGGCCACCAAGCCATCGCAAACCCGGTTCTTTCCTGCACCACCATCGCTTGAACAATATTAATCAGATTCAGATAAATCACGACCAATAGCAAGGCGACAATCAGATTGGCAGAACGCCCGACCCGTGGGTTGACATACCCAAGCGGAATCGCTAGCAACATCAACAATACACACATCAGCGGCAAGGAAATTCGCCATAGGAGCTCACCTCGCTTCACGCCATCCACATCCTCAATGAGTTGCGACAAAGGCATGGATTTCGCTGATCTATCACCGGTCACTGCAGCATTTTGTCGCGAAACCAAGACACCGTATTTCTCAAATTGCATCATCTGGAAATTGGGCTCGGTGGGTAGTCCATCGTAACGACGACCTTGGCTCATCACCAGAAATTTATCGCCTTTGGCATCTGTTTCAATGACACCCTCTTTTGCCACAACAACACTAGAACGACCATCTCGGAAGGTATTGATAAAAATATTCTGTACTTTGCTCAGATCTCCGGCAACTTCCTCGACGAAAAAAATTCGGTCGGAAGATGCTGACTCTTGAAACTTACCAGGTGAAACTTTAGCAATATCAGAGCGCTTTTCATAACGCTCCCTGAATTCCGCACTTTGTTGGTTAGCCCAGGGAGTTGCAATAAAACTGAGCAAAGCAGTCAATATAGTCAACGGCATGCCAAATCTCAGTACGGGTACTATCCATCGTGTCAGGCTGAGCCCAGAAGCAAACCAAACGACCATTTCAGAGTCTTGATAACTGCGCGTGACCACGAGTAATACAGAAATGAAACCTGTCAGGATCAGCAACACCGGCATATAGGTCAACGAAGAAAAACCAATTAACGCAATCACGTCGGCAGATGCAACCTTTCCGCCAGCAGCCTGTCCAAGAATTTTAATAAGCATCACAGTAATTGTGATGGTGAATAATGTAGTGAAGACTGCGCCTGCGGCACTGAGTAATTCACGTCGAAGCGCGCGCTGAAAAATCATGAGAGGGACTATAATGTCTTTTTTACGAGACTTACCAAGAGGAGTAATAAGTGGACTTTAGCATAAAAACAATCGACGCAAAAAGTACCTCATCTGCCTATAAAGCAATAAAGACTGCTTGTATCATTGCCGGCGTGTTTGAAAACAAGAAACTTTCTGCTGTTGCGGTGAATTTGGATCAGCAAGGTCAGATCGTGGCCGCATTGAAATCCGGCGATATCAGTGGCAAAGCAGGCTCCTCTTTATTGTTACGTAATGTTGGTGATGTGGCTGCTGAGCGTGTTCTTCTTGTCGGTCTCGGAACAGAAGCAAAAACGGTAACAGAAAAGTCTTTTCAACAGGCGGTACAGGCTGCCGCTCGTAATCTGGCGGGTCTTGGTGCCAATGACGCCGTGTTGGTTCTGCCTGCTGTAGAGGGACGCGATGTTGCTTGGGCAATCCGCACCACTGTCATCGCGTTCAGAGAAAGTATTTTCAGGACTGATGAATTAAAAAGCAAAAAAGATACATCCTCTTCTGGAGTGAAAAAGCTTGCGATTGCAGTCAATGCGTCGGATGCCACCGTTGCTAAAACTGCGTTAGCACAAAGCATTGCCTTGGCAAACGGGATGGATCTGACCAAAGAACTGGGTAATTTGCCACCAAACGTCTGTACGCCCACTTACCTTGCGACAACCGCTAAAAAAATTGCGGCAGATTACGGCATGGCGACTGAAATCCTCGATCGTAAACAAATTCAAGCGCTGAAGATGGGAAGTTTTCTATCGGTTTCCAATGGTACAGTCGAACCGCCCAAATTTATTGTATTAAAACATCAAGGTGGCAAAGCCAAAGACGCACCTGTAGTATTGGTAGGAAAAGGAATTACGTTTGATTCGGGTGGCATTTCCCTGAAACCAGGCGCTGGCATGGATGAAATGAAGTACGACATGGGCGGTGCTGCATCAGTCATCGGCACGATGCGTGCAGTCGGCGAAATGAAACTCAAGCTCAATGTCTATGCGATTATTCCTACCTGCGAAAACATGCCGTCAGGTAGTGCAACGCGCCCAGGCGACATCGTGACCTCAATGTCTGGTCAAACTATCGAAGTATTAAACACGGATGCAGAAGGTCGACTGATTCTGTGCGACGCGCTGACCTATGCTGAACGATTCAAACCTGCTGCCGTCGTGGATGTAGCAACGCTGACTGGCGCATGCGTGACATCTCTTGGCCATCATAATTCCGGCTTATTTACACGCCATGATGATGCGCATGACAAACTCGCTGCTGAGTTACTGGCAGCCGGCAAACAAACGGGCGATACTGCCTGGCGTATGCCGATTGAAGAAGCTTACAACGAACAACTCAAATCCAACTTTGCTGACATGGCGAACATCGGTGGTCCTGCTGGTGGCAGTATTACCGCGGCTTGCTTCCTTGAGCGCTTCACCAAACAATATACGTGGGCACATCTCGATATCGCTGGCACCGCGTGGAAATCAGGTGCAGCGAAAGGCTCTACAGGACGCCCGGTACCATTGCTGACAACATTCCTGATCAATCGCGCTGCTTGATATCGGACGAAATAACGGCAAGAAATTAACAGCACGAATTCAGTCTCGAAATACCAGCCAGATACAATCTGGGCTGGTATTTTTTATGCTCTTCAGAAAACCTGAAAATAGTATCTGACAAACGCATAGTGATCAGCGCGGTAAGCTACGATTGCGAAGAGAGATCAAAAGCAAACTCACCTATCTCTTTGTTCATCGTTATCTTTCCACATCCCACTCACGACACATTATGCGATTCTGCTGAACGTATAATACGCATTAAAGCATGATCAGATGTTTGACATCTTCACTCTGCATCATGTTCTTCCCCAACCCTACCCATACGATATTGACATGAAATTAGTAACCTGGAACGTTAACTCCCTGAAGGTCAGGCTGCCTCAAGTATTGCAATGGCTGGAAAGTAATCCCGTTGATGTTTTGTGCATACAGGAGACCAAACTCACAGATGACAAGTTTCCTCAATCAGAAATAGAAGCGGCTGGCTATCATGTTGCGTTTACTGGTCAGAAAACCTACAACGGCGTCGCCATTGTATCCAGGCATCCGATGTCGGATATCCAAAAAAACAATCCGCAATTTGAAGATGAACAGCAACGCATTATCGCTGCAACAATACAAGGTATGCGCATTATTTGCGCCTATGTTCCGAATGGTCAGGCGCCGGAGTCGGATAAATTTCAATATAAACTGAAATGGCTGGCTGCTTTGGAAAACTGGATCAAGGCTGAGATGCAACAGTATCCTGAGTTAGCCATTCTGGGTGACTACAACATCGCGCCCGAGGACAGGGATGTTCATGATCCCGCTGCCTGGGAAGGCATGAATCTGGTTTCACCAGAGGAGAGAAGTGCCTTGCGATCCTTGCTTGATCTTGGTCTGAGCGATAGTTTCAGACAATTTGAACAACCTGAAAAATCATTTAGCTGGTGGGATTATCGTGCACTTGGATTCAGATTGAATAAAGGCGTACGTATCGATCACATCTTACTTTCTGCTTCATTAGCAAAACGCTGTACCGCCTGTGTGATCGACAAAATCCCACGTAAATGGGAGCAACCATCAGATCATGCGCCTGTGGTTGCTACCCTGAACTAAGACCGATCACTCATCATATTCAAGACTACGGGCAGAAGCTTTGTTTTTTGCCCAGCTTGATTGCGGTACTGCGGTAACGCGTGCAGGTGAATTCTGATGTTCCATGCGGAATGCGGACATGGCCGTTTTCAAAATATTAGCCTGCTCCTCCAAAGAACCTGCCGCTGCTGCTGCCTCTTCAACCAATGCTGCATTTTGCTGTGTTGCTTCATCCATATGAGCCAAAGCGACATTGACCTGTTGAATGCCATCACTTTGCTCGACAGATGCAGAGGTGATTTCATTAATAATCGCCGCCACCTGATCGACCGCAGAGACGATACGGTTCATCGCCTGCCCCGCCTTATCCACCAGATCAGAGCCTTCATTCACCTTACTCACAGAGTCTTCAATCAAACTCTTGATTTCTTGCGCGGCCGCAGCACTACGCTGCGCCAAAGTACGCACTTCGCTCGCAACAACAGCAAACCCTCGTCCCTGCTCACCTGCTCTTGCTGCCTCAACCGCAGCATTCAAGGCCAGAATATTGGTTTGAAATGCAATACCTTCGATCACACTGATAATATCGACAATCTTGCGCGAACTATCTGAAATACCCTGCATAGTATTAACTACTTTACTGACAACTTCGCCGCCTTGCGTTGCTACGTCGGACGCATTCACCGCCATCCGGTTTGCTTCCCGGGCGCTATCAGCATTATGCTTTACGGCTTCCGTCAACGCCTCCATGCTGGCTGCTGTTTCCTCCAGCGACGAAGCCTGTTGCTCTGTACGACCGGACAAATCCATGTTGCCAGTTGCAATTTCAGTGGCGCCAACGGTAATGGAATCCGTCGCCCTGCGTACATCTACCACCATCACCCGCAGTTGCTCAAGGAAACGGTTGAACGCCTCGGCCGTTTGTGCTACCTCGTCTTCACCCTCTACATCAATCTTGCGTGTTAAATCCCCCCCACCCTGCGCAATATCAGACATGGCGTTCCGCACTCGCTGCAGTCCTGCAAGCATCCGCCCCACAAGCCATGTTGATAAAGGCAATACCACCGCCAGCATGGCGAGAAATACCACACCAGAAATCATCAGCAATTGATCCAGTGCTTCCAGTGCTTTCTTTTTATTCACGACCAGCGCCAGATAAATATCGGAACCCGTAATTTTCTGCAAAAACAGAAAGTGTGATGTGCCACCGATATCTGTCACGATAGGTTCATTTTGCCGGGATAAATTATCCAGATTATCCACGCCTAAATCACTGGACAATTCCTTTGCAGGTTTCAGTACTTTATTCTGATCAGAATGAGCTAACACCAGACCTGATTTGTCCAATAAAAACGCGTATCCATCTCCGGCCAGCTTAATGGTCAGAATCTGTTCAACAATTTTGGTAAGAAATACGTCTGCAGCAACGACACCACCTTCTCCGCCCTTGACTGGCGCAGCAAACGAGATCATCAGTCCAGGTGGATTCACTCCCATATAGGCAGAAGTCACAATTGGCTTTTTGGCTTCCATTGCGGCTTTATACCAAGGACGCACTGTCGGGTCGTAGCCATCGGGAGGTGGACTGGCAGGAAAATTAGTAAATGTTTTATCTGGCTGTCCCAGATACACACTGAGAAAATTTCCACCTTTACTGATCATTGTTAAACTAGAGACAAGATCATTGCCATTAGCAACCGCCTCTGACAAACTCGCCACCATAGACGTGTTGACCTGTATCCAGTTACTTAACACCGCGTTATAACTCGCCGCTACGCTGCGGATTTCATTACTGAGATCGTGCTCAATTTGCGATTTCATTCGCAAATAACTACCCACCGTCAAGAATATGGTGCACATAGTCACAAGCAATGCGATAACAACGATTAGTCTGGTCTTCAAAGACTTCATCATTTCCCCTTTAATTTTGGTTCAGAATTATGGTGCGATACGGCTTGGCTTATGGTGCGATACGGCTTGGCTTTTTGAGCAAACTATAGCGTCCAGGTCGACGATTTATCTTACGCCGATAAGATAGTGATCGTAAGAAAAAAAGTCGTGCAAACGAATTTTCAATCCACTTCTGTCGCTTTGACGACAAAGTTAGCATGACAATGATGTTAAAAAATTTAGAAATGGCATGATGTCTCCGATGAATATGACTCAACAATCAAGTGACCATTTATGCAAGTATGCTCAACGAAACGATTAATATTGCGCTGCATCAACATCAAAGATGCCGGATTCTATCTGAAAATGGTGAATGAGCCATCATGGATTAAAAATATTGGCGATAGAGGGATACATGATGTGCAACAGGCAGAAGCTGCGCTGTTAAATGGCCCGATAGCGAGTCAACATAAAAACGGATTTAGTCTGTATATCGTCGAAAGAAAAGAAGACTCTGTCGCGATGGGGATATGTGGGCTCATCAAACGCGATTATCTGGAGACAGCAGATATCGGCTATGCGTTTCTTCCTGAATACTGGGGTCGTGGCTATGCCCTGGAAGCTGCACAAAGTGTGTTGCACTATGCCCGCGAAGAATTAGGCATGACCAGCATTGCAGCAATGACGTTTCCAGATAATCTGAGCTCTCAACACCTGCTACGAAAGCTGGGATTTTCATTGATTGATGTCCTGACATTGGAGGGCGATCAGAAAAAAACGCATCTCTATGTACAACAAGATCTATCAGAACTCTGAGAACCTTATGGCAGAGTGTTGGTCTGCCATAAGGATATTATTTGTCTTGCAACTTAAGCAGAACCTCACTGCAATCCAAGTGAGATAGGAGCAAAACGCCTACAAAAAACGATCCAAAATTTTACGGCTATGCTTATCAATGGAAAACATGTCCCGAATCAAAAAATGAATGCCATGATTGTCACTAATCAGCAAAGATGACTGCCCGATACGGCGTATATCTTCATCTCCTTTGAGAACAAATTCAGTCTCGCCACGATCTGTGCTGACGAACCAGGTACAAGGCAATGCAAAGCTGCTAACGTTTTTTATATGCGAAATTTCCGGCATAAATTCACGCCCTTCGAGCTCATCAACCACCAACTCTCGGGTAGATTCTGGCAAATCATTCAACTGATCTATCCAAGCAACTTCCCTGCCGTCCCCCAGTACCATGGAAATACTGATCATTGGCGATTGAATCGGAAACGCGCGAACAGGAGTCACCCCCTCAAATATCTCGCCTTCTGCAGTGGTGAGTATTAATTTACCGAACGTATTACGGCTTAATTCAAATTTTGTCGTGCTCATCTTATTCGTCTCCTGCCAGTTCCGCATTTCTCGCTTGCGCCTGATACAAATCGTAATAAGCACCTTGTTTTGCCATCAGTTCATCATGGCTTCCAATTTCAACTACCTGTCCTCTGTCGAGCACCACCAGACGATCGGCCTTATGCAAGGTTGACAGACGATGTGCAATCGCAATCGTCGTGCGGCCTTGCACCAGATTATCCAACGCCTTCTGAATTTCTTTTTCGGTTTGCGAGTCAACGGAGGATGTCGCTTCGTCCATAATCAAAATACGAGGATCAATCAACAAGGCACGGGCAATCGAAATGCGCTGGCGTTCGCCACCCGACAAGCCCTGACCACGCTCACCTACCATCGAGTCATAGCCTTGTGGCAATCGTAAAATAAATTCATGCGCATGCGCCGCGCGAGCTGCCGCGATGATTTCTTCGCGTGTGGCATCAGGTTTTCCGTAGGCGATATTTTCGGCAATGGTGCCGAAAAAGAGGAAAGGCTCCTGCAATACCAAGCCGATATTGCGACGATAATCCGACACGGCAAAAGAACGTATATCCACACCATCAAGCAGAATCGCACCTTCCGATACATCGTAAAAACGGCAAATCAGATTAACCAGTGTACTTTTTCCAGAGCCGCTGTGGCCTACCAGACCAATCATTTCTCCAGGTTGAATACTCAGATTGATACCACGATTGACCGCACGATTACCATACCGGAAGCCCACTTCACGTAATTCGATTTGCCCTTTGACTTCATTCACTTTCACAGGAGTTTGTGGGTCGGGGACACTGGATACGTGATCGAGGATATCAAAAATCCGTTTTGCGGCTGACGCTGATTTCTGCGTCACGGACACGATGCGGCTCATGGAGTCAATGCGACCATAAAAATTACTAATGAAAGCAACCGCAGCGACCAAGGCACCGACTGTGATTTCATTATGCGATACCTGCCAGATACCGAAGCCCCAGACAACCAGAATACCGAGATCCGTCAAAAAAGAAACCGTTGGCGAAAACAGCGACCAGACTTTATTTAATTTGTCATTCACAGCCAAATTATGCTTATTGGCCTCACGGAAGCGACCAGCTTCCCTTTTTTCCTGTGCAAACGCTTTGACGACCCGAATCCCTGGAATGGTATCGGCCAGCACGTTTGTGACTTCCCCCCATACGCGATCAATTTTCTCAAAACCTGTTCTGAGTTTGTCGCGAACCAGATGTATCATCCAGGCGATAAATGGCAAAGGTAACAACGTCACCAGTGCAAGCTTTGTATTGATCTGCAAAAGCGCTACCGCGGTCATAACGAACATCAGCACGTCAGTCGCAAAATCCAATAAATGCAAAGAGAGGTAAACACAAATCCGGTCACTCTCACTTCCTATACGAGACATCAAATCGCCAGTCCGTTTTCCACCAAAATACTCCAGTGACAATTTCAGTAAGTGCTCATAAGTCGCTGTCCGCAAATCAGCACCTATGCGTTCAGACACCAGCGCCAGAATATATGTTTTCCCCCAACTCAACAGCCATGCAACCACCGCAGACCCCAGCAAACCGCCGATATAAAGCGTGACCAGATGAGGGTCAACGTATTGGCCATTTTGATAAGGTATCAGTACTTCATCAGTTAATGGTTTAGTCAGATAACGAGGAATCATATGTGCTGCGGTTCCTAACAGCATCAACATAAAACCGATGAACAATGGGATACGGTAGGGATGGGCGAAACGCCACAGGCGGAAAAGCGTCCATGTCGATGGCGGCGTATAAATGACCTTGGTGCAAACAGGACACTCCTCCTGCTCAGGCTCCAGTATCGCCTTGCAACTCGGGCAAATATTTTGCTCTGCTTTGACCACCGGCTGCCCGGTGACATGGCTGCGTAGCTGTTCTTTAAAGTGATCCAGCAAACGAATAGCATGTAAGTTTTGTCCTAGCGTAAAACGCCAGTCAGCCAACAAGCCCTGCGTGTCCGACAACTGCAAATGCCCAACACCCGCATGGTCATGATGCGTTAATTGCAGCCCTTGAGTGTAAGGCCAGCATTTCCACTCCTGCTCGCCCGGTGTCTTTGCCAACAATCGACGATCCGTGACAACAATCACGCCTTTAACAAAACGTAATTTACGGTCAAGGTCAACCTCCACCGTGGCCAGGACGTTTTCGCCAGTAGTCAACTGCGGAATCAATTCAGATTGCCAGAATGCAGGGAGAGATAAAATAGACTGCGGTTGGCTGAATTGTGGTGTGGTCATCGTGAAACAAACTCCGGCTCAAGAGCTGGCCCCGGATAAATTCGGGACATTTTTTTTGAAAAAAGGGATCAGTTGGGTTCCGTTCATGGAGCAAGCCATATCACGGAGGTAGTAATTTACGGTATTCTATCGAAACAACAATGATTTAATGAAACTGATCGAGAGGGTGAATTACTGTTGCGCTAAGGCGCAAGTATACCAGCAAGCATTTTTCCGGATAGTGCTTTTTATATCGAAAACAGAATTGAATATAAAAATAGAAATTAAATACCATGAATGAATCGAGTATTGATTGAATTAACAATCAATACGAAGTTAACAATGAGTCAATGCTGCAATCAACACTAAATATTGTCTATTCATTGTTTATTTATTGTCTATTTTTACGATACGAACATCAGCTCTCTATTAGTTGCAAAAAATGATCAGAACAGGCCACGTCTATTTGGCCCCCAGAAAATTACTTACATGACAACAAAGAAGAAAGACATCAGCATTCTCCGCGTCAACCATTTGCGCGGACCGAATATCTGGACTTATCGCCCTGTGATCGAAGCCTGGCTGGATATAGGCGAACTCGAAGAGTTCCCATCGAACAAACTACCCGGACTATACGAACGCCTGACAACCTGGTTACCAGGCATCATTGAACATCGTTGCGGCGTCGGTGAACGAGGCGGTTTTTTGGAACGGTTGCGTGAAGGTACATGGGCTGGTCACATTCTTGAGCATATTGTTCTCGAACTGCAAAACCTTGCTGGCATGCGTACAGGATTTGGCCAGACACGCTCCACGCATGTCATTGGCGTCTACAAAATGGCATTTCGCACCCGGGAAGAACAGGTAGGACGCGCAGCACTGGCAATCGGGAAAGATTTGCTGATGGCCGCAATCGAGGATACGCCTTTTGATCTGCCCGCAAAATTAGTCGAACTCACCGACATGGTTGATTCGCGCTGCCTTGGCCCCAGTACAGCTCACATCGTGGATGCAGCTACCGACCGTAAAATCCCTTCTATTCGTCTGACGGATGGCAATCTGGTCCAATTGGGCCACGGTGCAGCACAGCGCCGTATCTGGACAGCAGAAACCGATCGCACCAGCGCGATTGCGGAAAGTATCGCCAGCGATAAAGATCTGACTAAAACCTTGCTTAAATCCTGTGGCGTACCCGTACCGGAAGGCTGCATTGTCCGTAGTGCAGAAGAGGCATGGGAAGAAGCGCAGGATATTGGCCTGCCTGTCGTTGTCAAACCTTATGATGGCAACCACGGCCGTGGCGTTTCTCTCAACCTGATGACACAGGCCGATGTCGAAGCCGCGTACCATCTTGCAGCCCGAAAAGGTGACAGCAAAAGCGTCATCGTTGAACGTTTTATTACTGGCGACGAACATCGTGTTCTGGTCGTCGGCAACAAAGTGGTTGCAGCAGGAAAAGGCGAATGCCTGTGGGTGACTGGCGATGGTCAGTCAACGATTCAGCATCTGGTGGATACCCAGATCAATACCGATCCACGCCGTGGTACGACAGAAGAATTCCCCTTAAATATTATTCAACCACAAGTTGCAGCAGAAGTTATTCTGGAACTTCAACGTCAAGGCATGGATGCCCATTCAGTGCCATTAGCACAGCAAAAAGTGCTGATTCAACTCAACGGCAATGTGGCGCTTGATGTCACCGACCATGTTCATCCGGACGTTGCTGAAGCAGCGACTCTGGCAGCACGTATCGTTGGACTGGACATTGCGGGTGTTGATCTGGTCACTGAGGATATTTCCAAACCTCTGTATCAGACTGGCGGCGCGATTATCGAAGTGAATGCCAGTCCCGGCTTATTAGCACATATCAAACCAGCCAATGGCGAAGGACGGGCTGTAGGTACTGCCATTATCGACCATCTGTTTACCGAGGAAGAGACCGGACGTATCCAGATTGTCGGCGTAGCAGGAACCCGGCATACGAGTCTGATTGCACGACTGGTATCCGCGCTACTCCATATCAGCGGCAAACAAACCGGCGTTGCCAGTGCTCAGGGTCTGTATCTGAATAAACGTCTGGTGAATGAAGGAAATTGTGCCGACTGGGAATCCGGCCAGCGATTACTGATCAATCGCTCTGTACAGGCAGCAGTGTTTGAGACCAATGCAGGCGCTATTCTGAAAGATGGTCTGCCCTACGATAAATGCTCCGTTGGTGTTGTGACGGATCTCGATGGACATGCCGATTTGGGTGCGTTTTATATCAATGATGCTGATCAGATGTATAAGGTCATGCGCACGCAGGTTGATGTTATCTTGCCGGAAGGTGTTGCCGTATTAAACGCCAGCGAGGCTGCTGTGGTCGAGTTAGCGGAACTTTGTGACGGTGCTGTGATTTTTTATGCGCTGGATGCTGCCAATCAAGTCATTACCGATCATCGGGCGAAGGGAGAGCGTGTGGTGTTCCTGAGGAATAATCATATTGTTCTCGCCAGCGGACGTGATGAAACAGCCTTACTACCTCTGAGCTCACTGAAACCGACCAAGGCAGCGCAGCCCGAAGCTGTGCTGGCGGCAGTAGCAGCAGCATGGGCTTTAGATATCACGCCAGAATTGATTGGTGCCGGACTAAAAACCTTCGATTCCAGTTTTAAGGCAACCTATTAATAACGTTATCAATATCAATAACGTTATTATTAACCCATTAATTGACCAATTAATTAACCCAATTAATTAACCCAATTAATTAACCCATTATCATCATTTGATTCTATCGAAGCCCTTTCCCTGCTGGCAATCCGAAAATCGTATCTCTGGTTTTTCAGTGCTTGCAGGGTAATACTTCAATTGAGTCAATAAAGCCCTCTTTCAACAGGACTACGTTTTATGGAAGTATCACGCATCCGTGCACTGCGCGGCCCAAATCTCTGGAGCCATCATACGGCAGTCGAAGCTATCGTTGCCTGCAACGAGGCTGAATGTTCCATCGCGGAACTGGTCGGATTTGAAGACCGCTTGCGTGCCCTGTTTCCGGAATTAAGCATATTGCAACCGACAGGTCACAATGATGATATTCCGATGGCGCATGTATTTGAATTGACTGCGCTCGGTCTGCAAGCACAGGCCGGATGTCCGGTCACATTCAGCCGCACCACGCAAACACTGGAACCTGGCATTTTTCAGGTTGTGGTTGAATACTCAGAAGAAGCCGTGGGTCGTATGGCTCTGGAGTTGGCAGAAAAACTCATTACGGCAGCACTCAGCAATGAAGCATTTGACCTCAATGCCGCGCTGGAACAATTGCGCGAACTCGACGAAGATGTCCGTCTTGGCCCGTCAACCGGAGCGATCGTCAATGCCGCAGTTGCCCGCAATATTCCCTACCGTCGCCTGACGGATGGAAGCCTTGTCGCCTTTGGCTGGGGTTCCCGCCAGCGCAAAATTCAAGCCGCCGAAATGGATGGCACCAGCGCTATTGCTGAAGCGATTGCTCAGGATAAAGAACTCACAAAGAAATTATTGCACGCTGCCGGAGTTCCGGTGCCACTCGGACGCTCAGTAGAAAGTCCCGATGATGCATGGGCAGCAGCAATGGAAATCGGCTTACCGGTGGTAGTAAAACCAAAGGATGGCAATCAGGGTAAAGGGGTTACCGTCAACGTCACCACCCGCGAACAGCTTGAGGCCGGATTTCATGCTGCCAGTGAATTCCGCGACGATATTCTGGTTGAGCGCTTCTTGCCGGGCAACGATTTCCGCTTATTGGTGATCGGTAACAAGTTAATTGCAGCAGCACGCCGCGATCCACCACAAGTCGTAGGAAACGGTAAGCAATCCGTGCGGCAACTGGTAGAACAAGTCAATCTCGATCCGCGTCGCGGTAGTGGTCACTCCACCTCTCTGACAAAAATTCGTTTCGATGACATCGCACTGGCAAGCTTGGCGAAGCAAGGGTTTGAAGCAGACTCCATTCCGCCGAAAGGTCAACGGGTCATCTTGCGTAACAATGCCAACCTGTCGACCGGTGGTGCCGCAACGGATGTGACTGACGACGTGCATCCAGAAGTTGCTGCTCGTGCAGTCGCTGCGGCGCAAATGATAGGACTGGATATCTGTGGCGTCGATCTGGTCTGCGACAGCGTCTTAAAACCGATCGAAGCACAGAACGGCGGCATCGTTGAAGTCAATGCTGCACCAGGTCTGCGCATGCATTTGTCACCTTCATTTGGTAAAGGGCGCGCTGTCGGCGAAGCGATTGTCAATGCCATGTTTGAGGAAGGTGAAGATGGACGCATTCCCGTCGTTGCCGTCACCGGTACGAACGGAAAAACAACCACGGTGCGTCTGATTGCACATCTGATGAGTGCCAGCGGTTTGCGTACTGGCATGACCAATACTGACGGCGTCTATGTGAATGGTCGCCAGATCGACAGCGGTGATTGCAGCGGCCCTCGCAGCGCGCGCAATGTTTTGTCTCATCCAGATGTCGATGCAGCCGTATTTGAAACCGCGCGCGGTGGTGTATTGCGTGAGGGTCTGGCGTATGACCGCTGCCAGGTCGCAGTAGTCACGAATATTGGTTCCGGCGATCATCTAGGGTTGAATTACATTACCACCGTCGAAGACCTGGCCGTTCTGAAGCGTGTGATCGTGCAGAATGTCGCAGACAACGGCTATGCAGTACTGAATGCGGCCGACCCGATTGTGGCCAGTATGGCAGCCAACTGCCCTTCCGCCGTCATTTTCTTTGCGGCAGATCCGCAGCATCCGGTGATGGCGGCGCATCGCGCTCAAGGTAAACGGGTTGTCTATATCGACAATGGTGAGCTCATTGCCGGCGAAGGTAAATCGAGAGAGCATATCCGCCTCAGCGACATTCCGATTACCAGAAATGGCAGTATTGGTTTTCAGGTTGAAAATGTCATGGCATCAGTCGCCGCCGCCTGGGCAGTGGGGATTGATTGGGATGCGATCCGTATCGGATTGAAAACTTTTGCCAATGAAGCAGATAATGCACCAGGGCGTTTTAATATATTTAACTTCCGTGGCGCAACGCTGATTGCCGACTATGGCCATAACCCGGATGCGATTCTGGCATTGGTCAAGGCAGTCGAAACCATGCCAGCCAATCGCCGCTCGGTTGTCATCAGTGGCGCGGGCGACCGACGCGATCAGGATATTCGTCAGCAAACAGAGATTCTGGGTGAAGCCTTTGACGATGTCGTGTTATATCAGGATCAGTGTCAACGCGGTCGTGCTGATGGCGAGGTTGTTGCGCTGTTACGTGAAGGTCTGAAAAGTGCCACCAAAACCACTCGCATCGATGAAATTAATGGAGAATTCATCGCCATTGATCTGGCGATGGACAGACTTGCCGCTGGTGATCTTTGCCTGATTCTGATTGATCAGGTCGAAGAAGCTCTCGCTCATATTGCGAAGCGAGTCGCCGAAGGGTGATGCTTGTCAGCAGACACCTGTTCGTTGATGGTGTATCTGTGCATCTTTAAACAGCAGAAAAAATGCCGGGTTATCCCGGTATTTTTTTGCTCCGTTCCACTTATATCATCTCATCAGATCACTAACACCGCACATAGCACAGAAGGCACAAGTCGCTTTTCTGATGACCAAATCATCCGTCAGCCAAGGTACCGAAGCAGGCTGACTGCGGCACCAAACCCGTTAAACCTCTCCAAAATAGAGTTTTGGAGTAAAAATATACTCCCCCTAGTATATAAAAACCCACCTTATTTCATCAGGTCTTCAGGCAATAATGGGGAAATGAAGGTGGGAGTATGTCTTTTTAAGGACACAATCAACACCTGATGCGCATCAGATCAATGTATGTCCCGGCGCCAACACATGTCGATACGACTTTCAGCACTGCAATCAAAAGAACGAACGGAAGGCTATCAGCTCATTAGCGATAGAAAAGAAAATCGTGACGCACCAAATTTGTCACGCATCGGCTTGCTGCTCGTAACTTATAGCAGACGATAAATACAGACGAGGGAACTCAATCAACAAGGAATCAAAAACTAATCAGAATTCAAGCAATATCCAATCGGTATTCGACCGACATTCCATCAATCCTGAGTGAACGTAACATTCAAATCAGAAACCTTGGACTATGGTTTGCGTCCTTCACAACCGCTAAAGGCACACCTTTATCAACGGGAATTCCCCCTTCCGCCATCAGCGAGGTATAGCGCAAACAACAGACACGCAAGAATGAAGAAAAGTTATCAATTTGTCCCCGATAGGCGATCAGCTCATCATATAACTTCGTGATGAGCTGATTGGTATTCATCCCATCACGCTCAGCGATTTCCTGTAGCGTCAGCCAGAACATTTTTTCCAGTCGTATCGAAGTCACCACACCATGCAAACGAATGGAGCGCGCCTTAGATTCATACAGACTGGCGTCAGCCTTGACAAAAATCTCACACATATTCTTCTCCGCATCATGATCAGACCGATATCCGATGATGATTATACGGTTCGCTGTCGCCTATAAGTGAATTTGCGTACCCAACAGCGCCAGAAATTGCGCCATCCATGCTGGATGTGCTGGCCAGGCCGGTGCCGTCACAAAATGCTGATCCGTCACCGCCTCGGTCACAGCGATTGCCGCATAATGCCCGCCCGCTGCCTCCACTTCTGGCTGACAGGCAGGATAGGCGGAGCAACGAATTCCTTCAATGACCTTCGCCGCAGCAAGTATCTGCGCACCGTGACAAACGGCGGCAATCGGTTTTTTATTCTGTGCAAAATACTGCGTAATCGCAATTACACGGGGATTCAGGCGCAGATACTCTGGCGCTCTCCCACCTGGAATCAGCAAAGCATCATAATCCTGCTCATTGATCTGGGCAAAATCATGCGTAATCGTAAAGCGATGCCCTAGTTTTTCAGTATACGTCTGCTGCCCTTCAAAATCATGGATAGCGGTGGCAACAAAATCACCAGCTTTTTTATCAGGACACACGGCATGCACCTGATGCCCGACTGCCAACAATGTCTGGAACGGCACCATTGCCTCGTAATCCTCAACAAAATCACCTACCAGCATAAGAATTTTTTTGCTTGCCATGATGTCTCCTGAAATCGTTATAAGGGATTTGATTGTTGAGCAAATTCAGAGTCATGTGGTAATGACAGGTTACTACATCAATGTGCGCGCTTCTTGATCTGATACATATTGCCGTAACGAAAGGTCGCTAACATTGCATTTGTCATATGAAATGTGGCTTGAGTAACATGAATGGTTTGGGAGTAGATTCAAAAAAAACAGGTATGAGATCAATGATTGCGCGACACGGTATTGCATTCAAAAAAAACAGAAAAACACGTTTGCCATAAATAATTAAATCTACTATGCAAAGTACCGATTGAACTCAGATAAAATCGACCAACACAACGCGACATCAACGATCGTACCAACAGCAAGGCAACAGAAGAGCGGAGAGCTTATGGCGGAAGCCGGCGTACTATATAAAAACAAGGTCATGTTACTGGCTCAGACTTTTTTCATTAAAGATAATAAAGACGAGTTGTTACTATGTGCTCACAAGTACGATTATGATATTCTGTTTTTTGATCAGATGAGTGATTTCGTCAGAGCAGTAGAACACTCTGACGCATACCATCTGTTCGTCATAGATCTCGACGTGCTATACAACATGCAAAATGATATGCAGCAACAGCGGCGTCAAACCATGTTCCTGAGTGACCTGCTTGAACGCCTGCCTGCACATCATGACTACGTCTATCTGCAAACCGTGCGTCAGGGAGAACGTTTCCTGTTGCAACAAAAACTGGTCGACAGCAATTGTCTTGCTTATGCCGAAAAGCCCATCGCCAACGATGTCCTTGTCGATAAACTGTTCAACCTGTTCAGCTTGCAGAAGCGCGACGAATCCAACACCCTCATCTACCTTGGCGATCAGGTTCCCTTGAATGCGACATTGCTGGCACAGCAACAGGTTGACCTCATACACACTCAGGATGCCCGTACGCTGCATGTCCGCGTCAAAGAAACACTGCCTGATATTGTGCTGATCGACGAAGCGCAATACCAACACACAGAAGCACTGGTGCGCGTACTGAAAAAAAACATCGAGTTCGATCCCGGTCGCGAAATCATTATGCTGCAAAAAAATCCGGATGCGCAATTAGCCAGACAGGCGCTCGACAGTGGCTTTGATGAAATCATGACCCTCAATGATGAGGAGATTCTGACTCGCTTATTACTCAACCGCATCAATAAAATTCGCTCCAGCAAAGACCTGATCAGTCGTGACAGAGCGACAGGATTACTGAATAAAATCGGTCTGCAAAGAAAAGCGCAAGAATGGATACGTCGCGCCAACCGCACCGAAACTTCGCTCGCTTACGGCGTGATTGATATCGATAAATTTAAAGTGATCAACGACACCTGGGGTCATTATTTTGGCGATATTGTCATCAAACGATTATCGCTGCTGCTGTCATCACAATTGGGAGAACATGATTTACTCAGCCGGTTCGGTGGCGAAGAATTTGTCGTCGTATTTTGGAATTGCTCACTGCAACAAGGAAAAGAAAAACTCGACATCATGCGCGATGCGTTCGGCAAAGTGATTTTTGAAGTCAAGCCAGGGGAGCATAAAGCGTTCAGCTTCAGCGCCGGAGTCGCCGCGTACCCCGCCTGCAAAACAGAAAACGATTTATTTTTACAGGCGGACGCCATGCTGTATCTGGCCAAACAAGGTGGTCGAAACCAGGTGTGTATGAGCCAGTAACAATGCGCGAAGATACTGGCAGAGGAAAGATAGAGGTCAAGACGAACAAACAGGATTTACGCATAGCTGCCGCAACAGCGTTATGGCTGCTGGTTGTACAACACAGTAAATTTTGTAAAGGTTCGGCATAAGCCGCTACAGCGCGGTACAGGCCAGACAAACACATACTGCCCTCGCTGCCATGCCTTGCAGGAACAATGTTGCGTCAGTTCTATAAAAAAATCCCGGAATACATTTGTTCCGGGATTTTTTTATTGGTACTTCCTGCTTCCTGTATTACTTATATTGTTTTTGCGCAGCGACTCTCATTTCTGATCCTGACAGAAATCGAAACAGATCGCTGCTATACAGATCAGATTATTCTCCTAATTTTTGGGGCATAGGTGGAGAGGATAAAAGTTTCACATCCTTATAGGATTTCAGCTTATCCATGACATGCAGGATGGCGGCATCCAGCTGCGGATCATGACCACGATTGACTTCCAAGGGATCGAGATCAACGTCAATGTCCGGCGTCACGCCCTCATTTTCAACACGCCACTCGTTATCCGGCGTAAAGAAACGGAAAAACGGGACGACAAGATTACCACCGTCGATCAAATTCGGATTAGCAGAGATGCCGATTAAGCCCCCCCAGGTTCGCTTGCCGATCAACGTACCCAGCCTTAAACGTTTGAATGCATAAGGTAAAAAATCCCCGCCCGATCCGGCATCCTGATCAATCAACATAGCTTTAGGGCCATAGATGGCGGCACCAGGTGTTTCATAAATCAGCCCATCGCGATCTTTCCAACCGGCCAGATATGGTCGACTCAGTACATCAGTGATGTAGTTGGCAGCCTGACCACCACCATTTCTGCGCTCATCGATAATCAGAGCTGACTTGTCTGCCTGAGCATAAAACATGCGGTTGAAGTACTGATAACCATCCGCTCCTGTATTGGGTAGATAAACATAGGCCACTTTACCGGCTGTTTTTTTCTGTACGTAGTCGCGATTTTTTTCCACCCAGTTCCATTGACGCAGCTCCGTTTCACTTGCCACTGGCTGCACAATGACCTGATGTGTCTGTTTATTCGCCAGATCACGGGCAAGCGTCAAAGTGACTTGTTTGCCTACCGTGTTTTCCAGTAGTGAATACAGATTTGTTTTGCTGTTCACAGTCTTGCCGTCTATCGCGAGTAAATAATCTCCCTCCCGGACATTCAGCCCAGGTACGGCCAAAGGTGCGCTCAGGAACGGATTCCAGCGATCTCCCCGCAGAATATGCTTGATCCGCAGATGCTCTTTGTCAATCATAAAATCCGCACCCAGCAAACCAACAGCAACCGCGGATTCCTGATGTACATCGCCGCCGCCCACACGATTATGTCCGACCTGCAATTCACCAATCATCTCGACCAGCAAATCATTCAAGTCTTCCCTTCTTTGTACATACCGAAGTAAAGGATGGTATTTCTGATACACCTTGTCCCAGGCGATTCCATGCAAATTGGCATCATAGAAAAATTCTTTTTCCATCCACCATGTTTCATTGAAAATCTGTTCCCATTCGGCACGTGGATCAATTCGCATTTTCAAGCCGCTCAGATTGATTGGCTTCGTTTCTATTTTCTCGACCGCATCCGTGATCTCGAGTTTTGATCCTGTATATTCCAGCAGCAGCTTTTTGTGATCGGCACTCATGCTGTAATCATGGATTCCCGCCTTCACCAGTTTTGCCTTTTTGTCTTCCATATGAAAGCGCATCAGGTTTGCAGTATTCCGGCTACGATCCGGTGGTGGTTCGTTGCTGGCGCCCGGCTGCGGCCGCTCGAGAAAAAATAACGCACCGTCAGAAGCTACGGTCAAATGTTGATTATTTTTTTCTGCCACAGGCAACGCTACGATGCGCTGCTGAATATCGGTCAGATCGATCCGGACTGGCTTAGTATTTTTTATTGCCGCATCGTCTTTTGGGGATTCGCCTTTACTCTGCTCCGCCTTTTCATCGCCTTTCGCGTCTGCTTTTTTATCGCTAGCGGCTTTGTCGGCTTTATCACCTGATTTCATGTCTTCATCACCGGACTTCGGCAATAAAGGGGATTTGCCATCGGCCGCCAACACAGCGACATACAGACCATTGCGCAACGGCCGCTCCTGAGTCGACATATCCAGTCCGACATGGGTTGGCCCCGCATTGATTGAAGCCGTGAAATACAGATAATCCTTCGGTGCAAATACCGGGTTACCGGCATCACTCAAACCGTCCGTCAGAGCCGTGCTTTTACCATTCTGAAAATCATACAATTTGATTTGTGAAAAATGATTAGCGCCAGTCACTGTGTACGCCAGCCAGCGACTGTCACTGGAAAAAGAAACAGTAAAATCTGCGCGCCGTGCGCTTTCATCGAGGCGAATAATTTTCCCCTGAGGCAGATGTAATGCGAACAAGTGCAGATGATTATCCTGAAACACGATCATCTGGCTATTCGGTGCCCAATCGAGCAAGGTGTAGTAACCCACTTTCCCCAAGGAGTATGTGCGGACAGCATCGTTTCCCAGTTGGTCACGCACTACAATCTGATGCTCCATACCCACATCTGACAGGTATGCAATCTGCTTACCATCCGGACTCCAGATCGCATCTTTTTCACGCACGCCAGAGGTTTCCGTTAAATTACGTACGGAACCATCCTTGACTGGAACGGTGAATACGTCACCCCTTGCTGTAATTGCTACACGCTTCCCCGTAGGTGACAGGCTGGCCGAGGTCAGGTTGCTTGCAACGTCTTTCCATTGTGGCCGCACTTGCATCGCCTGGCTCGCCTGAGAGCCCAGATCAATATGAATAGTTTTGCTGCGGCCGGTACGAGTATCGAGCTCCTTAAGCACTCCACCTGCTTCATAGACAATCGCATGATCGAATCCACTCAAGGTACGAACATCCCACTGTGTCTCTTTCGTCAGTTGTTCAACCTGCTTGGTTTGCCGCCGGTACACAAAGACATTCGCGGCGACATTATCACGATCAGAAATGAAATAAACATCATCACCAATCCAGACTGGCGATTTATCACTGGCATTCACATGAGGAATTTTTTCCAGCTGATTTCCTGTTTTATCCAAGATCCAGATAGGCGGCGTTGTTCCTCCACGATGCTGGCGCCAGCCGCTGGTTCCGGCATAGGCCTGCGGAAAAGGTCTGTACGCGAATAACTTGCCATCCCCTGACCAGTTCCCCTCCAGCGCAATCGCCTCCATCATTTTTTGCTCAAAACCTCCGTCAACCGGCACCTCAAATAACTGGGTACTCCGACTATTTGCAATTTCACGCGCAGAAGAAAAGATAATTTTTTTACTGTCCTGGCTCCATCCAACCACGGTATCAACACCCGGATGCCAGGTTAATCTTCTGGCCTCGCCTCCATCGGCAGGCATGACATAGACATCGGTATTTTTGTCGTAGGACGCAGAAAATGCCAGCCACTGACCATCAGGTGAAAATGAAGGGGCAAATTCTGCTGCTGCGTGCGTGGTCAGCCGCACAGGATGTTGCCCATCTCTGTCAGATAACCAGATGTCACCGCTGTAAACAAACGCCAGATGTTGGCCTGATACGCTGGGCTGCCTCAACAGCAGCGTATCTGCATGTGCTTGCGACAGTGCAAAACAGACACCAGCCACCAGACTGGCGATCATTTTCTTTTGAATATGCCGCATTACTGCTGCCTCCTTATTGATATAGAGCCGGATACGTGGGTGAAATCGCCATACGGACGAGATGACAGCAACGATAGAGTCCTAAAAAGAAAATTAGTTCTGGATTTGCCACATCAAGTCAGCAATCGTCATGAGTAACCTGCTATCGCGACTGGTATACCAGCGTCGTTACCAGAATATACTTCAGTTTTAAACATTAAAAAAACCTCTCAAATGCAAGTGCACAAGAGAGGCTAATTCAGGTAAGCCGGGCTAACCAGTAAAAATTTATCTGGCGTAAATCAATATTCAATTCATCGCCGGTTGACGGAAAATCACCGTGCAATCACTGATATCGCGTCGTGACCACCGGCACCAAACAATAATTCTTTCAGATGCGCGAGCTGATCACGTACCTGGGCTGCCTTTTCAAACTCTAAATTTTTAGCATGATCCAGCATGAGTTTTTCCAAGCGCTTGATTTCACGACTGATCTGTTTTTCACTCATCACTTCATACTTGGCCTGCTCCTGAGCAACGGCTAAATTATCTCTGGCTTCCTGTTGATGATAGACGCCGTCAATAATGTCCTTGATTTGCTTACGAATACCGGTTGGAGTGATATTGTTTTCCAGATTAAACGCCAATTGCTTATTGCGACGGCGTTCAGTTTCTCCCATGGCACGGCGCATGGAATCAGTGACCTTATCCGCATATAAAATCGCTTTGCCATGCAAGTTACGCGCAGCACGCCCGATGGTTTGAATCAAGCTGCGCTCTGAACGTAGGAAACCCTCTTTATCTGCATCAAGAATCGCTACCAGCGACACCTCTGGAATATCGAGTCCCTCCCGCAAAAGATTAATCCCGACCAACACATCAAAAGTCCCAAGGCGCAGATCACGAATAATTTCGACACGTTCGACAGTATCGATATCACTATGTAAGTAGCGAACCTTGATCCCATTTTCACCTAAAAATTCTGTCAGTTGTTCTGACATGCGTTTCGTCAGAGTCGTTACCAGCACACGCTCATTTTTGCTGACCCGATTGACGATTTCATTCATCAGATCATCGACCTGCGTTAATGCCGGACGTACTTCGATTTCCGGATCAACCAGTCCTGTCGGACGCACGACCTGCTCCACGGTCTGGTCTGCATGAGTGTGTTCGTAATCCCCTGGTGTGGCGGAGACAAATACAGTCTGCCGCATTTTGCTTTCAAATTCAGCGAATTTCAAAGGACGATTATCGAGCGCGGAAGGAAGGCGAAAACCATAGTCAACCAGATTCGTTTTACGTGCACGGTCGCCGTTGTACATCCCATTTAATTGCCCAGTCAACACATGGGACTCATCCAGAAACATCAGTGCATCGGCAGGGAGATAATCCACCAGCGTAGGCGGCGGCTCCCCTGCTTTTGCGCCACTCAGATGGCGGGAGTAATTTTCAATGCCTTTGGTAAAACCGATTTCGGCCATCATCTCCAGATCAAAGCGGGTACGTTGCTCAATACGCTGTTCTTCTATCAGCTTGTTTTCGCGACGGAAAAAATCAAGTCGCTCCCGTAGTTCCTCTTTGATCGTTTCGACGGCACGCAAGACGGTTTCACGCGGAGTCACGTAATGCGAACCAGGATAAACCGTAAAACGGGCAATTTTTTGTTTAATACGCCCTGTCAGGGGGTCAAACAATTGCAGATTGTCGATTTCGTCATCAAACATTTCCAGCCGGACGGCAAGTTCCGCGTGCTCTGCCGGAAAAATGTCAATGGTATCGCCGCGCACCCGGAATGTACCGCGCCCAAAATCAATTTCATTGCGGGAATATTGCATCTGTATCAGACGGGCAATAACATCTCGCTGACTGACTTTGTCCCTGGCACGCAGGGTCAATATCATTTTGTGATATTCGTTAGGATTACCTATACCGTAGATAGCTGACACTGTTGCAACAATAATCACGTCCCGGCGCTCCATCAGCGATTTTGTACATGACAAACGCATCTGCTCTATATGTTCATTAATGGCAGAGTCTTTTTCGATGAACAAATCCCGCTGTGGGACATAGGCTTCTGGCTGGTAGTAGTCGTAATAAGAAACAAAGTATTCCACTGCATTGCGTGGAAAAAACTCTCTGAACTCGCTATACAACTGCGCAGCCAGGGTTTTATTCGGCGCAAAGATAATCGCCGGACGCCCGGTGCGGGCAATCACGTTTGCCATGGTGTAGGTCTTGCCTGAACCGGTCACACCCAGCAAGGTCTGAAAAAAGAGACCATCATTGATCCCTTCTTCCAATTGTGCAATTGCCGCAGGCTGATCTCCTGCGGGCTGAAACAATTGATAGAGCTGAAATGGTGAATTAGGAAACGATATAAATTTTGCTTCATCTAATTCTTCAGATAAAGCAACTGAATTCACAGGAGCGACCGCCATGGTACCCATACCTTTGTTAAAATTAGGGGCTGTAATAAAATTTACGTAAAATAGTGCTCGACAGTGTTACCCACACAAGTATCTGACGCAGAATTCGTCTTATCTGACGTTCTCCGCTGCGGGACAATCTGCAGAACCGATTTTACGTAAGTCGAATGTAATCCGCATTTTGTATTATTCCAACCTTTACTGTCGGTGACGACAGACTACTTTCCATATTATCACGATGACTGCTCCAGCCTCTTCTCCTCTGTTTTCCGCCATTGAAATGGCTCCTCGCGATCCAATTTTAGGCATCACCGAAGCCTTTAACGCGGACAAAAATCCTGCCAAGGTAAACCTTGGTGTTGGCGTGTACTACGATGACAACGGCAAAGTACCATTGTTGGAATGCGTAAAAAAGGCAGAAGCAATTCTGATCGAAAAGTATGCACCACGTACTTATTTGCCTATTGAAGGTCTGGCTGCTTACGATAAAGCAGTACAAGAACTGGTATTTGGTGCTAATAGCGCCGTAGTGACTGAGAAACGTGCCATTACAGCGCAAGCCATCGGCGGAACAGGCGCATTGAAGCTGGGCGCAGATTTCCTGCAACGCTTTGCTCCTGACGCACAAGTCTGGATCAGCGACCCAAGCTGGGAAAATCACCGCGCCCTGTTTGAATCAGCGGGCTTTACTGTCAACAACTATCCTTACTACGACCCTGCAACACGTGGCGTTAATTTTTCCGGCATGCTGAATTGCCTGAATACAATGCCATCCGGCTCTATTGTGTTGTTACATGCATGCTGCCACAACCCAACAGGCGCTGACTTAACAGAAGAACAATGGACACAAGTTATTTCTGTCGTCACAGAGCGTGGCTTGATCCCTTTCCTTGATATGGCATACCAAGGCTTCGGTGATGGCATTGAAGCAGATGGCAAGGTCGTTCGTCGTTTCGCCGAAGCTGGTGGTGCATTGTTTGTCTCCAACTCTTTTTCTAAATCCTTTTCACTGTATGGTGAACGCGTAGGCGCACTGAGCATCGCGGCCTCCAGTGCAGACGAAGCAGCCCGCATCATGTCCCAACTGAAGCGCGTCATTCGTACAAACTATTCCAACCCACCAGTGCATGGCGGTCAAGTAGTCGCTACTGTTCTCTCCACACCAGAGCTGCGTCAGTTGTGGGAAGAAGAGCTGGCAGGTATGCGTGTCCGTATCCGCGAAATGCGTAATGCTTTTGTCTCAAAGTTGAAAGAAAAAGCACCAGGACACAACTTTGATTTTGTGATTCAGCAACGCGGCATGTTCTCTTACTCAGGATTGACCAAGGAACAAGTCGGCCAACTGCGCGATGGCAATTCCATTTATGCCGTGGATACAGGCCGTATCTGTGTCGCAGCGTTGAACAGCAAAAATATCGACAACGTTATTGATGCGATTGCCAAGGTTCTGTAAGTAGCCAAGGGATTGACAATACGACCTCCCGAGCCTATAATGTTTGTCTCTGTTCCCTGATAGCTCAGTCGGTAGAGCGACGGACTGTTAATCCGCAGGTCCCTGGTTCGAGTCCAGGTCGGGGAGCCACAGAATTTAAAGTAAGTAGTGAACTTAATAAAAAAATCACTACAATAAAGTTTAATGAAGATCACCAAATCTTCTATTCCCTGATAGCTCAGTCGGTAGAGCGACGGACTGTTAATCCGCAGGTCCCTGGTTCGAGTCCAGGTCGGGGAGCCAAATTTTGAAGGGCTTAACTATATTGTTAAGCCCTTTTTCTTTCTACGTCAGCGAGAAAGAAAATGAATATCCAAAATGATTAATCCTGAATTGCAAGGCAGGACGCCATTATTTTGAATGTTTTGTAAGGCTCAGCGCAGTTGCCTTTTCCGAAGCGCTTCAATCTCCCGCATTGAACTCCCCGACTCTCATTACCAATGTCTTGGCACTGATGTCGATCTACGCATGTCCATAGAGTAATTATTTTTGACATGTAGTTATTCCAATAAAATATCTTCTTGTCATAACAAAGTCACAATCCATCGTTAATCTTGCCTAAAATCAACATTCTCCATTTGTATTTAGAAAAGAAATAACAGTGTTCACATTCATGACTCCCGCTGTACGACTGATGCATTTTTTCCGTATCAGACAAAAATTTGTACTCGTTGCACTCGCCTTTGCCATACCGATTGTTGTCACACTCGCGTTCCTGATCAAAGATATGCGCGCAGAAGTGACATATGCCAGAGATAAACAAATCGCGATCAAGCAAATACAGCGACAGCAGCACCTGATCCTGCTGCTCCAGCAACATAGATCACTTCAGCATATGAAACTGATCGGTAATAAACAATTGAACTCATTACTTGGCACCTTGGAAACTCAAATAGGCCAAACTTTATCGGATACGACTACAACGAATCAGATACAGGCCTCATGGAAAACATTGGTTTCCAAAACGGACGATCTTAAAGCGGTCGATAGTTTTCAACAACACACAACGTTGATCAACGCCATCAACTCACAAATCAATCAACTCGCAAATACCTCTAAACTGGCACTGGATAGCGACCTGTATACGCATCTGCTGGCCAATCTGTATTTGATCAACATTCCTCAAATCACGGAAAAGATTGCGACAATGACAGGGCGTGGCGCAGCTTATATTGATAGTGGCTTACTGGAAGGCGGGGAAGATGTGATGCTGAATTCCCTGCAAATGCTGACCAGATATGAGCTGGAGCAACTCCCATTGCAGTTGAAATCACTTGAAAAACAAAACCAGAATCATCAACAGAACAAACAACAATTTGCAGAAGTAGAAAAAGCAATTGAGAGTGCTCGAAAGTTTCTGGACCAATCTCAAGACCAGGTACTTGCATCCGTCAATCAAACATCCGGCAGCGCTTTTTACGCTGCGGGCAAAGACACATTAATGCAACTGGTAAAGTCGAATGACCATATTTCAGCGGCCATTGATGATGTGCTGGAGCAACATATTTCCGAAGTAAACCAAGACAATCTGCAAAAAATAATACTCATTATTATTTTATTATTGGCAGCCAGTTATTGCCTGGCAGGTATATATATCGCCATGCTCAGAGATCTATCAACGCTGACAAACATCATTGCCAATACTGCTGCTGGTGATCTGCAAAGTAATGTCACAAGTAACGGTAAAGACGAGTTGTCGCAATTGATTAATGCAGTCATGAGGATGAATCAAGGCCTGAGCAAATTGGTTAATAACATTCGCTCTGGTGCTGAAAACATAAATCTGATTGCACATGAAATTCACAATGAAAATACCGATTTAGCCGACAGAACTGAGAATCAGGCTGGCTCCTTACAACAAACTGCAAGTTCCATTGAGGAACTGACAGCGACAATTACGGAAAATGCCCACAATCTGGGTCAGGCAAACCAATTAATCACTACCTCTGCGGAACGGGTACAACAAGGTTTGGTAGTAATGGAAGACACCATTGTATCCATGCAAACAGTGACTTCAAGCTCACGTAAAATTTCTGAAATCATTGGCGTCATGGATGGCATTGCATTTCAAACCAATATTTTGGCATTAAATGCAGCGGTAGAAGCAGCGCGCGCGGGTCAGGAAGGACGAGGATTTGCCGTTGTAGCATCAGAAGTTCGCAACTTGGCTCAACGTAGTACTGAAGCAGCAAAAGAAATCAAGGCATTGATTACTGCATCCAGTCATGCTGTCCAACACGGAAGCCGCATGATAGACAGTGCTGGCACGACCATGAGAGAGATTGCCACAAACGTTGATCAGATTACAGGTCTGATCAAACAGATCTCAATTGCTGGCCAAGAGCAAAGCGCGGGAATTTCTGTTGTTAATAGTGCGATTTCAGAGATTGATCAAATCACTCAGCATAATGTCGCACTGGTGGAGCAGGCAAGTGAATCAACAGAAAAACTGGAAGAGCAAGCAGCCTCATTGAATGCCGCTGTAAGTGTCTTTAAAACCAGCGAATCAAATAAGGATGTTCACTTACACCTTATGGATCATTCACAAACATACCATACGCTCAAAAAGGCAATCACCGTAACCGCCCGGCGAACTCATGTTGACCGAACGACTTTATCGTGGTGAGAATTATTGTACGGTGGCCCAGCGATGCGGGAGCAGTTGGCTAATTTGACTAAACGGTTGTAGCGGCAGCCGTTCCAG
>NZ_JBMPPF010000022.1:0-81359 GCF_049339385.1 Undibacterium sp. SXout7W | reverse complement strand
AACTGGTAAAACACCATCACCCCATGCACCTTTCATTGTTTCCAAAACATCGCGATGATAGGCCCGCTTTTGATTTACTTGATTTGGCAATACACCAAGGGGAGCCAGGTTTGGATTCAAATTTCCCTCAGCCTTTACCCTGTTCACGTTTGAGAAAAACGCAACCAGGCCAGCAATTGCATCGCGATCAGGTTTACAAGGTGACACAGCAAAATCTGCAACAGACAAAGCAACAATCAGCAAATTTGACACAGAAGGTCCGGTGTCTATTACACAGACGTCATAGTCATCAGCTAACTCAGCAAATTTGGCCTGGCCAGCGCGAATAACCGTTTCCAGGTCAGCGCGTTCAGTAATCAGTATTTCCGGGTTAGCTGGCACCAAGGATAGCCCTGCGCCGCAAATGATTGGCTTATCGGTATTGCCAGCCTCAAACAGCCCACTTGCAGAAAGGTATGATGACGGCAAAGCCAGGCCGTTTGATTCACGGATATTCTGAAACGAAGTTGTGAAATTACCTTGAATGTCCATATCAACGCCTAAAACGCGCAAACCGCGATCCATGGCGTAAAACATCAAATGTCTGGCGACAGTGGTTTTACCAATACCGCCTTTTTGGTTTGCAACTGCGATTGTTTTCATAGTCATTGTCCTAAAGTCTGTCTGAAAGAGTAACTCTCGAAAAATAATGCCCTGCTCGGCATAGTGAAATATAAAATTCACCAGTAAACATTATAGCATTTATTGCTATTGCATGGCAATAGCAATAAATAAAAAAACAGGCCATTAAGACCCGTCTTTTTTCCCTAGAAGTAATGAATTTCAATTTCGCATGTGAAATAATTGTTCAGAAGTTCTTAGCAATAAGGTACAAACTCAAGTCTTCACCACGACCTAAAGTCTCTTTTACCCACGCTGGCTTTGCACCCCGACCACTCCAAAGCTCACCACCTGGCCCCTTATACTTAGCCTTTGCCTTGGTAACATTTGGGCGCGGGATAATCTGCTGCGTCAAATGCGAAGCTAACTCACTGCCAGATATCTGGTATTTCTCAATAAGAGAGACGATCAGCTGGATAGCTTCCGGTTTACTGAGATTTTTCATTCTTACCGGACTGACTGACATACCCGCCTTCCTTTCCGATACTGCCAATGTTTTACTATTCTCGGCGGCCCGGTTCACACTTACATCTCCAAACCTTTTGACCGACCTTTTGATACACTCGTATTCTTGCTTTCTGATTTACCCTGTTCGTCATTTGCCTGCACCTTAGACACCGCTACAACGGGATCTTTTTGCAGGCCAGGCAGCGTAGTAATAAATTTTGATTTACCGGCATTTATCTCATAGACATGCTGCCTAAATTCCCTGCTCATCACGTTGTTATACTCTTTGTTGTAGTCAGGAGATTTGGGATCAATTTCTTTAATTTTGTTGTTGATATCAACGTATATTGGAAATAATTCCGGGAATTTTTTAAGCGCAATTTCAGGTTTTGTTCTTGAAAGATGATATGCCCTGGCGTCGATAACAATCTGAGACATTAAAGCCTTTAACTCAGTCTGATCATTGCCATTCGATGTCACGCTTCTAGCGGCCGCACGGTTCCAAAGCTGCTTATTGCGCTCTACAACCTCCTGCCGAAACACATAGCCTGCATTCTCGCTGACCTCTGCAAGCAGGATTCTAGTTGAACGACCATTTCCCTCGCGGAAGGGATGAATTTCATTCCAGGTCTTATAAAAATTCGACATGCTATCAACGAATTTCTCTTTAGGTTGCCCTTTGAAGTAATTTTCGTTGCGCAACTTATCTGTCACGATGTCGGAAAAAGTCACAATCAGATTTTCCGGCATAAACCTTGATCCTGCCTTGGACATATTGATAGTCCTGGTTTCTCCGGCCCATTCGTAAATGCTACCAAACAGATGTTTGTGAATCTTCTTCAAATGTTCAAGATCAAAAGTGCGCTCAATCTTGGCTTCTTTCAAGAGAACTTCCTTCAAAGAGCTTAGTTCAGCTTCAATTTTGTCCAGGCTTTGGTAGTTACGTATACCAAACTTATTTTTAAGGACAGGGTATCCTTTGGCGTCCTTTTCGGGATACAGATAAGGATCTTCGATCTCTTTCATCACTCTGACTTTATATTTTTACGGCTTTAAAAGAAACCAGATTCAGTCTGGTTGCGCAGGATTATATTTTTTTCCAGTTGTTCATGTGTGAGTTCGCCATTAATGAAACGCTGGCAATCCTCCAGGTATTCAGGGGTCGGATTAAAGCCCTCGACACATTGGTTTGCTACAGCCTGCTCCATTGCAAACATTCGGTCATAGCGTTGTTCAGTTTCCTCAACATTACCAGCGACCTCCTTATAGGTGAAGCGTGGGGTTATTTTCATATTACTCTCCAAAGCAAAATCATAATGTACGAACAATTTCTTCCCCTGACAATTTAATAATTAAAGATTCATAGCCCCAGGAAAGCAGGAAGCATACAAAACTCATCATAAACAGCTCGTGATAGTGAGCGTTAAAGTTAGGTAAGAAATAAAAAACAATCCCGAAAATCAAGAATACCGCGACAAAGAAATTGAGAACCCCGCAGACAAACGGGCGCAACCAGAGCAGAAGAAGGAACAGGACTGTGCCAGCTGCGACGGCTATGCCCAAAAACACCCGGACAAAAAAGCCGGCTATCCAGGAAGAGGCCGGATCTACTTTTCTTGCAGTGGAACGCAAAGATTCTTTCAATTGCGCAAAAGGTGACTTCATCATTCCAGGTTTTGTTTTAGCCTGAAGTTGGACTACGTTTGTCATAAAACCTCCATTATTAAACCGCAAGGCAATACCGGTAGTTCTAAATTCTGTCGAGAAACACAATTTTGCCTTCTGATTCCTCGACGCTCAAATGCTGTTTCAATTTCTTAAGATCTGACTTTGATGCAAATACACGAACACAGCCCCAGTTCTCATAATTATGTATATCAAGTTCGGTCAATGATCTTCTTAAAAGTGCATCTTCAAAAGCCAGTTTTAGTGCATACAATTTCTCGCTCGCCGCATAAAGGGGTGGCTTAGTAGTTTTGTACTTAACAATCAGATCAGCAACAGGAATCTTATTGATTAAATAATCGAAAAGGATGTTCGGCCTGTTCGCATCACTATCAAGCAACCTATACAGCGGCATAAGTTCAACGAATTCTTGCTCCGTAATAGAAAAGCGTTTCATAAATTCTGTACCAGGCCACTCAAGGAATATAACTTCACTATAGGTGCTGGAATATCAAAAGTAAAGGTTTTTATTTACTTTAAGTGTAACGAAATATTAAATCAAATAATTTCGCGCGCGAAATGAATGAATTATTTCTTCCCTATCAGCGGTATTAAGACTTGAAGGGCAGGGTATGGACGAAAAAAAAGCCCCGTAATCGAATACGGGGCCAAATGAAACAACGGAAATACTACAAATGCTGGCATAACCAGCACCTCAATGTAACACATCAAAACAGGAATATGTTTGTATTTCCAGTTTATTTATACATATTTCTTGAATTTATAGTCATGTTTCATACTTAAATGACGTATTTTTTTAAAAACAGCTATCTAATAATACGAAACTCCACATAATTTTGTTAAACTGACGTGACCCAAAATTTGCTCTGCCACTTTCCATGCTCGCTATGCCTCCAATCTCGCCAGATTTCGACACCACTCATCAGCAGTGCGCCCCTTTCATTGCGCGGGAAACCATGAAGTCGTTGGTAAAAAATGAAAGTAATTTTGCGCACCTGAGCATAGGTATCAACGGCGGAGCAAGACTTCAGCATCAGCCCAGGACAAAGCAAGAAGCTGTCGCGACAGCAGAATGGCTGATGAACAATGGCTATAACGCCGATTTTGGCTGGTCACAAATTAACAGTGCGAATGTAAAACGGAAAAAACTGGATCTGAACGACGTATTTGATCCTTGTAAAAATCTGCGCATGGGCGCTGACATCTTTCTTGATAATTACAACCTGGCGCTTTCAAAATTCAAAGACCCGGACACCGCCACTTTAGCCGCTATCAGCGCATACAACACCGGCGATTTCCGACGCGGTTTTAAAAACGGCTATGTGCAAAGAATCGTTTATACCGCCGTTCAATTTCAACGAGCTGGCCAAACTCAAAGCAAGACAACATCCGCGCCTTCGCGTAATTCGGTTCCGTTGCGACCGGTACCTAAACTTGAATTTCAAACTGACATTAAATCGGAAAGGGAGGTAAAAAAAAGGGACTAACCAGCAGGACTACAATAAAAAACCAGAATCAACGGATCACTACAAATCAGGAACCTTCTAAATGCAAGGAGAAACCAACCCAGAAAAGCTTAACTCGGAAGAGTTAGAGCAATTTCAAATGGATAAAGATCTAAACAAGAAGTTGGGTGAATTCATAGGCGCACAGGTCGATATTATTTCTAAAACAGAAATGGCATTTGCGTTCACCAACAACATGATTAAGAAAATCATTTTTTATTCGGAGGAGCCAGACAGTTACCTAATGTTGTTTTATTTCGGGCCAGGGAAGGAATTGGCCGCATACGCGACGGCAGAACCTAAGCGGCCTCTTTACTTTAAGCGGCTGAACACCATGATTGAGTTGATTCAAAAAAATAGCCGTTCTGGTACTCAGTCACCAACTGAAATCACGTTGCATTTTAAAAAAGGAATTAAATATGAATAACAGTTTGCAAAACCATCAGCAAACGCTTGAGAGCAGGGCGGCGCTCATTTGCTTTTCACTTTTCATCGCCATGGTTTGTATGTTCCCCGAACTTGCATTCGCTGATGGTTCCGCACCCTGGGTAAGAGGGCCACAAAAAATCATCGACATGGTGAACAGCGGTTTCGCTCGGTCTTGTGCAATCGTGGCGGTAATGGGTCTCGGTTTTGCTGGCCTGGCGAAGAAATTAAGCTGGGGTTGGGCACTGTCGATTATTGGCGGCATCGTGCTGATTTTCGGTGCAGCTGCTGCAGTCGATTTTTTCGCAGGAACCTAAACACTGACGGAACAGGAACCGGCGCCGCAAGGTGCCGGTAGTTAAATATGGCAGATAACTATCACTATGATGATGAAGACCTGGACGAGTACCCATTTTTTGCAGGGCTTACCAGGCAGCCTCAAATCGGCGGTGTGAACTTGATTGCGGTCGTAGTTGAGTTTGAAATTATAGCCATCCTCTTTTTGGCAACTGCAAATTTATTGGTCATTTTTGCCGCTATCCCATTGCATACGATTTTGTATTTGATGAACAGCAAAGACCCAGATGTATTTCGCAATATGTATTTAATGATAATCACAAATGGTGTAGCGAAACGTGAGAAAGAATTTCACGACATGGACTCATTTTCTCACGTCCCGCCAGACCGTTTCGATTGCTAATTTCTTCCCCAATAGAAAAAACCAGATGAAACTTCCACATGAAAACGAAACATACTTAGGAAAGCTGCTTCCCTACGGAAACCATCTTTCGCATAACATCATTCGCATACCCTCGTCACGCGGATACATGGCGATGATCAAGGTTCATGGTGCCTCGTTTGACATGGCGAGCAATGCCCAACTCAATACGCTGTCTATTCGACTGAAGAGTCTCTATAAGAACATTGGCAAGCCTGAAGTAGCGTTGTGGACAAATATCATCAGGCGGCCCTATGTTGGCTATCCTGGCGGGCGTTTCCCCCCAGGTTTCGCCAATGATTTAAACGAAGATTACAAACGCAAAATAGCATCCAGCGATTTACGCATCAACGAGATATATATCTCCGTCTTATATCGGCCTGAGCCGACAGCGGCTATTTCTGGTCTAAAAAATATTCTTGAAAAAGTCGATCATAAGAGCAGGGTCGCGGAAATCAGGGAAGAAATGGCAGTCATGGAAGATTTCATCTATTCCGCCATGCATGGGCTAAATGACTTTTATCCTGATCTGCTGAGTACATACGAACTCAACGGGCAGATGTTTTCCGAACCTGGTGAGATTCTTCACTACTTGCTATCCGGGTATCACAAGCGAATTCCTGTCGCTCGTCAGACACTGAGTAATTTGATCGTAGGTTCAAGACCACTTTTTGCTAAAGGTGGGGCCATAGTTCTCAAAACGCCATTTGCAAATCAAACAGTAGGCATGTTGTCTTCTGTCAGCTGCCCAGAACGGCCGCATTCACGTTGCCTGGATGAATTGCTGTCACTGCCATACGATCTGGTCATCACTCATTCGATGGAGTTTATGAGCAGACAAAGCGCGTTGAATATGATTAAACGCCAGTCCGACCGATTAGAAAACGCAGCTGATAAGGCGGTCAGTCAGATTGAGGATCTTGAGGATGCACAGGCTGCCGTTACTGCTGGCGAATGTGTCTTTGGTGATTATCATTTCACTGTCCAGGTTAAAGCAGAGAAACTTAAAAATGCTATGCAGGCGGTCGGGACTGTTTTAGGGAATAACAGTTTCCCATTTGTAAAACAGGACAAAGCGGCAGCGGCAGCCTATTTGTCGCAGATGCCCGGCAATTTCAAATACAGGCCAAATTTATTTCCGATATCGAGCATCAATTATGCTCACATCAATTCGCTCCACAATTATCCCATAGGACGACGCAGCGGGTCACAATGGGGTGATGCAGTATGTGTGTTGCCTACGACCGCCAACACGCCCTATTTTATGAATTTTCATAAACATGATGATGGTGCAGTGGCAGATGATCAAAAAATTATTGATCCTGACCACAGGGAGGCAGCCAATGCAATGATCTTCGGCCGGACGGGTACGGGTAAAACGACATTCGCCGCATTTCTGCTCAACATGATGATCAAGTTTTGGCAATGTGGCGAAGAGCCATATCTTGGTCTTTGCTTCGACCTGGATCAATCACAAGCAAACCACATCCGGGCCAACAAAGGCAGATATTTTGTTATTCGAAATGGGCATAAAACAGGCTTTCAGCCTCTGCAATTACCGCCTACACCAGCAAACAGAGACCTTGTTTTTGGTTTGATCATGGTGATGATTAAAGCTAAAGAGTTCAAGATTTCCCTCGAAGAAGAAGGAAAATTAAGAAGGGCAGTCAATGGCGTCATGAATGACGATATTGCCATTGAACACCGCAGGATAAGTTCGTTACTCGAATTCCTTGATCCTTCTGTTGAAAATGGCGTCTTTAAGAGATTGTTGCCGTGGTGTGCTGGCAATGAAAAAGGCTGGATATTCGACAACGAAAGAGAAGAAATTGACATCGAAGGCGTGCCTATGGTCGGCTTCGATTTAACAGAAGTCTTCACACAGCAAGATATTCAGGAAGTTGTATTTTTCTACCTGTTGCAACGCGCCGACATTCTGATGGATGGCCGACGTTTCCCAATTTTTGTTGAAGAGTTGGGCCAGCTGGCGAGCTTGCGTAGTATCAGTGACTACTTCGAGAAAAAATTGGTACGTATCCGCAAATTCAATGCCTTCATTGTTGGGCTGATGCAGTATCCCGGCCAGGCAAGAGGTACGCCATTTGAGAAATCGATTTCGTCACAAGCCGCAACTCAAATTTTCTTCAGCGATGACAAAGCAGACTATGCAGATTACGTTGAGCTGATGAAATGCACCAAAGCTGAATATAAGTTTGTGCGCGAGACAAATAAGGATGATCGTTTGCTGCTAATCAAGCAAGGTAATGACTCTATGAAAGTGTCATTTAACCTGAGTGGCCTTGAAGATCATATATCAATTTTAAGTTCGAATCCGACCACAGCCGAAGTCATTAGTAAATTGATTTCGGATCTTGGTGACGATCCGAAAGTGTGGATGCCGGCATTCCAGGAACGCCGGAAAATGTTGAAAGTTAAAGCTGAAAACTCTAGGAGGATGTATGAAACTGCTTAAAAAAATACTTATTGTGAGTTCATTGGTAATCACAAACCTGGCCCACGCACAACTGCCTGTCATTGATGGCGCTGCCCTGGCGAAATGGGTGTTGCAAATCAAAGCAATGAAAGACCAGCTTGAACAATTGACCGAAACAAATCGTCAGTGGTCAGGTACGCGAGGCATGGAAGATCTTGTCAACAACCCGCAAATGCGCCGTTATCTTCCCTCTAATTACCAGCAAATTCTTAACAGCGGCTTCGGAAACAGCCAGCAGATCCGGGAACAATATAAACGATTCGGCATAGATCAAACAAAAATACCGGCAGACAGCGAAGTTGCAAAACATTTTAACGACAACGCAAATTTCGCTGCCACCAACCGTGCTGCTGTCGAAGAAGCATATCGCCAGGCCAGCAGGCGTTTTGATGATCTTGATACGTTGTTAAATCAGCTGAAACGCACAAAAGACCCCAAAGACGCCATGGATTTGCAGGTGCGAATTCAAGCAGAACAAGCGATTTTGCAAAATGAAGCCAACAAAATGAATATGTTCAATGCCCTGGCACAAGCACAAGATCGTCTTCAAGAACAGCAAGCCAAAGAGCTTCAAATGAAGATGAGTAATGGGAAAGTACCCAAGTACTAGCAAGAGGTTTAATTTCGCGCGCGAAATTTATTTAACAGAGTAAAGGAAAAACCATGGCCACCGATCCCAGCAGTTTCTATGCAGACACTTATAAAAACCTGTCTGATCCTATCAATACATTTTTGACGCAGACCGTCGAAAAGGTAGTGAGTGGTTTTTCCCCCATGGTTACGAGCTTTTTGATTATCTATTGCTTTATCTGGGGCTGGGCACTGATGAATGGCAGTGTCAAAGAGCCGTTTATGGACGGCGTTCGCCGTATCATCAGGATCAGCTTCATTGCTGGCCTGGCGATGAGCGTAGGCGTTTATAACGGCCTTATTGTCGATACATTTTGGAATATTCCTGATGCGTTGGGAAAACTCATTGCACCTGGTAGCACATCAACCCCTGAAGCGGCATTCACGTTTCTCGATAGGGTAATGGACAAGTTTTTTGAAAATGGGGACGTCTTCTATCAAAAGGCATCTGGCCTGAAGTTATCTAACTTCGGTCTGATGTTGATCGCCGTTGCCATCTGGATCGCCGGTATCTGCATAACCTGTGGCGCGTTCATTCTTTTGTTAGCAGTAAAACTGGTACTCGCCTGCATGTTGGCCATTGGCCCAATCGCCATCGCACTGGTGACGTTTGAAGCAACAAAGCGGTATTGCGATCAATGGATTTCGCTTGTCGCCAGCGCCATTGCGGGAAGTCTGCTTACCATCATTTTCATAAACCTGGTTTTGGTCGTTCTCGAAAAATATATTGAAAAGGTGGGAACAGACGTTTCAATCCGTGCGTCTCTTCCTCTTCTGATATTTGGTGTGATTGCAGCGGTGTATTACATCCAAATTCCTCAACTGGCATCCACGCTCGGCGGTGGTGCTGCAGTCGGCTCTTTAGGGTTAGGTAGAGCAATCGGGGGCAGGGTATTAGGTGGAGCCAAAGGTACAGCAGGAGGCGTTAAAAACCTTGCTACCGGAAAAACGTTGAACGACATGCGTAACAACAGGCGCCAGCGACACATGAATAAAGAGTTTGCAACGAAACATCCTGGCGCGGTGGCGAAGACGACAAGATGGGCCATGAACAAAATGCGACCAAATTCAATTAAAGAATCTGCATAATGTTGCTATATAACCCAAAAAGACTGCATTAATTTCCAGAAAAATGTATAATTTTCCGAAAACTTAGAAAGGTTTTCAATGCCAAATATCCGTATATTCCGGGGCATTTTGCCCTGTTTTTTTGTCTGTTTGCTTTCAGGATGTGCTTTCTTTTCCCCAGCGGTAAAGCCTAAAGAGTGCAAAGGCGAACTTCACCCTATCAACAAGCCAGGCACGATTCAAACTCAAGGACGCATGTGATGTTAAATAGACCACCTAAGAATGGAAACTCACAAGTAAAGGGCAAGGCCAAAGGCACCGCCCAAGCTGAACCGGAAATATTTAAGCAAGGCTTGAGCTGGGAAGCTGATACAGAACTCATGCTTGAAAAGAGTGAACGAAGAGCCTGGATCGTGGCGGGGGCAGGAAGCATTTTTGGACTGCTCGGCGGAAGTGTGGGCGCGTACCAGCTGTTCAGAGATCCCCCAGCTCCAGTGGTTCTTGAGGTCGATAAACTGTCAGGCCGCCTGCAAATGCTGACAACTCTGACCGACGAAAAAGAAAGTTATGGCCAAGCTTCGGATGAGCATTGGTGCCAAATGTATTTGCTTTACAGGATGTCGTATAACTTCGACATGACAAGAGAGTTTTATGTGTACGTCGGCTATATGTCGTCGCCCGACGAGCAGCAAAGATATCACACCTGGTTTCAACCCAATGACAACCCAAACTCGCCCATAAATCTGTACGGGAAAGATATTCGGGTAAAAATCAAAATTCAATCAGTTTCCCCGCTGACAGTAGGAAAAACAATGCTGATTCGATATGTAAAAATTTTCGAAGGTGCCAACGTTGCACAACCGGAAAACTGGCAAGTCATCATCAATTTCAAGTTTCAGCCTAACAGCAAAATGACAAAAGAAGCCAGGTTAATCAACCCGTATGCATTCCAATGTACCGGCTTCGAAGAACAACCCGACGGAAGTTTGAATTCCAAAGCTTTTGAAAAGGCAGGTAAAAAATAATGATCATCAACTCACGCATTTTATGCTCGGTTGCAGTCGTTGCCATTTCTCTGTTTTCAGCGTCAGTTGTTGCTGAAACAGAACCCCTCAAAGGGGTGGCAGACAACCGGGTGCGGCAAATTATATACGACCAAAACGACATCATCCGTGTGCAAACGTTTTTCGGTATTCGCACACTGATTCGCTTTCCAGCTGACGAGAAAATCATCGACTACAACGGCGGCGACGATCCAGCTTGGGATATTCCGAAGTCCATAGGTAAAAACTATATGTTCGTGAAGCCTAAAGAGGATAACCCGGACATGAATTTGATCGTCATCACAGAAAACACAAAAGGGGTGCAGCATGACTACAATTTTGTGTTGACGCTTCTGAATCAGCAACAACGTGTAAAGCGCCCGTTTGACACTAACGAAGCGACTCTCAAGTTACAGATATTTCACCCTGATGATGCAGGCTTGAAAATGAAAAGTGAGGCAGCTGAGAAGGCAGCTAGGGAAAAAAAAGAAATAGCCAAAGAGCTTAATCCGGCCAACCCGTTGCAAACGCAGCGAGATTTAAATTTTGATTACTGGTCATGTGGCGACAAGGAAATAACACCAACGTCTGCTTACGATGACGGCCAGATGATCAAACTCACCTTTGCTAACAACCGCGACATTCCCTCGATTCATGAAGTGTTAAGTGATGGCTCAGAAAGTCTGATTCAGCATTCCATGTCTGGATTGACTACGATGGTTATACCCAAGGTTGTTAAAAAATTGGTGTTACGCAAAGACCCACTTGTCGCCTGCGTGGTCAATATGTCCTATGACCCAGACTCACTTCAAGACAACTTGAGCGGCACATCCAGCAGCAAAGTTTACCGCGAATTAAAAGGTAATACGCCATGAGCGACAATAACCAAAAACCACTCAGCCACGATGACGCCAACCAAAATCATAACGACATAGAAGAAGGCCGGCGTGAACTACATCCTGGCGAAGTCGAAGAAGAAGAAGTGATTACGACGCGCAGAAGGCGCGTTGTCGATAACAGCACCGCAATCCCGGCGGAAGAATTGGGCAACGATGATTTACCGGATTTAAATCGGAAAGCCGTTGGTGGAACGCTGCTCAAAGTGCTGTTGTTCTGTTTTGGCCTGGCCGCAGCCGCTTATATGCTCTATATGGTCAATTCACCCAAAAAGGTCAAAGAACCAGATAAGAATGTGACGGTTTCAAACAACCTGCCACCACTTGCCGTTGATACCGAACCAGCCAAGCCAATCGGTGTCGTCAATGCTAAAGGCGGCCCGGTTGAGGCACCACAAAAAACCAAACCGCTCGATTGGTGGGACAGAAAGCGTTTCGGACAGGGCAGTCAAAACGAAAATGCTGGAGGTGCCTACGGTGAACGCCGGGAAAAGCAAGACGTCGATCAGAACGGCTTCACTGAAAGATGCGATCCGCTGTTGCATGAAAATTGCAAGCACAGATCAGAACTCGGGGCCAAGCTTGAACCGACAACGTTTAAGGTTGCATTAGCAGGCTTCATGCCGGACAGAAATTACCTTATCACGTCCAGTACGGCCCTTGATGCAACGCTTGATTCTGCAATTGATAGTAGTGAGCCAGGTATCATCAAAGCCACGCTGACAAAGGACGTTTTCTCTGATAACAATCAGGTAAAACTCCTGGAACGCGGGTCGCAGGTAGATGGACAATATTCAGGTTCTGTGAAGCCTGGTAATGCGAAATTGTTTGTCATTTGGACTCGCATTCGCACTCCCAACGGGGTTTGGATCAATATTGACAGCCCTGGAGCTGATGCACTCGGCAGATCAGGCATGTCCGGCCAGGTTGACAACCGTTTTTGGGACAGGTTTGGTGCTGCGTTCTTGTTGAGTATTTTCAAAGACACTTCTGCATATGCCAGAAATCGTGTTCAAAACAATGGAAACTCAAATCAATTAACCCTGGATAACAGTGGAAATGCGATCAATACGAGCGTGGAAAAACGTCTCGAAGTTGACGCAAATATCCCGCCAGTCCTCACCAAAAATCAAGGTGATCATATTCAGATTATGGTCGCAAGAGATCTTGATTTTTCGCCCGTATACCGATTGGCATTGAAAAAAAATGATTAATCCCAGCTTACTAACACCAGTATTTAATGCAAATTTTGCGCATGTCAGAAAGTTTCTCGATGGAGATATCTCAGAATTGGCGATTAATAGGCCACAGGAATTATGGACTGAAGGCCGTAACGGATGGGAAAGGTTCGACGTACCGGAATTGACAATGGAAAAGTTGATGTCCATTGCTACTAATATTGCGTCATTTAACAGTACCGGCATTGACAGTGATAAGCCCTTCTTATCAGCAGCGTTGCCAACTGGTGAGCGGACACAGATTGTCATCCCCCCGGCTGTCATCCGCGACACATTTAGTCTGACGATTCGCAAACCATCCTTGAAGGATTCCAGCATTGACATTCTGGAAGAGCAGGGCGTATTTGACAATGCGGAAATACCTAATGACGATCTGAAGCCTTTTGAAAAAACGCTCTGGGAACTCCATAAAAAAAAGAGTTTTGCTGAATTCTTCAAAATGGCAGTTCTCAATAAAAGGAATATTGTCTTGTGCGGTAAAACCGGAAGCGGGAAGACTCACATTGCAAAAGCCTTTGCCAAAGAGATCCCGCTGTACGAACGGATCATCACGATTGAAGATGTCCACGAATTTATTCTGCGTCAACCAAACAAGGTGCACTTGATTTTTTCGCGTGAAGGGAAGCCACACGTCAAAGACTCGTTGGCAGCTTGTCTCAGGATGAAACCTGATCGTATTTTTCTTTCGGAAATGCGCGGGGACGAATCTTGGGAATACGTCAAGTCAGTTGGTTCCGCTCATCCTGGCTCACTTGCCACGATGCACGCTGACAGTACTAAGGAGGCGTTCTACCAGCTGACGGCGCTTATCAAAGATAGTCCAACTGGATCTACCCTGGACATCAGCTACATCATGAAGCGCCTGTACGCAACTATCGACATTGTAGTTGTGTGCTCCAACAGAAAAATTACTGAGGTTTACTATGACCCTGAACTTAAACGCGAAAACATGCATTAAATATGGGGTGATAGCGTGGTTTGTAGTGTTACCAATTGTTGCATTACACATGGGAGCGTTGCTGTTTTGTGTGTGGAATGGCATCCCTGATAGTACTGCCAGCCCATTGATGTTGTGGAAGTATCACGTTGCTTACACAGGACAAAAACCTGTTCAATTAAAGCTTCTTGTCTCTACGCTTGTCCCTCTTATTTCCCTACTAGCGGTGTCAGTCTTATTTTTTGGGAAACCAAAAAAATCCCTGCATGGTGAAGCCAGATTTGCGACAAAGAGTGAATTAGATAAAGCTGGATTGTTCGGCAATGATGGCGTCATCATCGGAAAATTCAATAATCAGTTTTTGGTAATTTCTGAAGTGCTGCATGTGTTGCTCGCGTCCGCTACGCGAGGCGGCAAAGGTGTGGCCATCGTCATCACAAACCTGCTCTTTTGGCGGCACAGCCTGGTCAACACCGATATCAAGTTAGAAAATTTTAAGATCACAAGCAAGATTAGACAGATAATTTTCAAAAACGAGATTTTCAAGTTTGATCCTTTTAATTCAGATGGGCTTACGCATCAATATAACCCTCTGTTCTATATAGACCTGGACAACAAAAGGAAAATGATTGACGACATTCAGGTCATTGCAAATCTGTTCTTCCCCGATGTTGACGGCAAAGACCCTATCTGGACATCCACACCAAAGACGCTATTTATGGGGTTGATCATGTATCTGATAGAGACACCTGGAAAAGTTGTCAGTGTTGGCCAGGTGCTTCGAGAGTCAATGGTTGCCGGTGATGGTTCAGATTATCTTAAAGCTGTTATTCAACAGCGCAAGCACAGCGATATGCCGCTATCAATGGAGTGCGAAAGTTTTCTCACGACATATGCAGGAATTGATGCAGATGCAACAAGGGCAGGTATTATCGCTGGCTTTCGCTCACGTCTCGAATTGTGGGCCAACCCTCTCATCGACGCGGCCACATCTGGAAATGATTTTGATTTTCGTGACTTGCGAAAAAAGCGGATGACAATTTACAACGGACTTAAACCGCGTGATATCAAGCGCGCTGCTATTCTCAATTCAATTTTTTGGCAGCAATTGATATCGGTAAATTTGAATGAGCTACCAGAACATAACCCGAAACTCAAATACAAAGTTCTACTGCTCATGGATGAGTTTGGCGTCCTTGGCAATTTGGATGTTTTGTTTAATGGTGTTGCCTTTATAGCTGGTTATGGCTTGCAGCTTTTAACGATATTTCAAGGCCCGGGCCAGCTCATTCCAATCTACAAGCAGAAAGATGCAGTTGCCAACTTTCTAGACAATCATCATGCGCATGTTATTTATACACCACCAAAAAACGACTCTGATATTTCAGATTCAATTTCAAAAGCTCTTGGCTATTTCGATCTAACTACCAAAACATTTTCTAAATCAAAAGACATTTGGAAAGATAGCGGCTCGATCAACACCAGCGATCAAAAACGTGCACTGATGTCACCTCAAGAGTTGCGCGAAATGGATCAATCAAGAGAAATCATTCTTTACCGGGAAACACACCCGATTCAAGCTACTAAAGCGCTCTATTACAAAAATTCCTACTTTGTAGAACTTTTGGCGCATGCATCCCCAACATTGGGAGCAAAGAAAAAACGCTGGTCGCTCTTTTTCAATGGCTATAGCAAAAAAGATATTGAAAAGGCTATGGAACGATCCGAGCTGGAAATTAAATCACCCCGTATTGATTATGCAAAGTTTGATTCGGACGTGAAGACTTCTATGCGTATGGCTCACGAAGTCATGGAAATTGAACATCAGAAGAAGGCCGAGGAGGAGGCCAAAGAATCGGGTAAAGAAATACCAAAAAATGATAAACAAGATACACAAATTTCCGAAAATAGTGATGTTTTTCCAGAAAACATTGCATTAGAGCGAGAAATTACGCACGCAGATTTACAAAACATTTACAATATGCCTGTGGAATTGTTCTCTTTCGATCCCCTGGATTTGTCAGTACCGGAAGAAGACCCACTAGATGAATTTGCCTTACTTGAATTAGCCAACAACGCGATAAGCCAACTTGATGAAGGAGACGGAAATGGATTTGACGAACATTATTGAAAAAGGTGTCGTTGGTGCACACCAAGAAGGTAAAGCCATCGAAGCAGAAGAGAAAAACTCTGCAGGTTACGACAATAAGATGTCAATCCTAAACCGCACCAGCGGCGCAGCAGGTAAACGCGCCGCAGAAGATTTCCGTGATTTCAAAGGAATGATTCAAGCGAAAGCCAATCTGGACAAGCTGGCAGATACGCAGGAAATAAATCGGTCAGAACACGCAAAAAGGCAGGTGGAAATTCAGCAGAATGAACAAAAAATCGCTTTGGCAATTGCTACCAAAGCGATGTTTTTGCGTATGAAGGAAACGAAGGCTTATAGCGAAGAGTTCAGGAAATTGTATCAACAGGATTTTGGTAAATCTGTCAAAGAAACGTTCGCTGAAGACTTTGGTACGAACCATGGCTTATCAGATGGCGCCCTTGCTGACGCGCAAGAAAGCATGAGACAACAACGATTGTTGCTACAAGAGTCGAAAGCACGAAGAATTGAAGATCTTCGCTCTTTACCTGGTGCACAGTTTGACCAACAAGCAGAAACTGCTAGCGCTGGTACCAGCAATACGCCCGAAGAGAAATCACAAGCTGAATCATCAGATTCAAAAAAAATCAGCGATGCACAGACAAAGACTGCCAGCCAGCCAGATGAGGATGTCTCGAATGTCATTCCTGAATCTGTTTTGCGCAAGTATGTAGTAGTAGATAACCGCTACTACGAAAACGGCAAAGAAGAAAAATTAGCATTCGTCGATGGCACGACCAAAATCAGCGCGTCTGATGGAACACCAGATGATCACCATGTTAGAAGCATGGTAGATATTGCTGAAGCGCGCAAATGGCCCTCAATCAAAGTCAGTGGTACCAAAGAGTTTAGGGCTACCGTATGGCTTGAGGCGTCTTTGCGTGGCATCAAAGTTGATGGCTATGTACCGAGCGATATCGAAAAAGCGAGGCTGGCCGCCGTGCTTGCAAAACGCGACAAAACTCATCCTGAAAGCCGCGTCGATAATTCCATCGAACGTGGCCCGATGCAGAAGGCTCAAAAAAACAAAAGCGAATCCAATACGGCAAAAGTAAGCTCAAAACAAGGCGTCGTATCAAATGATCAGCCGCAAAGCTATAACCAGGATACAAACTCGTCAAAGGCTAAGTCCGAGCCAAAAGTAAGGACATATGTAGGCAAATTAGTTGAGCACGGCCCAGCATTATATAAATTCGATAAAGACGAATCGCCAAGTTATTTTGCAAAAATAGAAACGATAAAAGGTGTTGAGACCATCTGGGGAAAAGATATTCAATTTGCAATGAGTGAAGCCAATGCGAAGATTGGCGAAGAAATCAAATTGCAGCATACCGGCCAGAAACCTGTGGTCGTTGATGCAAATGTCCGCAATGAAGAGGGAAAAGTTGTGGGTGTCGAGCCGATAGATACTAACCGCAATAATTGGAAAGTAGAAAGGCTGGAAGCGGCCGCCCAGCCGGTTGACGATTCTCTTTCAAGAAAAGAAAAGTTATTAAAAGCATTCGACTCTGATCCTTCAATCCTTGAAGCTGCAAAAAGACACCCTGAGCTTCCAGAACTCACGCACGCTGCCGCCGCGCTGTTGGTCACAGAAAAACAACTCGCCTCCAAGACAGATGCAGAACGCCAAGCCCTGCTCAACAATGCCAAGGCGAACATGCGCCGGGACATCGAGCAAGACAAGGGCGTGCCGTCTGTCCTGGTCAAAGAAAACGGAAACATCAACCTCGCCGGTGCCAAGCAGAGCAAAAAAGATTCATCCACCAATAAACCAACGAAAACAAAACAGCAGGAGCTTTCACAATGAAAAAGATTTTACTTTTTACCGCAATGTTGTTCATGAATCTGGGAAATGCCTGGGCACAAGAACAAGGCTTCAACGTATATCCCTACGGCAAACGCACAGTGTTTGAGTTTACCGAAGTGCCTGGTTCATTGACTGTGCGCGATGAATTCGGGACAGAAATCACTTATGAACGCATCAGTGATAAGACATTCCGTTTTGCAAAATTGATGACGAATTTCTCTGCGGTCATTAATGGGAAGAAATACCGCTTTATCAATTTCAAAGTCGTCCCGGATGAAATTTTTGAGCGTGCACCATCTGTGGCCACCACACCCCAGCAGCCTTTCGCGCAGTCTGTACCTGTTGCCGGAAGTCCTGTACTTGTCCAGGTACAGACTCCAAACGGCCCTGTGGCCATGTATGCCTACCCAGCTGCACCAGCAATGATCCAGGCACCGGCACCAGTGGCAGCCAAGGAACCAGCGCAAGACAAAAAGTCTTCGCGTCAATGGATCATCAAAGCTGAGCATAAATACCTTCGTGATTTGATCGAAGATTGGGCCCAGCAAGCAGGGTATGAAGTGGCTTGGGAGACAAGGGATTTTCCTCTCAAAGTCAGAGCGGACAAAGTAATCAGTAACGGATCGTTTCTGGATGCGCTGAGTGTTCTTGGTGAAGCCTACCGCAACAGTGATGCGCCATTTCAAATCCAGCCAACAGCATTTCAACAAATTATCGTGCGTCCAATGACAGCACAAGACGCCGGGGAATAAATATGAAAAAAACTATATTACTCACATTGATTTTGGCTGGCCTGGCTGGTTGCGCAAGCACAGAAGTGAAAGAAAAAGTCTCTGCCGACTATGTGAATTCACAGAAAACGGTGAGCAAAGCAACTGCCAGCTTGAAAAACAGGCCAATCGTACTACCTGAACTTGCAACGCCTTACTACGGCAATAGGTCAGTCGCCGAGGCCGAATTTGCCGAAGATCTGCCTAGAAGCCTGCGCAGTGAGAAGAAGGCGAAATTTGCCACCAAGTCGATGACCTTGGAAGAATTTGCTAAAATGCTCACCGAAGAAACTGGTGTAGCGACGAAGGTTTTTGCTGATTCCACAAGTAACCAAATATCGACCAATTCTGGTTCAAAGCCTACACAAAAAACAATAGACATTTCCGGTCTGCCTGCCATGCCTGTGAAGCAATTGCTCGAAACGGCCATGTCACAATTTGGCGTTGATTGGGACTATTACGATGGCGCTTTGCACATAGAAACAAATTTCCGCAAAACCTACGCTATCAGCATCACTCCATCGAAAACGACATCAAGTATTTCCCTGGGTAAGAAATCCACATCAAGCCAAGGTGCCAGCATTGGTAACACGAGCATGACTGGTGACTTCAGTTCTACGCTTGAAAGTAAGTTTGATGGTGATATCGACCCGGTAAAGGATATTCAAGACACACTCGCTGCCATGGCAGGCGACCCGAAGAAGGTGTTTTTAAATAAGTCTGTCGGTCTGGCCACTGTAACTTGCAGCAAGGATTGTCATCGCCAGGTGAAATCCTTCTTGACAGCCGCCAATCATCTGATGAGTCAGCAAGTATTATTTCAGGTGGACGAAATTACGGTTTCAAGCACAAGAACCGGCTCTTCTGGTATCGACTGGAACCTGGTATACCAAAAATTGGCTAAAGATGGGAATACCTACACCTTCGGTCTAGGTACACCCGCCAACCTGGTGCAATCCGCGATTGCTGGGAATATTTCTTCTAATATTTTTTCCCCGGTAGCGACTGGAAACAGCAAATTTGCGAGCAGCAAAATGCTGATTGAAGCATTGTCTTCTCTCAGTAATGTGACTGATACTAAGCCGTACAGCTTCATAGCTATGAATAACGAACCCGCAACGCTGACTGCCGTTGATCAGCAAAGTTATGTTGCCAGTTCTACTGTCGTCCCGACTGGAACTCTGGGCACTCCAGTTTCAAGCCAAACACTAGGATACGCTACCTTCGGTCAGTTGATCCAGCTCACCCCAACAATTCTGCCTGGCGGAAAAATCATTGTTCGATTTGGCCTGGATGACACTAAGCTGAAATCACTTGTTCCTGGTGAAAAACAAGGTGATGTTGATAAGCTCCTGTTAGGTGGTGCAAAGTTCACGACGAAGGCAATTCTTCGTGCTGGCTCAACACTGGTGCTGTCTGGCTTTAAGCGTACTAATTCCTCGGTCGATAACCGTGGCCTGTTCAAGAATCAATCGCTAGGTTCTGAATCTGCAACAACAGAGACTTCCGAAACAATCATCTTGATTACTCCGTACATTTCGGGAGTGTAAGCATGTACGAATACTCTCATCTTGTCTTTGGATTGCGCTGGGAAACTACTCTCAGCGACGACCCAAAAGAGCGCGAAGATTCGGCCAGGGTGGACAAAGCAAATGTGTATGTTGAATACCGCTTTGACAACAGCACGAACATTGGCTTCGGCCGAGTAAAGAAGGCCAAAAATTTGGCTTCTGGTGCCGCCGTGTTTGCTGCCAAAGTGAACACGGAAAACGCTATCTTTATTCACTCACTCCCAGACGATCAAGTTTGCTTGGTGGTGCTGCAAGGTTTTATGCCCACACTCGATTCTGTTGTTGATCGAGACGAAGCATTGAATCTGATCAAGGATACCGTTCTGCAGTATGCCGATATGAAGAAGATCATCAAGGTCTTTGGTGATATCGGAATTGAGGAAATATCCGAAGAAATGGGCGGTGTCAGTGTAGTAGATTTGCCTTTTGAAATTGAACCACTTTCACTGGCAGAACTTGATGCTATCAGCCTCAAGTCTGGTTATTCACTCAAGGAACTCTCTGGCGATTTTCCAGTTTTCAAAATCGTTTTCGGTGTTACGGTAGTTGCGATACTGTTTGTGTGTTATCTGGAATTTTTCGGATCTTCTACGCCTGCAGCACAGGCAAAGCAGGAAGATCCGAAGCTGCAGCACAAGCAACAGGTTGCAAATCTTGTCAAGGGTATTACTGAAAGTCGTTCGTTTCCCTCCCAAGTCATCACCAGATATCTGGCATTTGCAAACGATGTTGCTTGGAAGGTTCCTGGGTGGGAATTGAATCAGCTTGAATGTGTAGCTACTGCATGCACAGCTAGATACGATAGAAAACCTGGGGGTAGTGCCAAAGGTTTTCTGACGGCTCTTAGAATCAGCAACACTGACAACGCAGTGAAATTTCTCGACACTGAGCATGTTACCCGTGAATTGCAATATTCAGCTGACACGCTGACGCAACCGCTGCAGCTGACACAGTTGAACTTATTCAACAAATACATCGTGACCTGGTTCCAAGGTCTTCACGATGCGGGGTATCAGTCTAGTTTTTCTGTGGCTGGCCCTTTGCTGCCAGCGCCACCTGGCGTTATAGCAGATCCGTCCGATCTGATTAGAACCGGTGAATTTACGTTCAGTGTTCCATACACCGAACTACATCAAGCAGCAGCAATACCTAACTACATCACTATTCAGTCGATTACTGCTAAAACCATCACGACGCCTATTACAACCGTAACCGTCGAAATAAAAGGTAAATACTATGCTTACTAAAAATCAAGTCCTTTGGCTTCCCCTGATGTTGATATTGCCGTCTGTTTTCGCACAAACAGCGCCACGCGCAGTTAAAACAGCAGAGGCAGTACCTGCATCACAACCAGCAGCAATGACGGCTCCTGCAGCGGCTAGCTCCGTCGCCACAAACGACCCATACCTGACAGTGCCACTTTCTGAAGCGAGTAAAGCCGGCGCATTGCCTAAGAATGGCCCTGTCGGTGCCATCCAAGTAATTGATGATAAAAATCCGAATCTGCGAACAGATCAGGCACAAAAAGCCAAGCCACAGCGGGAATTTGAATTGGTGCGGATTTCGGATGTTGAGGGAAAACTCCGCGCAATGCTGAAAGTGCGCGGTGTTTCAAACCTGGTTGATGTTGGATCACCGGTACTCAAATACACGGTCGCCAGCATAGATAAAGATTCTGTTTGCCTACGCCTTGGTGTAAAAGCGACAAAAGGCGCTTGCCAAAAACTAATCAAGTTTGAAGCTGATTAACTCAAATTGTCGAGAAAGATTGTATGTATAAAAGGATTACCAATTGGATTAAAGCACGGCTGGCAGCCCAACAAGAAGCGCTAGAATATCCTTGCTTACTGTCTGGTGACGATGATAGCGCGCTCATTCGTATTAGATCTTCCTATCTTCCGACTGTCGCGGTAATCGCCAATGCCCCCTTACAAGCAACAATCCTTGTCGCGGACCATTTCAAACCGACAGCCGAATTTAAAACAATTGTTAGTAGAGTTGAAAATCTTGGCTGGAAACTGACAATTAAAGAAGAAACTACCAGCGTAATCCGCACGCATTATCACTTAAATGATGGTGGTGGATATGATGATAGCGATCAGGATATGGAGTCTTCAAACTCAACACATATCGACTCGTTACTATCAAAGGCAATTGCTCGCCATGCGTCCGATATCCGTCTGCACGTTCGGAAAGACACGACCGGGATTACCTTAAAAATCCATGGCACTGTCAGATATTTGGAAAGTATCAGCTTTCAACTCGGAAACTCTTTGTGTTCGCACCTTTATACCAACCTTGCCGATAAAACAGGGCACGAGAAAGGAAAACAAACCTTTGCGCCCACAGCCGAGGATCAGTCAGCAAAAATTAAACGGACAATTGATAAAAACGAATATTACTTGCGTTATCAAACAATACCTGAATCTGATGGTGGATATGATCTTACCTTGCGTATTCAACCGCAAGGTGAAAAAGGAGTTGTACCTACTCTTGAAGAAATTGGGTTTGGACCTTCAGTAATCAGCATCTTGCGACGCCAGGCAAAACGTCGAGTAGGCATGATCTTGTGTACTGGCCCGGTAGGGTCTGGTAAGACCACGACGCTGTATTGTCTGATGCAGTCGGATATAGGTAATCGCGGTAAGTACAGAATGACACTCGAAGATCCTGTTGAATTTTTCCAGTTTGGCGTCACTCGCGTGAACGTCGAAAAAATTGGCATGGCTAACTCAATGAAAAGAGCATTGCGTGTAGGCGTAGATGATTTGCTGGTCGGTGAAATCCGCGATGCAGAAATGGGAACGCTCGCCATGATTGCGCAAGATACTGGGCAAAAGGTGTTTACGACCTTGCACACAAATGGCGCTCACTATGTCATCGGCCGTCTATGCGACGATCACATTCAGCAAAAGAGATCTGTTGTGTGTGATACCAACAAAGTAGGTCTTATCTTCCATCAGAGACTTATTCCAAGGCTCTGCGAAAAATGCAAGATCAAGACGACAGATAATAATCTGACCAAATACTTCGTCAGTAATTTAAAGCGTCTGCATGTCCCCCTGGACGGTGTGTACATCAAAAACAAAGCCGGCTGTAATGATTGTGAAGAAGGCATTTCTGGACGCATCCCTGTGATTGAATTGATCCAGCCCGACGAAGAGTACATGAGCCTAATGGCTAAAAACCTGGATGCCCAGGCAAAACAATACTGGTTAAATCAGTGCAATACGCACATCACAGATGAAGATATCACTGGTAAGCCAATTATTAATAACGCTCTGTATCAGGTATCTCGCGGGCTTGTCGATGTTGAAGATGTCGATGCATTAATAGATTACATCGAGTTTTACAAACCAACCTTCGACCCGACAAAACAGACTAAGAAAAAAACTCAAAAATCAGACCTTGAAGCGGAGCCAGCTTAAATGGAAAAATTTAAATTCTTTTTAGCGAAACGGGTATTTCATCGCCGCCGCGCTGAAATATATGCCCAAATTGGTTTCGCCCTGGATCACGATGCGAATCTGAAAAATGAAATTGATGAGCTGTACAAAGTTGCTATTAAGCGTAAAAGCGACTTGATACCTGTTTACACACGATGGAAACACAATTTCTTGCATAACTCTGGCAGCCTGGCCAATAGTATGCGCGGGACGATCAGTGATTCAGAGGCTGGTTTAATTGCGTCGGCCGAAGAGACACAAAACCTTCCGAACGCATTTAAGTTTCTATCACGAGCCGTCAAACAAATCACGCTCATGCAAGAGTCAATCAAGAAGGCGATACGTTCAGCAATCCTGCCAGGCATATTGCTAATCGCATTGTTCTATGGAATTGATTCTGGTTTTTTTTCCGTAATAGAAGAATCTATACCAAAAAGCGAGTGGGGCTTTTTACCCAGGGCAGTCGCAGCTTTTACGCACAATCTCACGCTCTTTTTGAGTTTTGCAATCTTCCTGGCCATTCCTACAGTGTTGTGGTGGTTCTGGTCTTTGCCGCGCTGGTCTGGAAAATCCCGCCTTTATGCTGAAAAGACGATTCTTTTTAATAAATACCGCGATCAACAATGCGCGATGTTTCTGATGAACTTGGCATTTCTGATGCAGGCTGATTATCCGTTGAAACCGTCGCTGGAAAGAATACGTACCCATGCAACGCCTTATCTTGAGGCACACATTTCCACAATGCTCAAGAAGCTGAATAAAGATGCTTCCAATGCCGGGTTCGCGTTGGTCAGCACCGGCTTATTCAGCCCAGAATTAGGTGACCTGTTGACCAACTATGCGCGTTGGTCTAACTGGCACACACAGATCCATGAAATTGCAGCGAACGCGATGGAAATCGTGACTCGTGATGTTCTGGAATTAAGCCCTCGGATCGAGGAAGGCTTGAAGTTGACTATCGGCCTGGTGTTATTCATCGTCATTGCGACGGTGGGGTTGATTATCACAACGATGTTGAAAAAAGTTGGATTGAGGTAGTAACTCTTTCCAGTTTGGTAGTTCGTAATCGCAGTTAAATTTAATTTATAAGGATCTTTCTATGAATACTCTTTCTAACACTTTTAAATCCCGCAACCGCCCTGTTAGCTTGGGTAAGCAGAGGGGTGCAGCAACCTTGACCGACCTGTTACTCACAGGTGGTTTGATCATTGGCATTATTGCTTTCATCTTTGTTTTGTATAACTACGCATGGCCTTACTTCAAAGCCTGGCGCGCATCGACAGTGCAGTTGGCGAATATGTCCAGTGTGAATTCTGCATATAACGGTGCTTCGTCGTTTGCGGCCCTCACGACTGCAGGCGTTGCGCAACAAAACATCATTGATCTGAAGTTTCTGCCAGGTGGCGGTGTCATCAGTAACTACTATGGCGGCTCTGAAACATTTGCACCAGCGACCTTGAACGGTGTTTCTAACAACACACAGTCTGTTACTGACACTGGTGTGCCTCGCAAGGCTTGCCTGTATCACGTCAATATGCTGGCCGACGCAGTAGATACAATTACTGTTGGCGGAACTTCTGTGAAAGCTTTCGGTGCGGCCCTGGATACAAACGCTGCAATTGCACAGTGCAACACCGGTGATTACCTGACCATTGTTTCTGGTCGTATCAAACAGAGCTGATCAAGATATGAAAAAATTGCGTCAAGGTGGTTTCAGCCTCATCGAGATTATGGTTATGACTGCTATAGTCCTTGTCATAGTCATGGTTTTTTTCGGCTTCCTTGGTTTGATTGCCAAGCATGACCTTATTTTTCAAGAGAGCAACACCTTGACGCGAGGGCAAAAGGCTCTCGATTCATATATAAAGAAAAATGGCTTTTTGATAGTCACTACGGGGACAGCGCCAGGCTACACAAACGCCTTGGCGCCAACTCGTGAATCTTTGATTGCAAATGGCTTGCTGCCGTCAACTTTCCCAACAAGGTCGAAATTCAACGGGCAATTTTTATTTGTTGTCCGTGTCGGCGTGGGTAAGAATTTAACCGGCATTGTCTGCGACTCTGGCCAGGTCCAGGAACATGCCGCGCCTTCATTTGTTCTGGCTTCAGCAATTGCGGCCGCAGTACCAGGAGGTGTTTACACAGCCCCTGATGCGCCCAGCATTCTCGTTGGATCTGGCTATAAGGACATAACCAGCCCGATAAATAGTGCAGCTACTGTTTGTGCAATTGCTTCAGCACCGAGTCCACTATGAAATCAAATAAATTTCAAAAAGGCGAAACGTTAGTTTTCGCAATTGTTTCTCTTGGCGTAGCAATTATTCTCCTCACGATTGTGATTTCTATTTCGAGAAATGCAGTATTGATGACCATACGCACGTCTGATGCTGACGCGCTAAAACAAGTCACCACAAGCGTGCAGTATTACGCAGAAAAAAATAAGGAGGCACTAATCTTGAATAAGAAAATTAGTGGCATTGGTAATCCGAATAAACCAACGGTGCAGGAATTGATTGATCAAAAGTATTTGACGGCCGAAGGGGTTGGCGTCGTTACTCCGTTCGGATCAGAGTACAAAATACAAGTAGATGCACAGCCAAATGGATCAATATCAGGCTTTGCATACCTTGCTGGAAGCATTCTAGGTTCCTCATCTGGGATACCTGATGGTAGGCGTGCATGTGAAATTGCGCGAAAACTCGGAGACATAGGTTTCTGCTCGGCAGAAGGCAACAGCGCAATGATTGGGAACGGTACTGCTCAAGTTCCTAATCCGGCTGGGGCTGTCCCGGCCTCAATCGCCGGCTATATCTTCGTTCCTAACTCGTAACCAGCCGCAAGAAAATAAATCTGAAGTAAACCAGGAGGATGTTATGAAAATGAGATTTTTACAAAGAGGTGTCAGTTTAATAGGTGCGATAGTCAGCGCAGCTATTATCACCGGCATTGTTTTTGGCGGCGTGTTCGGTATCAAGGAAATTGGCGAACGCTACAATGCAAGCGCCCGTGGCGACCAATATTTAACGGTGTTGAATGCTGCCACAGCTTACGCAAAAAAGAACCAGGACAAGCTTTTAAACAAGCAAGTCGTAACTGGATTTAATAATACGATGCAGCCTACAGTTGCCGAGCTGCAGGCAGGCGGATTTTTGGAACAAGGTTTCAACGAAAATTTACCTGATCGTTTCGGCGGCAAATTGAAGGTTGCCCTAGAATTCGAAACGCCTGGCTGCCCGGATGCAAGCTGCGTGATCGCAATCAAGGTGAATCCGTCAAATCCGGTCAAGGATAAGAACGATTTGCCATCTGGGAAATTGGCCAGCTCAATCGCTTTGAGCATAGGGACTGCAGGATGGACAAACTCAGTCACGTCTGACCTGCTGCTCGAAAAGGATAATGCACGCATTAAAAACCCCTTACCAGGTCAAAAAGCTATCGTGGTGGCTGCTAACTGGCTGCCATCGAATAAACCCCTCAAAACCTTTGATATTAAGGAATATCAAACGCTGCCCTGCCCTGCGCCACAAACCGGTCAGATCGTGCAGAGCCGCATCAAGAGTGTTGACAAATTCGATGGTGTCACTTACACACCCTGGATTGATGAAAGTTCTACTTGCGCAATGCCGGCATGTACTGAACAGCAGCAATGGAACGGGACATTCTGTGAGGCTCGTTGCTCTTCCCCTATGCGCTGGAATTCGCTGTTAAGTACTTGTCAGTGCCCAGCTGGTCAGCATTGGGATAACGGTGCATCCACTTGCGTTAACGATCCAATTCCATGCGGCCCGAATGAGTACCACAACGGTGTTATGTGCGTACCGTTGCCGTCAACCTGCCCAGCCAACGGCCCGCAGAACTACCCGACGTGCGCCTGCGGATCAAATGAAACGTGGAATGGCAGCACTTGCGTGACAATTCCTACTCCTGGCCAATGTCTGAATGGTGCGACAAATTACCCTGCCTGCGATAACAATGTGCCAGGCAATCCGAGTTGCAGCAACGGTGCCACCAACTACCCGGCCTGTAACAACAATGTCTGCACCAACGGCGCAACCAATTTCCCGGCTTGCGACAACAACATACCGGCTAATCCAAGCACCTGCAGCAACGGTGCGACGAATTATCCGGCCTGTAACAACAATGTTTGCTCGAATGGTGCCACCAATTACCCGGCCTGTAATAACAATGTCTGCACCAACGGCGCAACCAATTTCCCGGCTTGCGACAACAACCAGCCAGGTAACAATTTATCGTGCTCCAATGGTGCGACAAACTACCCTGCCTGCGATAACAATACTTGCAGCAATGGTGCCACCAACTACCCGGCCTGTAATAACAATGTTTGCTCAAACGGTGCCACAAACTACCCCTCCTGCAACAACAATGTATGCCCGGCCGGGGGGCCACAGAACTGGCCGACTTGTGCGTGTCTTACTGGTTTCAAGTGGGATGGTGCAACATGCGTGCCTGACCCTAAGAACGATCCTCTTTGCCCGGCCGGGGGACCGCAGAACTGGCCTATATGTGCTTGCCAAGCAGGTTTGATTTGGAGCACGTCTAGTAACAGTTGTGTACCACAAACTTGCCCAGCTAACGGTCCTCAGAACTTCCCGGTATGTGCTTGCTCAGCAGGCCTTACCTGGAACGGAAGTGCATGTAAACCTCCATTTGTTCCCTGCCCTGGCAATGGATGGCCGACTACATGCACTCGCGGAGTCTGGGATACCGAGTTGCAATGTGTTGCATCTAATCAGAATAGCTGTAGGCAAGACACCTATTACCCGACGCCACAAGGTTTATCCACAAATGTATGTTGGATTGATTCAAACTGCTTCCAATAGCATATAACCGCAATAAAAAAAGGGCAGCTTTTTAGCTGCCCTTTTTCATTGGTGTGACTCTTTACAAGACATAAGGCACGTAAGTAATGCCATTTTGGATTGAGCCGATAACTTGTGCCTGGTTCTCTACACTTTCGCTGAAACTCGCCAAGATGTCTGGCCGCGTCATGCCGGCATTAACACGACCATTCCAGTAATCGAAACCCGCCTGATCCGGCGCACGATGCAAAACATTGGAATACAAAGCCGTCAGAAAAGCATTATCTGACACATTCTGGCCATAAAGTGTTTTGAACTCTGCTGAGCCAACAAAACCAGCTGCCACGTGGTTGAGGTTTTCCGCACCTTTATCCATTTGACCTATCCAGTATCCCAACCCTTCGACATCCGGCGTGCGATTAAACGCTGCCTGGTACAGACGATACGCCTGGCCAGCGTTGCCGTCGAGATCGAGTGCAATCAGTTTATCTGCAAACTGAAAACGCTCAATGCCGGAAAACGAGATAGTTGAACCATCGTACTTGATGGCTTCTACTACCTGGTTGCCTACCTTTGTCAGCACATAATCATTTCTTACACCGTCCTGAATTACTTTATCAACCTGGGTTGTCCCAACAACAGACTTGGTATTCAATCCGGTGATGAAAGTATGGCCATCATAGGATGTTAACGTGTTTAGATTTTGATAACCACAACTTTTGAAAATTGCAAGATCAAGATCTGTATACAAATATCCATCTTGAGGGATATAGCCAGCACTCTCCGACATTGGGTCACTACCGATTTTGTCAGTAATAGTTCCATTTAAAAACGCTTTCGACAAATGAGCAATGCTGTCGGAATCCCCCAATCTTTTGAGCGGAACCTTAGAACCATAAATTGCAGACGCATATACATCTGTGAAATATGGTTGGTTTCCTTGTATTGTCACAAACTTATCATAAGTTGTTATATAGCTCGACCGTGGCAAGCCTGTGTTCGTATCGAGAGCAGTATTTATATCGAGAGCATGTCCTAATTCATGAATAAGGAGTGAAAGGCCGCCAGTGGCTGTTGCAACATAGGTCTTTGAAAGCTGACTGTTCATGGTATTTATGACGCCATCAGACAAATTCAAAATAAAGTTTGCGCCTCCCGTAGCTAAATCCACACCTTTTTGAATCAATGTCTCTGTAGTGCTCTTGAAATTCTGTGACAGTGAATCCCATGCTGTAGTCGAGGTTGCCGAGGCTGAATACGTTGTCTCGGGTGTTAAGGTTAGCTTGACCTGAACAGTAACGTCCTTAGATGCCATCGTGCCGTTATACTGGTCGGCCAAAGCATTTAAGTAAAATTGTATATTTTTTAGCGTCTGAGCATCACCATACTTACCTGTCTGATCCAGGAAGGACAGAATATTGAATTTGATCATAATGTTTTCCTATCTTAGATAGTAAAGATTTTGGTTTACTTATATAACGTTCCAAAACCCCATACCGTTTACACGATCTGCACTTTTATTTGAAATATTTCGCGCGCGAAATTTAAGAAGTCAGAGACTGTCCTTTTGCCTTAACTGGCTCTTGTTTGACTTCATTCATCGCCGTAAGTCCTTTTTCCCTAGCAGATCCGAATGACAAGCCTGCCTTCAGGTCGTCATTCCAGTCTTTCGTCACAGGGGTAAGTCTTTCGGGTATCTGTTTTCCATTCAATGCTTCAGCAAGGTTATCTGACATCTGTTCGCCCGTTTTATCATTGTTGTATGCACTCACGATTTTCCAACCTCTGTCGTGTAAGTACTGCGCCATTTCACCGGCCTTTTCTTTGGCCTGGCCTGCAAAACCGAGTATGTAGCCTTTGAAGCCGAGTTCACGCAAACTGAGGGCTTCAATTGCTGATTCTGTAAATGCGGCCCCCGCTTCCTTATCCATAGATTTGATACCAAACGGTCTTTTCTCTGCACCACGCAGGCCATGATAAGGAAACGTTCCCGTACCCCTCAATTCCGCACTCTTGCCATCGTAGGAAAGGAATGCCACATTCTTATAGCTGTCCGCGTATATTTTTCCTTCCAGGTGCATACGATTGACCAGTTCTGGTCCCAACTTGCGAACATTGATCAGATAGTCCCTGGCAATGCTCCAATTGGCTTTTACCTCTGCTGGTGGTTCAGTCTGTTTTTTGGTGCTTTGTTCAGCCTGGCGCTTGGCAATCACCATGGCCGTCGATATCACCGCTGTTTTCGTCGTTTCTGAACCAAGCCAGGTTAGCGCCTCGGAATACTTCATCTCACCCAGATGCATAACCAGGTCAATTGCGCCGTAACCGCCCTTCTCCCTGTCATGGTTAAACCAAAGCTGCGGTTTATTGTCCCGGCCACCAGTTGATATACGATCATGGTTGGCCGTGCGCCACTGATATTCATCTTTTGGATCTTGCTCGCAACCCATGGCAACGAAAACTGTTGTGATCGGTATCTCTCTGGCCTTAGCAGCCGCTTGCTTGGCCGCCTCCTTTTGCCTAGCCTCTTCAACGGCCTTTTGATTTACTTCTGCTCTGCTACTCATACATCACTCCTCAAGGTTGATTTTTTAGCCTTGTTGAATTTCGCATCGTTTCGAGTTTTATCTTTCTGTGCAGGCTTAGATTGCCCTGTCTTTACTACCTGGTTCTGTTTTTGAACCGCTTGCAATTTTGCTTCTGCTGCTTGTTTCACCGCATTGACCGCATCCAATCCCAAAGCGAATTGTTTCTTCAAGCTGTTTTTAAAAGTTTCGTGTCTGGTGAGGAATGGTGCCTTTTCTAGCCGTTCGACGTATCGTCTAACGTCATCGGCGTTAATGTGTTGTCCACGCCCACTTCCTTGATTTCCAGTAAGTATTGCTGCATCGCGTGTATTCTTCCGTCGCATTCCGTGATCGGTGTTGCCGATGCTGTCCACATGACTGCGTGCATTCTTGAGCAATAACTGTTCAGCTCTTCCCCGATGAAATACCACATTGACGCTGGGCAAACTGCGCAAGCTGGTTGTGGACGTGGCCTGTCCTCTTCCTCCAGGGATTCGATAACCGGACTTATGTAGATCGGTATTTGCTTTCTCTCGATCACGCCGTCGTTGTCCGTGAACTCCTGGTTGATCGTGTAGCTTAGAGTTGGTCTCTTGGGCATATATTTTTGCTCTTTCTTTGTTCTGATTCATTCCAGCGCGTATGACTTCAAGGCTTATCTGGCGCGCCTTCGGCTTTGTAGCCGGTGCCGATAGTTCTTCAGCGAATGCTTGCCATGCTGCTGTGACTTTGATGCGCTGCGCTTCTATCATATCTATCCATGGCCCTTTTGTTGGCTTCTGGCCCTTCCGTTCCTTCAAAACATCATCTACAGCTTCTACAATTCGCTTTGCCTCTATTGTGGATGCCTTACGATCAATCGCGTGTGCGACTTTGCTTTGATCTTGTTTAATTACTACACCGCGAGCCTGGCGTACTGTCGCTACTGCATCCACACCCTGCCTGCGCATTTCTACTGCAAAAGCCTCCCGGTATCGCATTAAGTCTGCTTTACGAGGATTCAAGCGCTTGCCATTCTTGCCCAGCATTCGCACTACAAGATGAACGTGTGGATGAGGTCTGTCCGTATGTAGAACAAAAATGTACTCGTGATTCTCACCAAATTCGTCATGCGCAAATTCTCTTGCGGCGTTTTTTACTGCTTCTGGCTCAGTACCTTTTGGCATAGACATCATCAAGTGCATTGCCGTCCTGGTATTAGCTCCTGATTTCTCATCATTGATGGCCCTGCCCCACTCATTGATGACATCTTTTATTTCTTCCCTATGCGCCAGCTGTTCCGCATTTTGGTTTTCTGCCTCAAGCTGCATGTTCCTGGTGATATAGGTCAAATGCGCCCTGGTCGCCTTGGCTCCCTTACTGAAGTTGGTAATTTTCACCATGACTTCTGAATGTCCAGCCACCACACCACCAGCTGAAGCATTTCCGCTACTTTTCGCTTTGCCTGAAGAGCCGGGCCTGTCAAATCGAATTCTTTCTCTCGATACCCCGCCCTTCACTTGCGCATATGGATTTAATACATCATGTAGCTCTGCACCAAGCGGCTTTTGGGGCTTTTTACTCTTCATTCATCAGCTCCCCAGGAACGACGCGAAGCCCTGACCAAATCACTGATTGCGGCCTGTTGCTTTTCAATTGCAATTTTCAAATCGTTGAGCATACCTAGTTTCAATTTGTCCGTTTCCGTAAAACGCTCATTCAAAGCCCTGGCCACCTGGTTGAGATTGCGGCCGATTGCTGCCAACTCTCGTTGAGACTGCAATACCGCCTGCATCTCATTATGTCGCATGACCGGCTTTTTCAATGTTTGAGCCTGGAGTACAGCGGCAATGTAGGGGCTTCTTTTCATACCGTTTGCTTTTGCTCTGGCCATAACAGCACGTTCAATGAAGTCCGGCAATGTGATGGTTACCGTGACCATTTTAAAATCGCCTGCCGGTTCTTTGGCAAAGATCGCTGCTGGATCTCGTCGCTTCTGAATCGCGTCCTTAACCAGTTTGAGCGCATAGGCGTACCTCGTCATCCCAGAAGTTTTCCTCTGTTCATCCAGGAGATTTGTATCGTCTTCGGTCAGTTTTAAATTGATTTCAGCCATGGTTAAAGTATAGTCGATTTTATTAATTATTGGTACCAATAATAATGGCAAATGCCTATCCCGCCTTAGCTTAAACAGATTTCGGCTTATCGTACTGTTTTGGTACTAAATAGGTAGTAAAAAAGCGAAAAAGTGATTAAATTGGCATTGTAAATGCCAACATTTGAGTTAGATTTTTTCAAAAAAGTAGGGAATTGGTAGATAAAAGGTAGTTATTTGGTATAAAAGGTTGACATGACAAAGCAGTTGACGGCATTCTAGCGGGGAAATAAATAAATTCTGAACAGAAAATGACCAAATCGACAATAAAAATGCTGCACGGTGCCGCCTTCGTTAGAAATAATATAGTTAATATTATTGCAAAACAAAAAGAAGGATATACCCTGCCTTACATTTTTGAAGACTACAAGGAGAATCACGGGTTAACAATGCAGCTGTCGTCTTTTCTGCAAGCGGTCAAGCTTGCTAAAAAGGACATACCTGCAGACCTGGTTCAAGCGAAAATCCCGCAACAAAATGAACCTGGTGAAAGTCATGAGGAAAAAAATGAAACCCTTGATGCTACTTCGAAGCTAGCAAAAGTGTTAAGCGGTGATAAATCCCACATGGCCGAAGTTAAAAAAGTGGCTTATCAAAACAGAAATAAATTTATTAAGAAAGATCAATCATGAAAATAGTAGTTACTAGCTTCTGCGGTGATGTTGGTAAAACAACCCTTACTGCAAATTTTCTATTACCACGCTTAAAACCAGAAATCCCATCGGATTGCATTTTTAGTTTCGAAACTTTAAACGGCGGTCTCCAGGAAGCTGGTGTAAAAGCGCACACCGTACCTGCTGATAAATTTGACGAAGTGCTCGATGCAGTCATGCTGTCAAAAGCAGCGCTGGTGGACGTAGGCCAATCAAATGCCGAAAAATTCTTTGAAAAAATGGTGCAGCTTGACGGTAGCCACGAAGAATTTGATTGTTTTTTGATTCCGGTCGTCGAGTCAAGTCACGCAATAGAAGAAGCGGTTAGAACCGTTGAAGCTTTGCATGTAATGGGGGTACCAGCCAAGAAAATAAAAATTGTCTTCAATAAGATTGATGGTATTAACTTCGACATTGAATCTAAATTTGCTGAAATAGTGGCGTTACATCAACTGAAGAAAGCAACAGTTAACACAAAGGCTGCCATCTATAAAAGTCCACTCTTTGACGAGTTAAAAGACACACAATTGACTCTGGCAGACGTAATTAATGATCCTATCAATTACCGTGCCGACTTTAATAGTGTAATGGGAACCGATAAACAAGCATACTACCTAGTGCGCATTGCTATGAAACGCAGGTCTAGTCAGGTAACCCAAAATCTCGATAACGTATACGCTGAATTGCGCCTGTAATCATGAATGGCAACCTTCAAGAACTTCGTGAAGCGCTTCTAAGTGGCCTGTACGAAGAAGCCGATAGTTTGATTGCTCGCCTGGATGCAGTTGCGAAGAGAGTAGATCACCAGGAGGGAAAATTGCTGCAGGCGGCAAATGTGTTGAGTAATGCTGCAGCGACACTGCAGCAGACCATGCAGGAAAGCGCCAACATGAATCGGGAGCTGGCCGGGCAGATTGTGAGCGCTGAACTCGCCAAAGTGAATGAAAACCTGTCCAGGGTAATACAGGCCAACAGCGAGACATTTGGGCAGGAGGCACAACGAGCGGTTGCTAAAGAGCTGCAAAAATTGAATTTGAGTCAAAATCTGAGTGACTTGCTCAACAGACGACAGACGAAAGATTTGCTGATGATCTTTGCCGCTTTTGTCTTCTGTAATGCTTTAACAGTCACGTCCCTGCTTCTACTGATACCACGGAAATAGAAAAGGCTCGCCAGGTGCGAGCCTTTTCTACTAGGGAAAGAAATATCTAAGATGGCGCAATGTCCGGCCAGGTGGATCTCACAATTGTGGTTATAATGATTACGCTGCGCTCTCCTGGGAACGGTGCTTTGCACATATCCAAATCTGCCCAGGATGATGCGCAGCTGGTGACATTTTATTGTGTCAGCTTGCCAATCGCACGGCCATGCTCGTTTCGTGCGTTATAAAAACCGTTTTCAATATCCACGGTAATCCAGGTGCTGTTACGAAACCCTTTTTCTACAAAGTCACGCGCTTTTGACATTGCTTCTTCATCTGTGCCGGCAATGATAGTCATTGTGCCTGGTGTGTCGCTTGGTGAGTGCGCATACTTGGCGGGATAAGCCTTTACTTCTGGCGCACACCAGCCAGTTACATCCTGGAACCGTGACAAAGTGAGTTCTTCTCGGTTGCCTTCAAACAAAGCGATGCCTTCTGTTTTGTATTGAAAAAAACTGCCATTGTGTCCGCCGTTGCCTTTAAACAGTTTTCCATTACTGGAAGCGGTTTCAGTGACGAAAACATAGCCAGGTCTGTGTGCTATGCCGCCTTGATTGATTATCACGTTGAAACCGCTGTCTATGTGCAGTGCCATGTCATCACCCTCTGAAATTATCAATTGAATACCGTTAGTGTCATACTTCGCCGTCAAAGTAGCAAGCCCTTGCATCGCCAAAATCCATGACGAACAAGTTGCCCCGGCGCTTACCTGGCCTGCTCTGTACTGCTTCCCATTTATATAAAGCTCCGGCGATTGTCCGGCACAGCTCCTGGCCGTTCGGCTTGCCGTCACGATGGCCAAGCTTGCGGCCATGCGCTGAAAAAAAATCCTCCAGCGTGTCTCTGGTTTCGACCACCTGGCTATCCGTAATCTCTTGGTCGATGTCCAGATCCGCAACGCGCTTGATGCTGTAGTTATTTAAGGCTGCCAACGCCAAACGGAATTGATCGCGCTGTTGTTGCGTAAGCATGCTTAATCCTCCGGTAGATGATGGTCTGGATAGTCATAGTAATTAGCGCCAAACGTTCCAGGGCGTAACTGCTGCTGTGCCTGAAGTGCCAGAGTAACGACTGATGCAGACCATGTAGCCTCTTCATAATCCAAGCCAAAAGTGGTACTGATGACGCACTTCACCGTTCCATCTGGCAGTACAGATATTTCCCGTCTGCCGAAGACCACACCACCCAAGAGGGTTCGCTGTATGTCAGCTGACAGCTTGATCTTCTGCCCTTCCAGCCCGGCCAGCGCAATTGATTCAAAAAAAGTCAGCACGCCAGGTGCTTTGCCTTCGTATGTCCAGCTGGGAATATTTGCTGTGCGCATAATGTCAGTCGGGTAAAGGTGGGTAGTTGCTACTGGTGAGGTTTGTCACCAGTAGCACCAAAGTGATTACTCGTCGCCCTGATCGGCACGCTTACCGCCGATGTATTTCACATCGTCAGCGACAAAGTTGAAGCTGTAATGTTTCACGCCATTGGCTTCAAAATCGTTATTGCTGATTGAGCCAGTGACCACGACGCCGGAACCTTTACGCAGGTTTTCAGCATGGGAGGCGGCAATTTTGCCGAATACGGTGATGGGGATAAAGTTGGCGCGTTTTTCATCGTAGTTCGCGGCGATGCGGAAGCGTACCAGGTCTTTCTTATTGTCCTGGGCAGCGGGGAAAAATTCTGGATCTGCAACCAAATGACCAGTTACGAAAAATTGATTGATATCGTGTGCCATGATGAACCTCTTAAAGTGTGGATTTGAATGACAGCCAGGTGATCAGACTGTACTTACAGTATAGTAAAAAAACGGTATAAAGTAAAGAAAAACCTTTACTTATATTGTTAAACATTTTCTATTAAATTATTAAAATTGCATTAAAAAATGAATCTTCATTGTTAAAAAAATTCTTATTTCCCGAGCAGAAAACAGTCTTTGCTATACAATTGCGGCAAGCTATGGGACAATTCCATACATATTTCATACGCACATCATACACATGACAGAAAACGCGATAGCAACCGATTTGAGCCAGTTTTCAGACAACGTACGCAAGGTGGTAGCCCTGAAGTTGAAATCGAAAACGGCCACGCTCACCCACCTCCTGGACGATATCGACCAGCTGAAAAAAGAATATGCGATGAGCACGCTGATGGAAACCGCCAGCCAGGCCGGGCTTGAATTTGACTCCCTGCCTTCCTTCACCGGCACTATCTACCGGATCAAGCGCCGGCAAGGCAAATAAGCACTCTTCCTGGTGATAAATCACCAGACGAAAAAAAAGCCCGGCAAGGGCTTTTTTCCATTCCGTGATATGCCTTAATCTGCATATGCCTGGTGTGTCTCGATCCGGTATAACCAATCTCCCTTGTTATCCACGCAGTACAAACGAACTATGTAATCCTTTTTTAACGCTTTACGCACCATCGCCGCCGTACATACGGGGCGCTCTTCATCATCGGAAAGACTCAATTCCAGCGTAGCGACTGCTTTGCATACTCCTTTGAGGGTGCGAAATACTTCTACATCATACCCTTCATGAACAAGGGTAAAAAATGCCCTGCGCATATTTTTTCCTTTGCTTTCGCGCGCGAAATTTCACGCCTGTTTCAGAATTTTTCGGTTGGTATAATAGTACCGTAGCAGGAAGGAGAACCGGGTGCGCCTGTAATGGGGATGAAATCCCAGGGCTGTGACCGGAATCAGTTTCAAAATTTCCTTTCCATAAACCACGGCTTCCTGTCGGAAACCCCGCAAAAATTCGGCATCCAGATCCAGGGCGTCAAGCAACTCGAAAACTTTTGGGTCATTATCATAGCCCAGGGTAATGGCCAGTGTGTAAAAAGCCCCTCCAGCCAGCCTGCCCTGGCCACCATGATTGATCACAGCCGCATGGTGAATGAATACCCGGCGCAAGTCGATATAGACTTTGCCCTTGTCCACATGCGCGAACATCCCGCCAGCTTTGTAAGCTGCCAGGCAGATATCCAGGCGCATTGTCGGACTTTCTTCCTTAGGAATCCCCCAATGCAGGCGACGTGTATCTAGGTCATAGCCTATCTCGGTCAGCAAATGGCGCTCAAACAGGCTTAAACCGGCACCAGGGCGATGTGGACGAAACAGCCGCCCTAACCTACCTCTCAGAAAATTAAACATGCTTGGCCCCCTTGCTGTGCGTCCGGCATGCATCCTCAAGGCTACCCTGTACCTCTTCCCAAAAATCTTTTTTGTTTTCTTCGCCAGCCACCTGGAACCCAGCACGGCACATCAAGCGCTTAACGCTGTTCACAGGCTTGTCTTTGACCAGGGCGAATGCCGCACGAAAGTTTCCAGCAGCCGTGAGTGCAATCAGTCTTTTATGTGGTTTCATCGAAGATCTCCACAGGCCCCGCGTGCGGGGCCGGGTTAAAGTGGTTAATCGGTGATGATGGCTTTGACGAAAGTTTCTTTCGACAAAACCTCTACGATGCCATCAACGACGCGACGGCAATGCTCTGGCAAGTTGAAAAAGTCTTTCTTACGGATGTGGACACCTGTAGAATGGTTGCTGTTCATGTGTTACTCCTAAGCGGGATTACTATTGAATTGAAGGCTGGCCAGGTCGTACCCTCGCCAGCCTTCGCCTTTTGTGGTTGCCCACAAACTGGGAAGGCGAGCCGCCCGAAGGCGGCACCTGATTAAGCTTTGAGCTTGCGCATTTCCTCTGCAAGAGTCCACATGGCGCGGTTCAGCTGGATATTCTGGCTGATGCCTTCCACGGCGCGAGTACGCATACGGTTGCCGTTGGCACTGCGGCCAGAAATACCGCCGCCCATGATGTTTTCCTGGACTGTGTTGAAAACAGTCCACAAATCTGTCTTGCTGTCCTCTCTGCGTTTTGGGCGCAAAAGTTGGTTTTCAGTGATAGGTGCTGGCAGCTCCGGGTCATACTTCAGCTGCAGCGCTGATTTTGCGAAAGCTGCCATTTCGCCCTGATTGAGGGTCAGGGCTTTCATACCTTCGCGCTCCTCGTCTGCACGCTCGAATCCCTTGACCACACGAAACGCGCCCTCGATAACGTCGCCAACAATTTCACCTTTGTGCGGGATACGGATATTTTCAAGCGTTTCACCACAAACCAAACCGTTTTGGCAGACAAAGCGAAAGCAGCCAGCAAACAACTGATAAGACGAGCTGCCATCATGAGAATTCAGCAAAATGATTTCATTTGCTTCAGCTGCGTTGATGTTGCCTGCATGGCGCATGCGTACCATGTGCTTAGCGTGTTCACGTTTTCCATCATCACGCACCCTGGACTGGCAGACCATAAAGGGCGAAAAACCTTGGTCACGCAAGTTGTCCAGAATCTCGCCGGTTGAAACATACGTGTAGCGGTCAGAACGGCTGCCGTGCTTGTCGTCGGCAAAAATGGAAGGGACAACAGCGCGGATCTGGTCGTTAGACAGCGGCGACATAGAGCGCAAAACGTGGGCGTTTTTGTGGAATTTTGACGCTAACTGCATGGCATTCTCCTGGGAATTGAACAAAGTAACAGCGGGACTACAGGTGTAATTATAACACAATGCATACTAATATCATACACATTTCATACACAAAACAAACTTATTTTAGTTTCTGTGCGTCAATTTCCCGCCCCCTCTTTTTTCCCTAGTAGAAAGCAGTTCCTTTACCTACATTCGCTACGCGAATGTCTATCGCCAAGGTGGCCTTGAAATGTGGCCAGCTTGCTGGCCAGTCGCTTGCGACCAAGCCGACAGGCGCGCATGTAAAGGGCATCCGGTTTTTGCAGAGCAAAAATGGACGAGGGTGTATGCAGTGAAATGTCGATCACCGGCACAGCCAGCACGAATAGCAGGACACCAGGAAGCACAAGGGAAAAGACACGGATATTCAAAACCAGGAAAACCGCAAGTATGCGATCCAGCACACGAACAACTGGACATTGCGTTACCAGAGATGAGTTCCAAAGCGGGCAAAGGGAGAGAATGGCAGCGCATCGCGCTGCCATAGGGGTTTCCCGGCCTCGGCACCTGGGTAGTGCCTGGATAGGGAAGAGAGATTATTTCACCGGGTGAGTTCTGCAATAACCTTCATGAAGGATGCCCTGATCGCAGAAAAATGAAAAATAGGTACTGACAGCTCCAACATAATTGACAGAAACCTTTTTTACTTCAGCAGGATTTTCAAAGTAATAGCCCATACCTGGCTTGAACAATACAGCTTTGCCATGCAGAAAAATGGGTTCCGGTCGCATACTTCTTTGTTTCATCAATTGTTGGCCAATACCGGCATACGCTGCCAGCAAAATATCAGGATGCGATTCTACCGGATGCCGCGCCGTTGCTGACAGCAACTGGCGCACGACTTCGGCCATCGCCTTGGGCGTCACCTCCTGGTCATGACAAGCCAGAAATGTTACGGCCATGGCCGCGACAGCGGCCGCCGTTTCTGTTGGGACAAATTGCGCAGGATCAGTGCTGGTATCGAAAGTGTGCATGGTCGTCCTTTCGTCTGCGTAACGGGAGTGACGCAGACACAATTATTGGAAGGGAAGGCAAAGCCTTCCCTCTGTTGAGGATTAATCGAATTTCAGGACTTCAGGAAGCCAGCCTTTACCCGCAATGGCTCGTTCTGCCGCTGCCGCTGCCATGTCCTTGGTCATTTTCGCCATAGGCAAAGCATCATTCATCGATACAGCCGAGGTAATCACGTCCACCAGATGTGATTTGCGCACGCTCTTAAAGTAGGAATCCTGCGTAGGAGTCCACCAGTTCCGCATATCCAGATTGACAGCCTTGGCAAATACATCAAGTTCCGCTGATCTGTTGGCGCTGCCGCGCACTGTATTCATGGAGTCAGCAACACAAAAGGCCATGAGGTCATTAATCAATTCTGGCGACTGTTCCAGCATCCACGGCAACAGCAAGTTATCCTCTTCTGGAAGCATCGCCTTCAATTCTGCGCGGCGTTCTTCAATGACCAAATAAGCCTTACTTTGCTCCATGTCTTCAGCACTTTGAGTTAAAGGAGCCGATTCTGCCGAAATGCGCAACAGGCGATCATAGACATGACCGTCATTACATAGAGAGCGTTTCATCAGCTGGTACGTCAGCAACATGATTGCCATGTCTGGGCGAAACATGGTTTCCGCTTGCAGTGCAGCGGTGCGGTGCGCAGTCAAGCGGGTGAACAGTTTTTCAGACAAGGCGGGTTTATCTTCATCCTCTGCTTGTGTAGCTGATTCGCCTTTGGCTTCTTTTTTCAGCCGTTTTACATCATCAGCACGCAACCTGTTACGGTGAATTTCGCACTTGCCGTTATGATCTATGGTAACGACTGCCCCTACAAATGCAGCTTCGTCAGGGTGAATTACACAGAAACTGGCATTCAGGTTATCCAGTTCTGTTCTGAGCTGGCGGCACAGTTTTCGGGCTGCATTGGCGCTTTCTGTATATTCATTTTGTGTTTCCGGTGTACAGCCAGCACTCTCAATTTCAATTCGCTGTTGTTGGGCATCATCAAGCGCGGACTGAGCGGCATCAAGTTGCGTCTGCTCTTCGTCAGTGAGTTCACGCTTGATCTTTCGCGCTGTACCAAGTTTGCTCAGGTCGGAATGATCAAAACGCACTGCTACATCTACCCATGCAAAACCTTCTTTCTTCAGTTTTGCGGCCTGTTTCTCCAGTTTTTCAGCAGCCAGTTTTTCGAGTAAAGGGGCGTTTTCAATATAGCCCCTGCCTTCCTCGCTGAACAAGTCACGTATTAATGTGCCGCCTGCCTTCTCATAGGCTTCTACGCCCACATAGATAGCTGCTTTGTCATTGGTCGATACGGTGTTGTTGGTCAGCAAGTCACGGATAGCCCAGACAGCGTGACTACGGTTTGCGGTAGCTTTCCATGCATCCAACTGCCGTTGATGGTCGTCACACAGGCCAAGGGCTTCCAGATGTTCTATCGTGGCCTCGTCCTTCTTGAACAAATCCATCAGTTCGGGTGCGACATTGGCAAGGCGTAAGCGGCGCTTTACACCAATGGTCTGCATCCCAAAATAGGAAGCAATGAAATCAACAGTTTTACCCATTTCTATCAGTGCTTGCATGGCGGCATACTGGTCGGCAGGGTGCATGTCCATGCGGCCAGAATTTTCCATCAGGGAGATTTGTATGCCTTCGTCTTCTGATACTTCAATGTAATTCAGCGGGAAATCAGCCGGAAACAATTTCTTGGAAATCAGCAAAGCGACCGCTCTCCAGCGGCGACCGCCTGCCACAATTTCCAGTTTGCCCGTTTCCTTGCCCTTGCGTTTCTGGCGAAACACAATAACGTTCTGTAAAACCATGCCAGCAGCCAAGATCAGGTCTGCCAGTTCTTCCACATCATCAACATTGATGGTACGAACGTTGCGGTATACGGAAACAACAAATTGTGCATGCGGCGCAGACTGCGTCGCCTGTGGCCTGCACACTGGCAAATTGGTGGTTTCAGCGGCTCCAACGATTTCAACAGTAGTTTGAGACATATACGACTCCTAAAGATTTAAAGGACTTCTAAGGCACATTGGTTCGGTCTGCTCACCTATCCAATGCGTTTCGGCTTTGTGCTGCCCCAGTGCCGTTCTGGTGATGATGGGAACCATCATCAAAGAGGGTTTTGCTTTTGGTCTGGCATTTAAAAGTTGATCCTCTTCGCTCGCGCCTTCTCGCTCCCCCGCCGGGGCGGGGGTGAGGGGGGTGGTGAAGCCCCTCCCTCAGGGGAGGGGTGGGGGTGGGTGGTCTTTAGGCAGCGAGGTACGGGCCGCATGTTTCTAGCCCGGTCACAACGTTTATCCCCACACAAGCACCTCTCATAAACTCGGGAGGTGCTTGTGTGGGGATTTGTGACCGGGCGGCGCGGCCCGTGCTGCCCACGTTGCAAGGACAATCCGGCCGGTTTCATAGCGGATGCGGCGGCTCAAGATCCGTGACAGCACGCTTCATCGCTGGCGCGGGTCTTGAAAGGATTGTCCGGGCTGGGAAGTACTCGGCCGGTTTCATAGCGGATGCGGCGGCTCAAAGGGCGTGCCAGCAGCTTCATCGCTGGCGCGGCCTTTGAAAGAGTTCTTCCCTCACTTCAGGTTGTTGATTTTCGTTGCAGACTGCTGATCGAGATCCGGGCACGCACCGGCGCGCACCAGCTGGCAGTCGCCCTGGCGCTGCCGTAGATGTTGCGGTTACCTGGTGTTGTCTGGCGTGAGCCTGGCCAGGTAGTTGCAGGACGCTGCGCGTCGTGCTGTCTTTTGGGTTAAGCCCAGCGGCTAAGGGGAGTGTTGCCAGCTGATGGCGGGTTCTTTGCCCTCCGGGGAAAGGTTCCGACAGCAGCTGGTAATACTGCCCTTGTTAGCGAAAGAAAGCCGTGGCGCCAGGTGGGTGGCTCGCCACCCAGCCGCTTGCGGCCAGGCCCGGCCTGCTTGGTGGCACTCCCTTTTTGCAAAGCAAAACTAATTTGCCGTCATAGGCACATCACCAGCTGGTCCAGGAGCGAAGGCGGGCTCTGCAATCACAAAGACAAGGTGGCCTTGGAATGTGGCCAGCTCGCTAGCCAGTCGCTTGCGACCGAGCCGCAGGCGAGCGTGGAAAGGCACCTGGGAGATGTTGTAACAATCATCCTGGGAGAGCGAGAGATACATAGCCAACACATTGACACCACCGGATGCACTCGTTAGTATAAGTACCAGTACTTATACTAACTATGGGCCATTATCATGAGACACCTTCAAGCATTAAGTGAAGCAGCGAAGGAGCAACTTAGCGACGGCTTGTCTGGCAATTTCTTCGCCCAGGCAAAGTCGGCCAAATTGAAGATCAGTCGTGCTCTCGCGACAGAAAACGTATTAGAGGCGCGTTCAGCTGCAGCTGCTTATGGCGGCCTGGTCAAAAGGTGGCGGCGCTGGCTGATCGAAGAAATCACAGATGCCACACTGATGGATGTAGATACAAGTCGTGAGAAAGTGCGCAGCTGGCAGAGTCAGGTCTTTGGCCAAGCAGTGGCTTCGGAGCGGCTGAGTAAATACGGAAGACCGGAGAGAAGCGGGGGAGGGCGATCAGAAGCAATCACATTACCTGATGGATTCGAGGATGCTGCTGAGCGATTTTATAAACGCTACGCTGAAAAAATCAAGCAACTGTAGTGCATGGCGGCTTTTGGCCAAACCGAGTTGGCCAGACCAGGCTTGTGCTGATCTGGCCAGTCAGGCGAACCTATTTAATTTTACTGAGTTTGTCTTCAATGGTTTTTGCATCAACACCGCCAGTCAGGCGACTTCCATCAGGAAACACCATCGTAGGGATACCTTTCATTTTGTGCTTGCTGCCCAGGGCCATGACCTCAGTATGTGGATCTGTGCAGTTAGCCGGCGCTGCAGGAGGCAACTTTCCATTCAGCATCCAGTCATCAATAGCCTTGGCTTTATCTGGCGCGCACCAGATATCATGCGACTTCTGTTTGGAATCCGGGCCAAGCATGTTGAGCTGGAAAACATGCACAGTCAGATTGTCGATGGTGCTAAGATTTTTGCGAAGCTGTTTGCAGTACGGACAGTTTGGATCTTCAAACAATGCAATGGAACGTTTTCCATCACCTTTGACCGTTTTGATGGATAAATTAAATGGCAAGGTTTTGTAGTCAACCTTGTTGAGTTCATTGGTGCGCTGTTCCGTGTAATCAACTTTTGTGGACGTGTTGATCATCTTACCGATAATCAGGAACTGGGCCTTGTCGTCCGTGTAGTACAGCTCACCATTCATTTGAACGCCATACAGGCCAGGGAAAGGTGATTTTTCGACCGCCTGGACTTTGAACTGCGGGCCGAATTTAGTTTCCAACTGCTTACCGAGATCCTGCAGGTCAACGGCGCCGGCCCCGCCAGCCAGCAATGGCATTGATATTGCGCAGATGAATTTTGTTACTAAGTTGAAAACTCTCGTTTTCCAGGTTGTATTATGATTCGTTTTAGCCATATTTAACTCCTTGTAGTTGAGATGGTTAGGCTGGACACCCGGATGGAGCCGGTTGTTCAGCCGTCTTTGTGCTTGATTATGAGGATGTATTTTCTTTCCCCAGGTCAGCCCAGGATTTCAGCAATGTCACTGCCATGTAGCCGGTGAAGCTGATCGTGAAAATGTAAATCGGTAAATAGTGCTCAACAAAGAGTGCATGAAGAAAATCCATACTTATCGTTGTATCTGGCAAGTGGAAATACCTCCTTGTCACCCGTCCCAGGATATCGCCAACAATGATCAATGCAGCAGCTGACAAACAGTATGAGAAGGTCAATTTTAAAGCTGAAAGGATTGATTGCTTAATTCGAAATGTGGTCGATGTTAAATTCATTTTTCTTCCTTATGTGGCGATTAGTTTTTGGCGAATAGCCACACCTCATAACGTAAGCCAGCATTACCAGGAATGCGCAGCTCGCCGAGCTGGACCGGACTCTTGGTACCAACTTGATATCTTGCGTCTGTTCTGAACTCTTTCAGTGCCGGTAATTGCACCTGGCACGCATTTGATTTGAATGTTCCCATGGATTCAAGAAGAGAATATTTAACATCAACATCGGCAAGGATATTTCCCGAAGAATCAACAGATACTGGCCTGATTGATGCAGAGATACCGGTATTAAAAGTTGCTTTTTCTTGTGTTGTTGCGGTGCATGCATGAATGTACTGGTGTTGCTGTAACAAATTAGCCGTAGCCGCTTTGCCGTCTGTAGCAGACAACTTGAGTGATTCCAACGTAGTTTGCCCGGCTTGATTACTAACTTGAATTACGGCAACCTCAAACATCTGCGGTTCAGCCGCTATTGCTGTTGACGTGATGATGCATGCGAATAAGAGTGCAATTGATTTCATGGATTCCTTTAAATGTAAAAATTGGTGAGGTGACTCAAAGTTTGCGAATAAGTCTGTCTTTTTCATCAATAGTAAAATTTCCATCAAATAGCTCGTCAGTGCAGGCAAGTGTGTAGTCAATGACTGCATAATCGCGATGTTTGATTGCAATTCGGCCTAATTCGTCTAGTACCGGATTGATTATATTTTTTGACAAATTTTCTTTTTTCCCCATAAAGACCACATTCACAGTCAACATTTTTCCTATTGTGTAATGAATGTCTAGCGCGAAAGTATGATCATCAGGAGTCTTGACCCTGAATTTCTGGCTACTACTGGTTTCCCGAACCAGCGTCCATTTATTCTCAAAGCCTTCAAGGAAATGATGCGGCATTTTAATCTTTCAGTAATCTGGCTTCCGGCCAGTACGGGGCTTTCACCGTAGCTCAATGTTTAGTCTTTAGGCATATGACTGTTATAGTAATTCTGGGCTTCTGGCGTCGTGCCAGTGCTCAAGCAGTCAGGATTTGTGCAGACATATTCTTTTTTCAGATCGTTGGCGCCACATCGTTGACCGGTACAGAAATCTTTATCACACCAACAGCTTACTGCACCGGTCGTTGCTGCATCAGCGCCACATTTTGGACATGCTATTTGATTCTCCATGATGTTTCCTTTCTAAAATTCAATGGATTTGGTTGGTGAATGTTCTTTTGGTCTTACCAGGTGTAACCACAAAAACGAATTTGATATAATCAAGCTCTCCGGTACGTGCTGTCGAATAAATTGCTCAGTATTCGAGCTGTATATGGAGACAGCTACCAGACGCCCCGCCTCCAGGAGAGAGAGAACAGGAGGCCAGTACACATCTATTTCCCGTAATTCGTCAATGAATACTGCAGCACGGGCATCACGTTTTATTTCAACTGAGAAGCGAGCAAGATCTATGAAGGAATCCCGCAGAAATACTGCCGCTTTTTTATTATTGGCAAATGAATTGCGGAACGTGCTATCCATCAGGCTTGATTTTCCGGTGCCAGTCAGGCCAGATACCAAAATCAATCCAGTATTCTTTTTGTATAAGTCCATCAAATCCTTGATTTGGCCAGTCTCAACTATGATTCTTGGTATGCTGGTACCAGCCAATATACCCACCTTTTTTGCGACACCTGAGAGCGCATCCCAGGTCGGATAGTTTTCAGTGTGCGCTATGATCTCAAGGGATTGGGAAACCTTGCAATCGATTCCCAAAACCGCCTTCAGTGAAGCACGAAGACGGCTTGCTTTATCTTTGTATTTCGATTGTGTATTCATGATTAATTGATTTTCCAGTTATGCCAGACCGCAAGCGGCTTCGGAGTTCCCATTCTCGAACTGGCTTTAAAAATCATTTAACCAGTTTACTTCATCAGATTCACCATACCAAAATCGGCGGGAACGACGGGCCCTGACTGCCCCTGCTTACGCATTCAAATACCTGTCGTTGGCATTTGGATGCGCCCTGTGCACCAGGGATGCAACTATTTTGTTTCGGGTAAAACTCGTTTCGCGTGCGAAAGTTCTGCTGGCTGTATTTTTTTCAAAACCAGAAAGGAGAGAAGCAAAGGAACATACGTGACTACGAAACCAATAATTGTAAAACCCAGGATCTTATGCTTTTCCCCTAATTGGTGAGCTTCTACGCATTTGAAGATGGTTATAACAACTGAGAGAACCATCAGGCCCATAAGGACACCAGGTATTTTTACAAGGAATTTACTTAACAGTATATTTTTCATTTCAACGCTTTAAGATGTATAGATTTTTTATTATTTCGGACGCTTGCTATATGCGACACATATATAAAATGTTTGGACCAAGCAGAAAGCTGGCGAGTGAGCTGCAAGACTGATACATAGTCCTATTGCGTACCATATCCAGACGTAGGGTTTTAAATTGTGGAGCTGCCAGCGGATTTTTAATTTTTCTGTCACTGTAAACTGACTCCAGGTTTTTCCAATGGGCGCACGAATTTTATGCCAAGGATACAGAGCGTCCAACGCCACATATAAAACTGAATTCTCTTTTACCAGTAATAAACGCAAAAATGCCGGGCAAGCAGGTCGGTGAATGGGTGAAAAATCACTATTCAGCATACTGAGAAATCCAGCCATTAAAAGGAAGCCATCAATAAGTGTAATCAGAAGCATTAAGTGAGCACCTTACGATTTTTGCAGAATACATTATTTAAATTCTTGATTGCTGTTGTCATGGAGATTTTAAGAACGTATATTCTGCCGCGCTGATTATAATTTCGGCGTAGTTTTCATTGTTAGGAATGCTCCCTGACGGGTAGATCTTTGCGGCGTCATGCATCACTGCTGTTGCGCGAGGTGTGGTAGATGGTTTAGATTCAGCAAAGCTACCGTCTGAATGCTGCTCGACTTGAAAGGTAAATTTGGTTTGCGGGTCAACAACATCTGCATATCCAAATAATTGAATCTGGGCCTTTACTCGCATAGCACCATCGTGGATTTCAACAACGGTGCCGTTTATTCGATTAATCAATAGGGACATGATCTTCCTTCTCCAAAAGTTGTGGGTCTAGTTCGCGTATAAGCCCAAAGGTAACATCAGAAAAGCATTGCCAATTTTCTTCCAATCGCTCTGCAGCTTTTAATGTCACACTCGCTGCTACGTCATCGCCTGAAAAATGAAATGCTACTATGGCGCCCGAAAGGTAGCCGAGCATGACAAGAACTGTGTCTTTGTCATATCTGCCTACCGCTTCAAGTCGCTTTAGTGAATCGTAGATTGAACGAGTATATTGACGCCTCAGGGTGCCTTCGTTATTTCTTCCAGGAAATTGAATCACGTTCATGTATCAGCTTTCCTGCTCTCTTTGGAGAAGCCAGTTAAATTTTCCATAGTCACAAATATGATTGGATCAGTTTGCTAAATTTATTTTCGCAAACTGGCCAAAAGAGACGGTTCATTTGAAATAAATTTTTCTACGTCTTTACAAGCATTTTGCAAAGGATATGGAATTCCGGTTTTTGAAATTTCCATTTGCCCACATTGCAGACTCGCCGATAGCAATGTGTCATGATAAATTCTGAGAGGAATTGAACCCGGATTCTTTTTAAAATTATCAGCTAACCCCGCATAAGAGTCGCCTAAGACTGCCAATTTTGCCAGGTTATCTCCAGCATAATCTGGAGATAGTATTTTATTGTCTTGTCCCCGTTTATATTGCACAAAAAACAAAAAGCAGAACATTCCGATCAACAGAAGCAATGCTGCTTTTTCAATACGGGATAGTGTTTTGAACATGGTGTACTACCTTACCTTTCTTCTTTTGCTTAATAAAGCGTTTTAAGTAATTCCCAGACCATAGGAAGCGGCTGGGGAAATAAAATAATGCCTCCAGCGAATTGAGGGTTCCATCATACTGGCCTAAACCCAGCGCAGATCCATCGGCCTTGACTATTTTATGTTACCCATGAGCGCCCTGTTGCATTGCGTATTGCATGTCGTTTTCTCAAATTATTTTGCACCGAAACAAATGGAGATGCCACGAACTGGATTTGAACCAGTGTCTGCGAGTCTGTGCGTCCTATTCCCTAGACGATCAAAGAAATCTTTGAATGGGAGTTTCACCCATGTTTCACAAGTTGCGCTGTCCTACCGCTAGACGACCGAGGCAGATATTAAAATCACCTATTTGAATATAACATATTTCATACTATAATCATACATACATCATACATATAATTTGAAATTAGCGAATTTTTTGAGTTTCGCGCGCGAAAGTACAGGTGAAAGCAACAATGACTCTGCTGGCCCATGATATACGATGCGTGAGGAGCGTAGATATTCTGAATTTAAACCCCTACTGAAAACAAAATTATGCAGATACAGAAAGACCTCGAACGACAGACCAGGCAGACGAAATATGCGCTTGCTCTTGTGGTTGGAACTGTGGCTATGATTGCTTGCGGAATAATTGTCGCCTGCAATCCTGCTTCTTGGATAAATTGGTTTGCAGGAATGGCCTTTATAGGAGTAGGCGTTGTAATTGAAGAGAAATATCTTCTAAGTTTTAGATCAGGTGCTGCGTCCGGGCGGGTAGAAAATATGAACGGCGCATTTAAATCAATAATCGACTCTCTACATAGCATCAACGGTACCGACATCATATTCTTGCACTCTAAAAAATCACATTCGTGGCACCAATCGTGGGTAGGTGAACCCACTCTTGGGAGGCACGAACCGTTTCAAGAGTTGCTGGAAATAAGCAACTCGGATTTCAAAAATATGATTTCTTCAATCTCTCCTGAATTAACTGACTTCTTAACTGGAGATACTGTTGGTATTAGAGAAAGGTATAAAGGCTGGGAAAAAGGAAAATTTGCAATCTCTCAATGCTGCCAGGCTTTCATCACCAAAATCCGAATGAGTGACGACTTTCCTTACTTCCTGCATATTTCTGCTGAACGTAACTATGGAAGCGAACAACGTACAAGGTTGAGTGTTCGTATTGGGCAAGTCAGAGGTGAGGGCCCTAGTGAATATTTTAAATCCCAAATGCGCGATTTAGAATCAGAATTCAAAGATTAGGCTTAGGAAAATATACAAGACAATGAATTTTCGCGCGCGAAATATTTTGACTTACCTTTTGCTTTCTCTACCGCTTCCTGCTGTAGCAGGCAGGGTTACTTCGGTACTTGATGGGGACACTCTGGAGATAATGGAAGCTGGCAAAGCGCTGCGAGTGCGGCTAGCCAACATTGATGCACCTGAAAAGTCTCAGCCGTATGGCCAGGCATCCAAAAAGTCTCTGTTTGACCTGTGTTACGGTCGGGACGCACAACTACAAAAGCAAGGCATAGATCAATATGGCCGGACGGTCGGCGTTGTCACCTGTGGCGGCGTCGAGGCCAACCGCGCCCAGGTCGAAAGCGGCCTGGCATGGGTATACACGCAGTACAACAAAGATCCTGCCTTGGTTCCGCTTCAAAACGTCGTTAGAAGGGCTTCCCAGGGCTTATGGCGCGATGCCAGCCCTGTGCCACCATGGGAATTCCGGCATGCGCCGCAAAACCTGCCTGATAGGCCCACTGCTTGCTATACTGGACCGCACGGTGGTCGGTACCGGCTGGTAAACGGCCATAAGCAATACGGTTGTTAGCAGCCATATAATATTATTTAGTTCCAATATTATTTCCCCACAAGTTTATTTAATTACCTATACATCGTTGGACTAAATTTTTATCTTCAATTCCTGTCACAATCCATAAGGTATATTCCGGAAATATCTGGCAAAATTCTTCTATCATCTGCATCGTAGGGCGTTGTTTTCCATTTTGGAATTGTCGCCAACTATCAGAACCCACTGATGTTAGCCTAGCCAATTCTCTATATCGGTTTTCAATAGGAAAGTGCTGTTCAATGATCACTTTCATCCTAGCTGCCAAATTATTTTCAGTTGGTTGATGAACTTTTTCTGAAATTGCATCACGAGTCACAGTTTTTTTGAGCAGCGATTTTAAACGAGACAATTTTAATTTCCCTCTTGTTAGCCAGGTCTATGGATAGGGAAAATTTTTCAAAGTTTTATCTAATTTTTCCCTCAACACCGCTATATTTGATGCAGTGTCTTTGTGGCTGCTCTTCATGGCTTCCAGTCTATTTTCTGCAGCCTGCAATAGTTCTACCACCTTGTCATAACGCGGAAGACCAACTTCCAACAACTTAACGTTCGCACGCTCGATAGCGTCAATCAACTTACTCATTTATGTTTTGCCTGTAATTAAATGATAGGTTTTTCGGCATTGTCCAGTACACGCATTGATTTCTTAGCCGCGTTAGCCAGGCCATCTCCGTAGAAAACTTCTCTATAAAGACAGTACATGAATGGAACAAAAACACCGATAAAAGGCGGGATAAACATCACCAAAGCAATAAGGAAAATTAAGGGTGCGAGCTGTAGGATATTTATATCAACAGCCTTTCTGCTTAAAAGTCCAGCTGCCCCAAACTCAACCCCTGATCCAGCGTCAATTGAATGCTAAATATGCCAATTGAATGCAATTCAAAATCCATTTTTTCCCAAACCAGTCCTAAGATATGAAATGGAAAAAATAATGCCTTTAAAGCTGCGTATATAGTCATCAAACTGAAAAGTAAGAACATAAAGCCGTATGCAAATCGGATCATGAAAGTACCTGGCACTGTAGGGATAAATCCTGCATTAACAGAATGCAGAGATAGCCAAGACACAATCCAGATAGCAGATGCCCCAAAAGCAAAATATCCAGCAACGGAAATTAGCGGTAGAACTATTTCTAAAACACTCTTTTTTGAATGGGTATCAGTTTTAAATGCCAATACTAATCCTGCCAGAATAACAAAACCTGCGATCAGCATGAGTGCCGGCATTGCATTGAGATATTCTGATATTAATAGCGGAATACCGTAAATCATCAACCAAACAAATGGGGTCCGCTTGGATAGGAAAAATGCATTTTTTAAACATCTGCCAAACCAGCCAACTTCTAATTTTCGAGGTTCAAATATCATTTTGATTCACCAATATTCCTTTTGTCACTTTCGCTCATGTTCTGCCATTCAAAATCTCGATTGCCTTGCTTTCTGGATCAACATCTTTTGGCACTTTAATGATGAATTTAAGATCTGTGTTGTCCTCATTGCATGCTGTATTGAGGGCATATTCATCCAACGAGCCAGCATGTGGTTTTATAAGAGTCCCATTAATTCTTGCCACTGAAGCTACGATAGGTGCAGGATACGTCGCGGCAAATGAATTACCAAATGCAAAACACTGTCGCGAGCTGGTTAAACGACCTGATAGTTCCCATCCACCAGTGGGATGACTTTGTACCTGAACTTCGTCACCCTGGGAGTTGCATCCTTGTGGCGCGCTCTTGGTCTCAGTTAGGCAATTCACCATCTGTTGAATACTCGAACCAATGAGCGCACCAGAATTGAGTTGAACTCGCCTGTAAAAAACAAGAACAATCAGTAGTATTAAAATTGAAACTAAAATATATTGCCAAATTGATTTTCTTTTTGGTTGATTCTTGGTTTCTTCGTTTGTTACTTTTATGGACTTCATGCTCTATTTTCCCCGATCAGTCGCTCGACGGCGTGACGGTAACAACTACGTCGAATTTCTTACCACTTTCGGTTATTGCATTTGCAAACTGGTGTATTGCTTTTGCTGGCGATGTAGTTGTGACCGAAGCATCCAGTATTTTGGGCGACTCAGAATCGCTCACCATTGTGGGACCAACAATCGCTGACGGGCGATAGGGCGCCAATGGGATTACCGTGTCCAATGCTGATTGCTCAATGCGTTCGCGCTTTTGTGTTTCGATTTGATCGAAAACCTTCGATACGCCCCATCCCAATCCAGCAATCACAAGGCCAATTGCCAGCCAACCCGCAATCGTCAATAGGGGCAAACGATAGCTACGATGCACTTCAACTCCAACGTATTCGCCTATCTTGGAACGTAATTCGTCCAATATTTCTGACGGATTTTCGCTAAAGTTTACGCAATGTAATTCACGTAAATCAGCTTGAAGTTGGGACTCAAGGGCGTCTTCCAGTTTTATTTGTTTTCTACAGACTTGGAGAGTGCAAATGTCAACGTATTTGCGTCTGAACATGCCCGTCACGCGAATGTCGAAGATGCCTTTGTCCCATCCCTTTAATGGGAAATCGCCGGGATATTTAATCGATACAAGCATTTTGGTATTTTCCTTATGGAGACTAGAGTCCTCGCACTACAAACTCGGCGTTTGCGATCGCAAGGGTGGCTTGCGCTTAATTCAATTCGGTGTGAATAGCCGCTTGATCTTTTGGTGTGACCACATGCGATCCGGCACCGTGCTTATGCTCTATGCTCTGAACAACGTCCGTTAAACGCTCGACGTTATCTTCCGCGTCTAGCTTTCGCTGGAGGCACTCGCTTGCTTTTCCCGCAGGTCGCATCAGCGGATGAAATTATTTCGTTTCAAAGTATCTTACTTCTACTTTTGTCGGGCACGAGCGTGCCGCACTTCCAAGATGGTTTCATAAGCACCAGCAAGCGCAGGTTGAAACCATTGCTGGTAAGCGATTACTCGGTACTCTGGTGCCATCGGCCCCATTTTTGGCTCTAACACATCGATATCATCAGTAATGCACCAGCCCTTGTCTGGATCAAATACAACGGCGATTCTTCCGCGTTGATCTGCCAATGGTTGGAGAATTTCTGCAACCCTCTTGAGACTTTCGTATGCTTCAATTTTCGTTACCATTGTTTTTCCTAAAATTTAATTTTTGATGGTTCAACCATTGTTTCAAAGATCGTGACGGCACTATCTATCTGGCCGAAATGTGGTTGAAAATTGCGCATAGCATCCAATATTTCTTTGGATACTGCCAATCGGAAACCATGTTTATATCCGTGAGCTAGCACGTCGTTATAACGTGCCATGATTTCAGCAAAATCTACAAATGCTTCTCGCACACGTAATTCACTGTCGTTGAGATCATTGAAGTTTGCTTGAACTATTTCTAATACTGTTCTACTTTGTTGCATGTCAATTTTTCTCCATTGCTGACTTCTGGTCACGAGCGGGGCTTGCGCCGGCTTTCCTATCATAGACTGCTGATATTTTTACTTGAATTGCTTTTAAGCGTTATCATAGTTGCTGAAAATTGGTCCCAGGACATGGACAATGCATCAGGCGTTAATTTGTATTTGCCGTCTTGAGCTAATTCAAGAAGTTTTGCGTTTATGAACGTTTTACAACCAAAATTTGTTTCAACCCTGGCTTTATTTGTAAGCTAATGGATTGAAATAAAAATACTGCAGAAACTATTAAATCTCCTGGCCCGCTGCTCACGCTACCAAGTACCTGCACAAAAAGAATAAGTGAAGCGAAAAAGAATGTCGTCGTCGCATAAGTTATCTTCCCTAGAAGAATACAAAACGCGCCGACCAGGGGAAGAACAAGCAAGATTACTGTAACAAAATTAATTTCCATATTAGTCTTTGATTAAAGTGTTGTTGATTTAGGATCAGTTTCTTTTTGGTCTAACCCCACTTCGCTTAAATCTAAATAGGCGACAGCAAATAAACCCATCAGCATTAAAACGAAGCACAACACAACGCTGGCTGGCCTGACCACAACACCCAGCAAATCCAATATCGCTATAAGGCCTGCAAAATCAAGCTAGGCTATTTAGGTGTAGGTAACATCGCAGCATTTCGCGCAGCAATAGTCAGTTCAATATCATCACGATAAAGAGCCGCTGTTTCAATAGCCAATCCATCTTCGTTAATCAGCGCAAAAATTTGACCTGACTGATTAAACCAATCAAATTCGGCGGACGCCCAAAGTTTTTTTTCAAAAATGTCATTTGGGACAGGATTCTTCTCATCAAGCGCTTTGTAAACGCATGCACTTAAAAACTTCTTAAACTCGAGCGATGGGGTCATATATTTCCTTTCAGGTACGCGGAATTTCAAAAGTGGCACCGACCTTTGGTCCAAAGTCGATCGTCACAAACGTACCCCTGCCCGCCACCAGTTCGAAGTTCAAGTTGGTCAGGTCATCCATCTCTGCTGCCAGAATGGCGTTAATCTCCTCGGCCGTGGCATTGCCCTCCACACTGAAATAAACACGGGAAAACTCAATACCAAAATCGGTCTCATCTTCCACCACGCGATCAATCGTAATCTTTGCCATTATTTTCCTCTGAATCAGGCAGGCACAGTTTCAGGGCAATCAACAATAATTGTCACTTGAACGCCATTGAAGTAGATTGGCTTACCAGTTACAGGGTTGTGCAATGTGCCCAGCGCATTACTAACAGCTTCTTGAAACTGCTCAAAAGTAATACCACTATCATCAAGAACTGAATGGTCAATCTCTATCGTTCCTTTCATAATTTCTCCAAATGCAAATTAATTCTGGCAATCGGCCAGTGCGATGCTTCCTTCTTTATTTACGTTCATCCGGATTGCCACAAAAATTGCAAATATCGTTGAGGTCGTATTCGCAACGATGATCTGGCGAATCTGGACAATACCACCCACCATGATGGCCGCAGACAGCACAATGCGCGGAGTCGTCAATATCGACAAAGACATGCTGAGTACATTGCTTCATCAAGCATTGATACTGTACGTCAGCATCCCTCCGACGATCAAAGGCAGAACGGATAGCCTCGCGCAAAGCTGTTTGTTCTGGAGTAAGTGAATTCACGGCGTTTTCCTTTACGAAATAACCGGTTTCCCAATTGTTTCTTTCATATCGTGTAGTTCAAGGGCAAGATCACGCACATCAGCAGCTTCTTTCTCAATCGCTTTTGCTTGTTGCTCATTGTCTTCAATAAATCCTAACCCCCGATACCGCGCCGCTTCAGCGTCAAGAAATAAGGCAAGTCGGTTCAAGTGTTTTGCCACTTCTCGCGATGAAATTCCCTCTCCATATTTTGATTGCATATTTTTCCTTGAACTAAAATTTTGTACGTATTTCTTCGACTGTCTCAAGAGTTCTACGGGCACAGTTGAGTTGATCTGCCCACTCATCCTGAGCCTGGGAAGATTTTGATTTCTTAAGCATTTTTTCACATTCAACCACGCGCAGCTCAAGCCCTCGAAAGACTTCAAAAAATTGATCTGCGTTCAATTCCAAAGTACGTTTGGCTCGCATTCTTATTCCCACGCTGGCCGCTTATTCATGTCTAGTAGCGGATTATGCCTAATATCGTTTTTGAAAACTTTCTGTTGCGAAATTGCAATGAAATCAGCACAAGTTTCTTTGTCCATGCTTGGCTGGTAATTAGCTAAAATAGATCTAGACAAGTTGCGACTTTCGAGTAGATCCACCAACTTAGGTGTTGCAAGTTGACTTGATTGCATCAGTAAATCGCGATCAAAGACCTTAAATGTAAAACGTTCGTCATCTAGTGCCACAATCTTTACCCCTTTGAATTTGGGGTCGTACTTCAGCATTCCATTTCCGACGCTCTCCATTATGGACTTTGTCGCTGGACGATTATCAGAAACTGAGGCAGTAAATCCGATACATACAACCTCAGCGGCGTCGTCATAATACTGATCGATGAATTGACGTCTTGCTCGCCCGTCTGCTACCTCAAAAAGCCATCCAAACCCACCAATCCCAAGCAAGGTGATCAAGAGAGCCACACCAATTTGAGCTATTTTTTCATGTTTTTTTAACCCCTTCATGGCTGAAGATTGAGAGGCTGTTGTATCTTTTTGAACATTATTCATATTTTTGTTTTCCCTAGCTGTAAGAGACGGTCATTAGCTTCACTCAAGTCAAGTTGTCAGGATTTGACTTTGTCGTTGTTGAATTTGGATGCTCCAAATGCGGCGGTGCCATATTCAACTGCTTTGGTTCCGTACTCTTTTCCAGTTCCTTTGCTGTCTTGAGCATTTCTTTGGACAACTCCACACCTTGGCGTTCGTCTTCCGTGGTCAAGAATGGAGTATTCTCCACTCGCCAAACGACAGCAGACTTAATTGCGGCATAGACAAATATCACAACAAATAGCGTACACAAAGACAAGTCAATTCGATCTATTGGCCCCGTCATTTTGGCAACTTTTAACCACACTTTACGTAACATAAATTTCCTCGATCAGATACGGCTCAGCTAACTTGCCAACAATCCGGTGGCACTAGAGTTTTTGCACTGCAACTCATTCTCTCTTGCGATGAAGCGTTCAAACGCCCTCATACCGTCTTTGGTTTTCCCTATCACCACACGATGACCCGACAACTCTTTGTCGCTTGCCATAAGGCTTTCTGACGTTTCCTGATGAGAACCAGTGAACGTGGGTGTGTGGCCGGTGTTACATGCATTAATGTGGGCTTGCTTTTTTATGTCAGTGATCATGTTGTTCTCCAACTGGCTTCCGGCCAGGTGCGGGGCTTACGCCGATTTCACTACCTTTCCATTTAACGAAACGGTATAACTGTTTTGATCACATTTCACGTCATACGTGATTTTTTTACCGGTCGTTTTTGTGTGTGTAAAAGTTTCCATCATTTTTCCTCAGATGTTCCACTTGCTGCGTAATTGCTCGATACGCAGTCCTTTACGGCGACGTTCACCCTGAGCGTCATCGCCGACCGCGATGGGCTTTCCGCTTTGCAAGCATGCAGCTACCGTGGCGTCAAAATTCTCAGCCGAGCGCACCAGGTCAAGCAGTTCGCGCAGATCAGGTTGTAGCTCATTCAGCATGCTCGTTTTCCTTCAGGCTTGCGTCAACTTTGCAGCCCATGCGCGGTCAATTTTGTTGTCCCGCATTGACAGTTTTTGGTAAGCAAGCGCTTCCAGTTGTGCGCGCTCGGCAGCTTCGAAATTGGCCTGAGTATGCCCTTCGATGAAAGCACGTCGTTGGTCGCTAGGATTAGGGTAGCAGTGCTTTGTCACTCCAGTAACGCCGTGCTTCTGGAAGGCCTTCTTGCCTTCTATTCGGCACAAATGTAGATCATTTTGGGTCATTTCGTTTTGCCTTAAGTGATTATGTGCGGTCATACAGGAACTTAGAGACCGCATTTCCGTTGTGCAAAGCTATGTCCAGGTAGCCAGTCACAATCAACCCGCCAGCGTTCAGGCCCGTGCCACACTGATGCCTTGGGTCAGACACTATGATGTGATCTCCCCCGTCAACTGCGGAATAGCCACGTTTTTACAGTTCGTTGATACCACTTAGCACGCTTTGCTTATTCATCTAGACTCCCATTGGTCGCTCTATTTTTTTAATTATAGTACACATTGTGTACCTACTCAAGCATATTTTTTCGTTTTCTACTTAGCTTCAGAAAGCACTTTTTCAACTGCTTCGCGAACAAATTTATCCATTCCTCTATGCCCCTTTGAATCTACCGGAAGTAGGTAGCTTTTGAGCGCGCGCGGAGCAATACCAGTGCTGACAGCGACGTCATTCCATGTACCTTCAATGGCTGCCTTCAGTGACTGCAACAATTCCTGTTGATTTAGTTCTTCCATGATTTCCAAATTAATACACATTGTGTACCATCATAGCACCACCTCAAACATTTCGCGCAACTTCTCCGCATTGACTGACAAATACGGCAAAACATGGTTCAGTCTGAATGTCCGAGAAGCTGTTGTACAGTCTCCAGGCTCGCGCCATTGCGTAGCAGGCGTCCGGCGAAGTAAAAGTGATCCATTAGTGGAAGTAAATCTGGAACTCGCCGAATGATGCTGGGTAAGGCAAGCCTGGCTGATACAGGGATGGCTGAGCAAGAAAGTTCAGAGTTAAGTGAATTTCGACATTAAATCAAATACTTACCTTACTTTTGACGAAAATTTCCAGCTTACCGGCTAACCTCTGTTGGGAACAATTTTGTGCAAAAACCCAGTCGGATGCGGTCAAGTGGACAGGCGTGTTTTGCTTTACTTAATATGTGCTAAGTAAAATAGATCAATTCATACCTGCATTTATACCTGCAACATACCTGAAACTGATTTGACAAAATAGGCACACGTGCCTATTATCACAGACACGCGTGGGCATCCGCCTGTGCAGGATCATAAGAAAGGAATGTGTATGACCAGTTCCATCGCCCGGGTGTTTATCAATCACGTTGAAGTTGGTTCCGTACCACTGGACACGTACCGCGACCTGGTAGCGGGCTCCTGGAAGACTCCCAGGTTATATCTCGCTCAGATGCTGAATTTACTTTATGTGATTATTAAATTCGGCATCGGCTTCGTCACGGCCTTGCCGGTTCTGGTGTTTGGTTGTGTCGGCGCAGCGGCCTGGTTGGCGCCAGATGAATTACAAAAAAGTTTCACCTTCCTCCAGACTTGTACTGCTGCTGAGCTGGTGTTACTCATCCAGCATATCGGATCACCTTTGTTTGTCATTTACATTATGATTCAAGGCTTTCGGGGTACTGTCTCAAACACCTCATTTGGTTTTATCAATCAATTTTCCGCCTACACCAACCGACAATTGCGCCTTATGCTGGAGATGCCGGTAGAAGGAGATGTAATAGTGATTGAAGGCAAGATAGAATGATTGACGGTAACAACCGCCGTAAACTTCAACAACTGCTCGATGATCATAATCTGACGCAGGCACAGGGGGCCGCGTTGATCTGCCAGCAAACGGAACGGCCATGCTCAGTACGTGCAATTCGATCCTGGCTGAATAACCCGGAAAAATCGAGTGCCAGAACTTGCCCGGATTGGGCAATTTTGGCACTGGAGAAAGCCATCAATGTAAAAGAGAATATGCAAACAGTGACAGCGCCACCTTCGATGTGAAATTCTCAATGAAAATTTCCTGAATCCCGGCCAATTCTCTAGCACGCTTAAAAAGTATCAACCTTGTTGACACAGTAAATTAATGTTGATACGATGTATCAACATCGTGCAATTCTTTAGGAGATTCAAAATGACACAGCAAGCAATCGAAACTTCCATTAACACCTGGGGCAATGGCTTGGCCTTACGATTGAGCAAGCTTGTGGCCAAGACTGCCGGCATCGTTGATGGCAGCCATGTGCGCGTAATCGCTCAACCAGGCAAGATCATCGTCGAGACTACCGACCGCAAACCAACTTTGGACGAAATGCTGTCAGCCTTTGATCAGCTTCGCCATGGCGGTGAAGTAATGGCATTTGTACCCGTAGGCAAGGAAGCTCTCTAATGACGGTGAAGAAGGGAATTCAGTGGGTGCCAGAGCGCGGCGAAATTATCTACGTGAATCACAGCCCCCATGTTGGGAAAGAAATGCCAGGTGTCCATCCCTTACTGGTGTCCTCACCACAAAGTTTTAACCAACGTACTGGCATTGTGATTGGTTTTCCCATGACACATTCTGCGTCTAATGCTGATAATCCTTTTGCGGTTGCAGTGCAGGGGCCTAAAGGTGAAGTTGGATATATTCTAGGTTTTCAGCCAAAATCGTTTGATTGGATACAACGAGGCGCTACGCAGCACCCCTGGGGCGGCGGCCATGTGCAGGTGCTTGCTGCTGCACTCGAAAAGTTGGATTCAATTTGCGGTATCTGCGATTGTTAAATTGGTGTTTTCACCCCGCATTGGCCGGAAGCCAAAATTTCAAGTGAATTATGACCAAAAATAAACCTCAACAAAAAAACATGAACGACCCACAAATCGAGGGAACTAAATCATTTCCATGGCATAAAGTTTATTGGGCTGGAGAAATAATTGCAGCAGCATCCTTGATTGGGTACGGATCTTCATCATTCGCAGTTGGTTTTGGTGTTTTTATAGCACTTATGCATCTTAGTTCCAAAATGTCTCAAGAGTAATATTTTTTCTTCCCTACCAGTTAATTATTTCGCGCGCGAAAGAATGCTGACAAACTTGTTGGCGCAGGGCGCTGTTAAAGGCAAATCATGACAATTCATTTTGACCAAGACAATGGACCAGGCACAATCCTTACCGAAGAACACCGTGCAGCAATCGAAGAAGGAATCAAAGAAATTGACTTTGAGCTGGGCCGTTGCGATCCTGAATATGCATTCGATTTGAACCGCAAGCGTGCGCATCTGGTTGCCGAATTGTCGGCTGGCCAAACCTTGCCATTTGATGGCGAGGAATAAACACGATGTGGATCAGCAATATTGAAATCGAGTTTTTCAGGTTGATGAGAAGACCTGAAGACCCAGAAAATGCGCAAGTTTTTTGGCCTACACCTGAAGAGGCACTTTTTCCTGGAGCCAATACGCCTGTTAGAGCAATGACCAAAAATGGGGTATTACTGTGGAAGCACGATGGGACGGTTGAGCATGGTGATTGGAATCCAGAGAAAAAAACCTTCACAAGCAGGTCCGGCAATGCGCTTTCACTGGAAGACATACGTGGATGGGGCCCTTTAACTTTCCCCGTTGCGGAAGGTTGAAATCTCAAATTAAATTCCCGAAAACTTGAATATCCCAAAAACTTGAATATTTGACTTTATGATTTCATCCACTTCTCAGCGAATGAGGCTGATTCTTTCCTTAGAGGCTCCTATAAGAGGTGCGTCACGTTGGTTGGAAGTTAGGACTGCAATATCTAAGAAAACCTGGCAATCATTTTTTACCAGGGAAAATGCAGCACCTTCAGCGGAAATGATTGAATCCATCTCCAGATTGTTTCCTGAATATGCATTTTGGCTTGCAAGTGGATTGACTGATCAAACATATGGTCACACTTGCCCCAGGAGCGAAAATACGTCTCAATGTTTCCCTGAAGTGCAACTAGACGAAAGAAAATATTTTGCGGACTACTTCGTTCAATGCATGAAACTTCAAGAACAAACTAGTAATGTTAGGGTACATCTAGAAGGACCAAAAAGCAGTGAATTGCAGGAATTGGAAAGACTCATGAATCTGAGACAAAAAGAGATTGCATATTTAAACTCAAATTCAGGAAAAATTACATTCAACTCTGAAAAATTGCCCTATCCATAGTCCTGCTACAAGAGAGAAATTAAAATTGTCTCGTATAAAATCGCCGCTCAAACAATCTGTGATTCGTGATGCAATTTCAGAAAAAATTCATCAATCACCTGAAAATAACTTGGCAGATAGAATGAAAGTGGTCATAGAAAAGCACTTTCCGATTGAAAACAGGTATAGGGAGTTAGCTCGGTTAACATCAGTGGGCTCTGGTAGTTGGCGGCAATTCCAAAATGGAAAACAACGCCCTACGATGCAGATGATAGAAGAGTGTTGTCAAATTTTTCCGCAATATACCTTGTGGATCGTTACTGGAATTGATGATAAAAATTTAGTCCAACAATGTTTAGATGATTAAGTAAGCTCGCGGGGAAATAATATTGGAACTAAATAATATTAAAAAATTAGAAGTTGAACTTTTCAATGCGAGACGATCCGACTGCCATGATATTGTTCAACGGGCTGATTTCGTATTGACTGCAGCTCGACGCACGCATGGTTTTTACGCAAGTTTAACAATGAAAACAGGAATAGAATCTAAGAGGTGGAGGAATTTTGCTTCGGGAGCACAGAGACCAACCCCTGACATGATTGAAGCGTTAGCAAAACTTTTTCCAGATTACGCATTTTGGTTAGTAACTGGAATACTACCAACTGATGATGTACTACATTGTGTCCCAGAGCATGCCGATTTTGTTGAATCAAACCAGATTAATATCACGGACGCCATGATAGACGCAGCAAGAGAAAAAAGCTCATCAATTGATGCTTCCACTATTCGCCGTCTTTTGGAAACCTGTCTACCTTATAGCTCACAGAGCTTAAAGGCGGCCAAATTAATAGTTCCGACTCTGAAGAATTCTATTATTGTTCAAATTTTGTCTGCTGCTACATCGGTTATGGAATAAGGTATTTTCATTTCTCTTTTTCGCAGACGTTTTATAGGGAATACACCATGCTGGGATATCTCATCGCATTTGCCGCAGGGTTTATAGTGTGCGGATTATTCGTCTTTTTAAGGAACATCCATCGAGCTATTAAACGGGAGCAGATTATCAATACTGCCTGCGCGACCTTGTATAGGCACGGTATCGAAACAGCCGACTACTTTCCCTACTTTCGCTGCGTTCAAGGTCACGATATTGGAGATGCCCTTTCACTGTTGACCGGGACAGGACACGTTGCAATCTTCCCTAACGGAGAGGTGTCCGGCGAACTGAGAATTCGACGCGTCCCAGAGCCTGGTGAAGTGCACTGGCTGACGCTGATGGTGGCCAGACGTCACGTTATCGAATCATGACGGGAAATATTGTGGCTGACTTGGAATTGAACCTGGTTTCTGTAATTTTTTATTTGCAGCTATCAGCTTACAAATCAAAGCGACAAAAACAAATTCAGGTAAAGCCAGCTAATAGCGATAGGAAAGTACGATGAACCAAACAATTCAACTTATTTGCGTCAGCACATTTTTTTGGGGCGGTTTGGCCTTTGCCCAAGTAGTACCAGTGGTTGAAGGTCCTCAACATTTGCATAATATGTTGAGTGAAATTAAAGCGGTCGGCGAGACCCTTCACAACAGCAACTTGCCCGTTAATACAAATCCAGCGCATGAGTCTGCTTTAGCAGGTAGCGAGCAATATCAATCAAAAATTTTGAAGTGTCGTACAAATCAAGTGCCAGTGTTATTTAGTTACACCTTTTCAAAAACAGAAATATCGACTGAACCCGCCGGTTCGGGGCACGCAATAATTTGCGTCAAAACAGATTTCGTTGACACCCAGGAAATGATTTTAGAGGCTCTTACTACCATTCAAGCCGGGGTAGAAAAAGAAACAAAAATCGCTAAAATATTAGTGAACATCCACATGATTCGGGTCTTGAAGCGAAGTTGAAAACCGTTTCTTGATGCTGCAAATGATTTCGATCGTCGTTTCGGTGAAAATGGCGTCAAGTTTTAATTTTTGGAGAACAAAGGGGTTTCGGCGCAAAACCCTCACTGCCTGGAAGCCAACTTACCAAGGAAAAAATATGAAAGTAATTGTAGAAATTGGACCTCCAACAAATGAAAAGAAAAAGTGAAGGCGGAATCTCATGACCAAATTAATCTTATCAAACCGGGTTGACGTTTATTAGGGATGTGGCGGTGTATTCAGATTTTGTCAACCTTATGCCGTCCAAAGCGTTAGATCTTTAGGTCGCAATGATTAATTACAGGTGTGCCAATCCAATTTTCACTTATAACTTTCGATGACAAAATTTTCTCTATTTTTCACAGCACTACTGTTTACTTGCTTTGCTAACGCATCAACCATACCGCAAGACGCAAACGACAAGGATACTTGCCCAGGTACTACTACCTGGTCCGATGGTATTAACCATTGCGTTGATACTTCAAAGGCACTTGTCGATCTGAAATGCCCTGATGGAACGTTGTGGTCGGAAGTATTACCTTTTGCCGTGCCGCCCCCAAAGTCGATGCCAACCCGAGACCCAAGTTTGCACCGTTGCGTTCGGGTTAAGCAAGTAGCACGTTTTGAGCTAGTTGACGCTACGGGAAAAAATTATGGATATGCCTTTGGCTTTATGCAAGCCGAGCGAATTAAGCAAGACCTCATGCGTACCCATGAAAAAAAGAAATTGACCATTACTGTGATAAATAACCGCACACATACGATTTATCCTGATTAGATATTTCTTTCCCTATAAGAATTGCATCTCTTTACATATAGCGAGAACAATCTGCCTACAATCTTCAGCATCGTTCATCGAACGATGCTGTGGTCCCGTCGGGATATTGGCATTGACCAAAAGCGCTGCTTCTCTTAGCTTTGGCCAGCGTTTACCGTTACGATACGAGAGCGCCATCATAGTACAAGCCATTTCAAACACCGGCTGCTCAATACTGTACCTGGCATTCGTTTGTTTCAGCATGCGCTCATCAAAATCCGCCCCATGAGCAATGATCAGCCGGCCAACAAGCAGGTTGTTAATCTGAGCAGCAATCTCTGGCCATGTTGGCGCATGAATCAGGTCTGCATCTGTAATCCCGTGGACAGCAATTGCTTCCGTTGGAACCGGTGCGCTGGGCCGTACCAGGTAATCAGCCTGCACCAGTCCCCCGGCGTCAAGTAACGTAATCTCTATTATCTCGGCACCATGATCCAGCCCGGTTGTTTCGGTATCGAGAAAGAGGGGAGACTGAGCAAGCCAGGCCGTCCCTTGCAGCAAAAGGGCCTGGTGTTCTTCAATTTCCTCTTTGCGCGTATTTTCATAAAAGCAGTCGTCGCAACTGTTACTGTCTGAAGATTTGTAATACCGGTTGCCACATCCACATAATGCCGTTCCTATCAAGGTCCGTCCTTCTGCCAAGGCCGTCAACTGCTTAACGCTGGCCGGTTTATAAGGGCGCATAGGAATGGCTACGGCTGGATCATACAGGTCAACGTGTGTATGACCTTGCCAATACTTCGCCACTGCGCCTTGGTCTGCACTTGGCTTCAAGCGCAGTTGTCTTAACTCCGTCTTTGTCTTGAGCTGTGTAGGCGCTGAAGCTCGATTTTTATATCTCATTACTTCCTACAATCGTAAATTTTCATTGCACTTATGGTGAGGAGCTTCCTTTTATAACATAAGCATACGATAATCAAATAACAATTAATTAATGAACAATAAAATAAATTTGACGCGGATGCGTTGTGGATGCATAATGGATGCAATAGGGATGCATCATATTTTTTAAATTCCTATTCTATCAACTGGACAATCAAGGAAATCAAAATGACAAGCTTAATAAGTAAAATTTGGGTACAGGTTTCTGGTTTTCTACACGACTTGGTAGATAAATCCAGCAGCGTTGGCCGTACCGCACGCGAAAGTATACGCTCGCTTGAGAATCAAATTCGCTCAGCAGAGGAAAGCGTTGCCGATGTTGGGGCCGAGCTGCGCTTGATGCAAAAGGAGAGCGATAAATCACGCGAAAATGCCGTCAAGTGGGAAAGTGTTGCAAGGAATGCTGTTCAAAATGGAGATCGTGCAGCTGCGGTGGAAGCCCTGCAGCTGCAAGTGCAAGCAGAAGAGACAGAAAGCAACTATCGCAACAATGTCGAACGGCTTACCCCTATGCTGTCGCAACTGAAAGGTCGTCTATCCGATCTCCGTCAGAAAAAGCAGGAAATGGAGCATAAAACCAGTGTTCTCGACGCGAGAAGTAAAGTCGCCCAGGCCGAGACCAGGGCAGCACGTTACCTGGGTAATGTGGGTGAGGCGCCTGGCGTCAACTTTGATGACCTGGAAAAGAAAGTGGACAGGGAAGAAGCCAAAGCTGCAGCCTTGGCAGATATTGCCAACGATAAAGCTTCTCTTGATGTGAACAAGCGACTGGAAGACTACTCACGTCGAGAAGCGCTCAACAAAAAGATGGCAGAGTTGGGCTTGCTCACAATCCCTCAATCTGTAGTAGAACCAGTACAGATCAGCACCGGAAAAGGAGAATTCAATGCGTAAATTCGCTATGTTGTTGTTGCTGACATTATCATTTCCTGTCATGGCTCAAGCATTGAGAGTACACGACGCTATGTCCAACATTGCAGGATTAATACAAAGCCCATTTTTGACAGCGATCGCCATGGTTGGCGTTTTATTGGCCTCCCTCATTATGCTTATGGGGAAAGACAGTGCAACCCGCGCCCTCGGGACGACCATATTCATGACTTGTATGTTGATACCTGGCATGAAATTGTTGGCATCAATGGCTGGTATAGAAGCACCGGAAGAAACACCGAAGATTGATTATAAGCCAGGTATTTTTGCACAAAGCTGGGAGTGGGCAGTGGATCACTCTGGCACCCTATGCCTGGCCTTCTTTATCAGTGGTATTGCCATTTACCTTGTGCACCGAAATTTAACTATTAAGTCGGCAAAACGACGTGTGAAGGTAGAATTAAAACAAATCCTTGACACAATAGAGCGTGTCGATGTGCTTTTAGCCTACTGGAGCAATTCCAAACCCGAAAGAGGGGATGGCTCAAAGCGTTACGCCACAAGCACAATAGAAAAATTGAAGCAGGCGCAGGACGAGGTTCTGAAGATGCTGGAACAAGTGCATGCAGGTCAGCCTCTTAGCGATGAACAACGGATTAATTTAGGCAAACTAATCAATGTTATCAATGCTTGCATGAGAGACGAGATTGGCACCCCTGTAAAAGTTGTCGTCAGGTTGAATATGAATGAAGCCGAGGCGCAAACTCAGGAAGGAAACCAAACAACCAGGAGCACCTATAACACACTCAGACAGACGGCTAAGCCATCGGCAACGGGAGAAACGTCCCCAAGCATGACTGACTACCTACTTAATCCATTGAACCCGTTGAGTCCCATTAGCCCGTGGTCATTGTGGAGCAATGATAGAGAGCATTCAAACCAGAATCGCCAGGAAGATAATTCTTCAAGAGATCAGGACAGGGATACACCTTCGCCATCATTTAGAACAGACGATGCACCCAGTAATGTCTCCTACAGTCGTTATGACTCATCCAGTAGTGGGGATTGTGGTGGAAGTAGCTCGAGCAGTACCAATAATTCAGGCAGTGAAATATAAAAATGATGATAAAAAATACCAGAACCACAGATATAAGCCAGGCTTTGCGTGAGCTGAAGCAAAATGACGCATTGCGCTCAGAAACTGACCGCCTTCGTGACATTTTTGATGATGTTGAAGCAGCACTCAAATCCGGCGTTAAACGTGAGGTGGTGCTATCGACACTTCATGAAAAAGGTTTCACGATGAAGATGACAAGTTTCAAGTCAGCGCTCCAGCGCATACGCAAAGAAAAAGCTCAGTTGGAGGCAACCAAATAATTGAAGAGAAAGGAAATCATTCATTTAAAAATACAGGAAACTTTAAAAATTTAACAGGGGAACGGATTATGAATAAATGGTTGGATCAAACATTATTTGGATTGTGGTGTGCCATGGGAGTGGGACTTGGGATTCTCTCCAGATCCTGGGTGATGTTTGGCAGTTTTATGCTGGTGGCGTGCTTTCTTGCCAGCGGCACCTGGGCAGCACGATCAATGAAATCAGAAAATGTTGCAGTAAGACGTGGAGCAACTACTGTGGCAATAATCTACATCATGCTTGTTTGTTTTGGCTTTCTAATGACCATTGAACGAATCTATCTAGTCAACGGATCGTCATACCCCGGCTGGTTAGTCAGGAAAGACGTAGGGAATTTCAATGACGATGGCGTGGGTAATATTCATCAAATAAGTGATTTTAGTAAGGCATATTGTCCCAGTGGTGGAATGGAGGTCTTTGGAAAGGACAATGGATTGTATGTCATGCGTTGCGGCGGAATGCTCTGGTATGAGGCCAATACTTACACCGCTCATTTTAAGGACGCAAAATGATGAAAAGGTTTTTTAAGTGGTTTTTTGATAATTTTTCGATTGCCATTGTAATGATGATTACTGCAGGTGTAGCCGCCGGGCTAAATCAAACAAGGGAAATTTCAGGGTCAAATTATCGGTCGCTTATAGAAGCCTGGCCAAACGCTCCTATCGAATTGAAAACACACATTCGTGAATCTATCGTCAATGGAAAGATTTCGCGCTGGGATTATACGAACCTTTCGCGGGAAACGATGAAAGATGTGGGTCTTGTGATTTTTCCAGAAAATGTGGATCGTGAACAAGAACGTGAAAAATTGGTGAAATTGATTAAACGCGAATAATTATTTTTCCCTATCAGAAAAGTATTTCGCGCGCGAAATTTTAAACGCTGAGTGTATGATATGTGTATGTTAAATGTTATACTCTGAGTACACGCAAACTTTCTGCCGACGGATATGAACTTGGAATTTGATGCAATGGCACCTATCTATCTTGTTTCATGTGTTAGCAAGAAAAGGGAACACAAAAGTGCAGCCAAGGACCTGTACATATCCGACTGGTTCATAAAAGCACGCAAGGTGGTTGAGGCAACAGGTTGTAAATGGTTTATTTTGTCTGCTGCCCATGGCCTACTCAAACCTGAGCAAATAATTGAACCATATAACCACACCCTTAGCCGAATGGTTATTTCGGAACGAAGAGAGTGGGGTGAGAGGACAAGTCTTCAATTGCTGAATACAGTTTCTCAAATGGAGCAAGTAATCTTCTTCGCTGGCCAGCGGTATCGAGAGTTCCTGCTGCCACAACTTGCGCAACATAATATTAAGACCGTTGTTCCGATGGCCGGCTTGTCCATCGGCCGCCAGCTCAGGTGGTTAAAACAATCTGCCTCTGAGACTCACTCATCTAGGGAAAAGATATGAACGAGTACATGCTTGCACGAATCTGGCGCGAACAGAATGGGTATACAGGGCGTGCAGGCGTCATAGTTTTATTCCAAGGTAATGTGCAAGGATGGGTGAATACTTTGCGCAATCCAGAACATTGGCAGCCTGGTTGTATTGCAGTCAATGAAGAAGGGCCGTCCTGGACAACGATGGCTGGTTCAGAGAGAAATGGTGCCTTGATGTGGATGGCAAATGTTCATGACGGAGTATAGCCCTGTGAATGATATCAAGACCTATACACAGAGTGAAGCGAAAAATGAATGGAATAGTGCCCGTCCAAGCAAGCGTAATTTGTTTCTTGCCCGCATCGAGAAAAGTGATTCCATTCTTTTGCATATGGCCTGGGAAGACTTTTCATCCGATGAACGCAAGTTGATACATCAGGCATTGAACGAAGATTTTTATTCACCAATCTGGTACATCAATAAACAAGGCGTGCGCATCTTCAAAGTGCAAATACTTAATTGCACGAAGACTCAAGATGAGCTGGATGACGAAGAAGGTAGTGAACATTGGGGTAAGTTGCCGTTCCCAGCGCGGGTTAGCTCGTTGCTTGCAAATGGTATTGGTGCTGATGCGGAACAAGGCGCATCCGTTTCTTGGAATCTCATAGACCCAAAACTTCGTAAAAGATTGCTTATATATTTCCGCCAGCATAATGAATGCAATGCGGCCAATGTCATAAGAAGTTTTGAATATGCTTCATCGACAGATACTTTGTTTCGCGCGCGAAACTCAAGAAAAGCACATCATCAACGCCTCAAAGATTCAAGAACAAGGGATACACAATGAGCACGAATGAAGCAGAAGTACCAACACTTGAAAGCCTCACGGAACTCCAAGGAAAAGCCATTTTGAGTTTTCTTCATGTACGTCGCTCACTTAATCAATTGCGCGTTAGAGCCTGCTTAGCAATTATATTGGTAATAGGCGGCGCCGCAATATCTAGTCATTTTGCTGTTTTTGACTCGCAAATATTTCAAGGTGTCGCATTGGTCTTGGCCACCGGATTATTGATACTTAGCGAAGGGCTTTGTGCCTACACCATACGTCAAGCCAAATTTACACTCTTGGCTTTAGCGTTACCAAGTGACTTCATACATAGTCTCGCTAACCTTGACATAAGAGAAATGGATAAGAAACTTGCAGCTCGAAAATCAGAACAAGCCTAAGGAGATTTTATGAAACGCGAACCCAAAGTCACTATCGAAGAGTTGACACCAAAGTTTATGCACGTAGATCTTACCCCATTGAATGGGCGGTTGTCTGGCCAGTCCTTAATTGCGTTTGAGCATTGCCTAATTGAAATTTTAGGTGAACTCTTCGACCAGCATCGAATATATCTTTCAGTTATTACTGAACTTGCGACAGAGTGTATTGATGCCGAATCCAGATCTAATTTTGTCCGGTCGCACAGTGAATATAATCACAGAAAAGGGGATTATCTCGCCGATAATGCAAACTTTTCTCTAGCAGGGCGTTACTTTTATCGGCTCAATGAGCGTTTGTGCGATTTGGAAGATAAACTGCATAGTGAAGGTAAGCCAAACACGATAGGCCCCGCGCGCCAGCTGGTCGCAATCATACTTAGACAGATGCAAACCATGTTCAACGCAGCTTCATTTCAAAATTACCGCTTGAACCAGTGTTTTGATAGCTGGATGGCCACTCAATAAAAACATTAACCAACTTTTTAGCCAGGATAATTTGCCTGCCGCTTAAGGCCAAAAAAACAGCAAGCTCCAAGTTTAATTTGAAAGGAACATGATGGTCACGAAAAATGCGAGAGATTCTATTCTGGGTGATGAACTCCTTGTCGCCAGGCCAATCCGAATAATACTCAGTGATATGCATGAGTATTTGCCCGATGGTTCCTATGAGGACATGACCAAGGCGGAACAGGCAGTTATCGACGCCGGCATCTATCTCAACATGCACCGTCTTACGCAGGCAGAAAGAATTCTCGAAGAATTGACCGCAGACCCTGAAACGGAACAGTGGGCGCGGACAACAATCAGTTTCATTCAACAGGTAGCAGGATTACCTGGAACTTCGATTGCGGATTACGAAAGAGCATCGAGAGACTACCAAAAGCGCGCCCTTCAACTAGATACCCGTATTGCGCCAATCTCTTTCCAGGTCAAAAGTCCATTCGCGAACTGGCTATCTTTTTGGCAGCTAATTCGCCGCTTTCTGATTGTTCTTGGTGTACGCACAGCACTTGCGGTGGGATACATTGTCGTATTAGTAGGTCCATCTGGCAGTGGGAAGAGTTACATAATGGAGCGCGTTCTTTCTGGACGCATCATTAGCAAGAAGGACACTGTGATAAGTATGAGCGCTCCATGCGACCAGCATTTGTTACCACTAGAACCAGGTGAGATTCCTCGCGGTCGCTTCGGTGTCGATGAGGTGCAGTTACTTAACCCTGTAACTTTGGCAGCAGCAATGTCAAAATCAAAATCGCCATATGTGCTATCTCTACAGTCCCAATTTCAATTGGGTGTTGAAATTCAAGAAGTCATCGCGCAACGCAAACATATTTTTTTGAAGCTGGTCCGCTGAACAAATGCTTATGAAAACAAAAGCTGTATCTGAAAGGATCTTCCCGTGGCTAAGTACGCAAAAATAGACGTAGACAACTTGGTGCTTGAACACTTTGGTCTCCCAGCGACATTCCCGCCAGAGCTGGTACCACTGGAAGCAAGGCAATTTATCAATGATACGAAGAAAGGCATGCCAGCCGCTGACCTCCTGCAGCTGGCCACGACACGGAAATTTTCACCTCTCTGGCGTCCATTACCTCACATGCTGGAAGGCGACGTATACGGGCTAGGCCTCGATGTAGCCGGATTACAAGTACCTCTTATGGCCAAGATGAGGCGTGTCTCGCCACCCCTGAAAAACACTCCAGATGACACACCTCAATACGAAGACCGTCAACTATCACTACTGGACTAATTGAATAAATGAAATTGCCAACCTACATCCTGGCAGCTTTATCCTTGTGCGCTACGGTTGCTTGTTCAGAAAAACATTCAACAAAAAGCGTTGCTAGACCGCCGACAATCCCGCCTGATATGAAGACACATGAGGCATTGAGCAATGCAATTGATGTTCTCAACGACGAGCTCATGACCCATGCACATCAATCCGGTTTGTGCTGGGGGCCGCAGGATGCTATCGGTTCCAAAAAAAATTGGATACGCTGCAGCGATGATCCACAATTTTTAAGAAAATGGTATTCGCAAGACCTGAACCATACCAATTGCATCGAAAGTAGCTCTCCGGCAGACAGGATGCGTATGGTCCAGGAATCTGGCGGCACACCCAAAGTCATTAATCGTCCCGACGGCGTAGTTGAGGTAGAAGTGGGAACCGAGAACGGTAATTCCCGTTACTGGACCTACTTTAAGACCATGGAAAGATGTTTCCAGTCTTTGCCCCGCGGGCAAGTCATCGACAAGAAATATAAATAAAGTAAATGCAGTGCAAAATTTTCTTTTCCCCAACAGCCTATGCGTGAATACCTCCCTCCACCAGTCAGAGCAGCACGTCTGAAACTCATGCAAGCCTTGGCCGCCGAACATGGCGGCAGCTGTACGGCGACAGTTTATATTCACTGCAATACACCCCTTAAATTTGATTGCCCGGTACATGGCCCGTTTGAAGCACAACCGCGCCACATCGCCTCTGGCAGCTGGTGCCGCCTTTGCAGCAATGATGCACGCAAGCCACCCGTGATTGAGCGGCTGCAGCGCTACGTTCAGGAGAAGGGCGGCAAGATCAAGTCACCGTATATCTCTGCCAGAAACCGGATCACGATTGAGTGTCCTATCCATGGCGACTGGCAAACATCACCGGATAACCTACTCAACAAAAACAGCTGGTGTGCCCGCTGCGCGCGCGGCATGCCCCGGCGCAAGCGTAAAAGAACCATGGAATCCGTAATCATGCCTTCTCGCTGAACACAAAGGATCAATATGCCCAGCTGGACACCTACCCCCGAACAACTCACGGCAATGACCGACGCGCTGCCTGATTTGATTGACCGCCATGGTGGCGGTCGCAGCCAGCGCAACCTGGTGGACGCCTTTCTGGCTACACTGCATCACGTTACTAGCATCCTCCCGTCGATCGCTGCATGCCGTCAGCTATTCTTGCGTTTGTGCCCGGACCGCTCGCCGTCGATGCAGACTTTTGCAGACGCCCGACGCCGGTTACAGACCAAGATTCAATCTATGCAGGTGGCAGCTGGCCAAGTTAATGATGTTAAAGCCAGCGAGCTGGCGCACCTGCTGGAGAGTGCCGTGGTGAAAGGCATAGGCAAGTACTTACCTACCTTAGAAAACGGTGCCCAGGTCGTCCACGCAAGCCAGATCGTCAATTTTTTAACCGGGGAACTGGCTGATAGCGAACAAAGGTGCCGGAATCTGGCAGATCAGGTGGCTAGCTTGCAGGGCAAGCTGCAGGCGGCCACCATAATCAAAGAACAACACCAGCTACAGCAGCAAGCCTGGTTTGATCAGTTGGCCCAGCTGGCCGATGCCAACCGCAAACTCACTGACAGCATCGACGGACTGCGCCAGCACGCCCTGGACAGCATTGAGCTGGCCAGGGCCGATACTCGCCAATGGAAATTGAAGTATGAAACCACTGTAATTGCACACCGCAAACGCCTAGAATTGTTTGAATACTACCGGCGCGCAGCCTACGCGCGCGGTGCCGCCATACCTGACCAACTGCTGGATGGGGAAACAGAATGACCGCCCTGCAGATTCTGCCAGAAGGATTGATTGCACGGCCGCAGGCTGGGCACAACCTGGGGAACGTGGCTGACGACTGGGAAGCAGCTGAACTATGGCTCACTGGCTTAAGTATCAAGCGCAAGGGAAAAGCCAGCCAAACAGATGCGACATACGGATATCACATGGCAAAAATTCGCTGGTACTGTGAAAACGTGTCAAAAATCACGCTATCTCGCTGGTCTAGCCAAGAAGCGATCATTTTTTTGCAATTTCTACAAAAAGTGCCAAAAGACTGCATCGCTACAAAGGGTAGTCGCCAGCACCATCCTGGTTGGACACCGTTTCGTGTACAACCGTCAAACAGCAGCCAGGCTGATATCCAGCGAGTTTTGCACTCTTTATTTAAATCCTGGCACCGCCAGGGCTATATACGTTTTATCCCTGAATGCCTTGACGGCGCCGACCGTGGGAACCCTGCTAACGTTCATCGGGCAATTAGCCTGGATCTGTATGATCTTGTGCTTCAGAACATTGATGATGAGATGGCACAAACGGTCTGTCAGCGAATGCTGGCCCGTCGCGATCGTTTTGTATTCTCCGCTTTGCGCGGGCTTGGCCTGCGCGCGAGCGAGCTGGTCCTGGCCAGGATGTCAGCATTCCGCCTCTTATCAGTTCCTGGTACCGAAAAAACCTATTGGGTGTTTGATGTTCTAGCAGAAACTGCCAAGGGCAGCAAAGCCAGAACAATTCCAGTTCCAGTGCCAGTCTTCGATGCACTCCGACTGTACCGCAGGGCGTTTGGCCTGCCAACAGTTCCAGGGCCTGAGGAAACGGCATTATTAATCTTATCGCCGCGTACCATGCCTGTCCTAATCAATGGTATCAAGGTCAAATATACCAAGGACAGACAGTTTTTCCAGGCATGGACTCCAGTACGGACCAGGCAAGGGATTTATGAGATTGTAAAAGCCCGGCTTAAAGCAGCAGCTGATCAGCTCGATGCCAAGAAGGATGACAGAGGAGCACAATTGCGCCAGGCGTCACCTCATTGGTTACGGCATACATTCGCCAAAGCAAGCTTATTAGTAGGACAGGATCAACGCTCTGTCGCCGCTCATCTTGGTCACGCTTCGATAGAAACTGTCATGCTGTATTCCGAGCAAGACGTACTGGATCTGATCGCAGCAAAAGAAAGAGCACAACCAGGGTCTCTGGCTATGCAAAAACAAATTTGAAATCGCTACCTGCATACGGGCAGTTGATCCCAGTCAGTTGTATACGCCGGTGATTTGTTTTCCTGACGCATAGCCCAAGCCATCCTGCAGCCATCTTGCGATAGTTTGAGCGTACCTCTTCCGTACCTGGCATTAATGTCGTCCATAACGCGCATCAAGCCAGGTTTTGCATGCTCCTTATTGACGAACAAATCGCCCTGATAGAAAGCTGCCGGCAAGATGCCGGACAGAATGACACCAGCCCTTTTGTACTGAAATCCCTCCCTGAAAATGTCCTGCAGGCCTCGTACTGCCCACTGCTGTAATTCGGTCGAGCTGGCCGAGGGCGAAATCAAAGGAATGGTAATGCTAGGGCAATACTGCGGCCTGTCATCTCTAAACCGGTCAGTCATGATAAAAACCTGCAAAACGCTGGCCACAGATTCTTGCTGGCGCAGCTTGAATGCGGCATTGCTTACAAAATGGGCCAGTGCATCTTGGATATCTTCGACGGATTCAATTACCTGGCCAAAGCTACGACTGGTAATTATTTGCTGCTTAGCCGGTGCTACCTCCTCGATCTCGATACAGTCCTCACCTCTGAGCTCACGTACAATCCTTTCCAGGACAAGGCCGTACCTCGTCCGAATGCCGGCAATATTGGCATCACGCAGCTCGGCCACGGTGGAGATACCCTGTGTCACCAGGGAAGCATTAAGTTTGCGGCCAATACCCCATACTTCTTCAATAAGGATGTTTGAAAAAACACTGTCTTGTTGCTTTTGAGTCAAATCGCTGATGTTGAACACCCCATTGGACCTCGGATGCCGTTTTGCGACGAAATTGGCGAGTTTTGAGAGCGTTTTTGTGGGCCCGACCCCAACACACACAGGGATTCCCGTTTCGAGCTGTACGCGGCTTCTCATGGCCTCTGCAGTCATTTTAATGTCAGACATGCCGGTTAGATCAACGAAACACTCGTCAATGCTGTAGATTTCCTGGATAGGTGAATACCTACCAAGAATGGACATGACCCGGTTGGACATATCCGCATATAACGGATAATTTGACGACAAAACTTGTATGTCATGCTGCTTCACAAGTTCTCTGATCTGGTACAGTGGCACGCCCATCTTGACTCCCAAAGCTTTCGCCTGGCTGGATCTGCTAATCACACAGGAATCGTTGTTTGACAGGACCACGACCGCTTTTCCGGCAAGTCGTGGATTGAAAACAACCTGGCAACTAACATAGAAATTATTACAGTCGATTAAAGCCACGTACCGCATGATTAATACAGCTTGCGCAGGTTGTAAGTAACAACGCCCCAGATGCGTAGCTCTTGACCTTCCCTTAACTCCATTGGTTTGTATTTGGGATTTTCTGGCAGGAGGCGAACGACCTGGCCACGTTTGAAAAATCGCTTCACGGTGAATTCTTCATCTACGATAGCCAGGACGATATTGTTGCTAGCCGGGACTATTGCCCTGTCAACAATGATGGTGTCCCCATCATAGATACCAATACCTTCCATAGAATCACCGGCCACTCTAAACAGGTAAGTTGCTTCGGTATTGAGTATTAACTTCTGGGTTAGATCAATTCGTTTTTGAGCATAGTCAGCTGCAGGCGAGGGAAAGCCAGCCGAAATTCCGGCATTGAAGAGAATTATTTCAAATGGGCGCGCAATAATACTGTACATGCAATCAGTATATAGCGTGAATACTTGTGGATGCAACCGGGCATAAATCTCTTTTCCCTAGTAGTTATGGGAATGATGATACTCACGGTAATTATTTGTATGTTGCTGGTTGTGCCCAGGGGGTCAACAAGCTCGCTTGCGAGCGTAATACCCCTTTGGGGTCTATTTAAAGGGCGAAGCCCTGGGGATGCCGGGTGGGAGCGCGTAGCGCGGGCGGAGGCCGCTTGCGGCCGGAGGAGACGGTGGGGCTTGCCCCAAGAGTCGGCGCTTTTAAGGCTATTAAAAGGCTAAAAAAAAGGCTAAAAAGGCTAAGGTTGTTAAAAATCAATTTTTTTTCAATAAAATCAACTACATAAAAAAATTTGCTGTAAGTAAAACCTACCGAAAACGGGTAAAAAACAATGCACAAAAGTTATCAAATAAACCACGAAATCACTGTTTTTAAAAATTTTATGAACACCTGTAACCTATTCCTACCTATGAAATGGACACCTGTAACCTATTCCTACCGGTTCTCAAATTACCCGTAACCTATACCTACTGCTTCAATTGGAACCCGTAACCTATACCTACTGGTTCAAAATGAACTGTAACTTATACCTACCAATACCCGTCATCTATACCTACCGTAGAACAAAACAACCCGAAACCTATACCTACCGCTTTTATTTTATGTGTAACCTATACCTACATATGAAAATTGATGATAAACGGGATTTCTTTGCCACAGGCGACACATTCAGTGCGATAGGTAACGAAGGACCTGTAACCTATACCTACCGGACAATTGGTCATCACAACCCGTAACCTATACCTACCGATCAGACTATTTGAAGCACTGACATTTCACCACTTAGTTTACGCCCATCACTGAGTCGCTTATTAGACGCCCGAATTGCAGCGACAAATTCTGGGCTCGGCGTTAATGTGTAGGAAACATCCTCAATTTTGTTTCTGCTCCCACGCCTCACATCCTTTGTATAGAACATCAATACTTTGTTCTTTTCCAACTCTGAAAAAGCATCATCCAATGCTTGGATGCCCTGCCTGGCATGTTTGTATCCGTTTAAAAGCGCGCTGTCACGATCAATTGTTGAATACAGCATATCAAACGTCCTACCATGCGCAGCATAAGTAAATTTGGTGGACAGCTGTTTATGAAGCCATCTCGCGAGCTGTGAAGAATGACTCATCATTTGATCATAGTTGTATTGCTTATATCTCAGCTCGTCAATGCTTCTGGTTACCAGAGGATGAAACTGAGCAATCCATTTTGCCTCCGCATTTGCCTCCAAATCTTTTCGCGTCACGCCTGCAAGTGCAGGCAGAATTGAACTGAACCCGACGCCATCGCCATCACCATCACAGTTAATTTCAATATTTGCCTTTGAAAGAATTTCCAAGGAAAGAATAATTTCTTGAAATGACCTTGTATGCTTGCGCTTTGCTAGTTCTTCGCGGAGCATGTAGAGCGTGAAAACTGCACCTGAACGATAGCTGAATTTGTCAAAAAAACCTTGATCTTGCTCTGAAGCGATTTTACGCAATGCATCCTCAATCAATTCCTCATTCGATGACGGATAGAAGTCAATTTCACTGATCGTGTCCGTCTCTTTATCCTTGACTTCAATTCGTGCCGGTTGGATTACAACCTGGTAACCTCTGCCACCGAATTTACAGTTGAGTTTCAGCAACTTTAGCCGCCCATCGCTGGACCGCAGCTTATTTTGGGCTTGGCGAGACATAGAATATTTGGGGATACTATCCCACAGATCAATCGTATTACCGAGATTTGAACGTTCATCATCTGTATTGCACAAAAATTTTTGGAATAAATCGAGTTGAAAATTTTCAAACGCAGATGTTGGTATTTTCTTTACCTTGGTAGGCGATTTCTTATTTTTGTCGGATGCCATAGTTAAAACCTTTATGTCGGGGCTTGGGTGCAGGCTGGCCTATTAAGAGACTGCACATATTATGTGCTTTTACCGCTATAAAAACATCGTCCAATTTGAATATACTAAATTGAAAATATAAAAGGATCTGTGATAAAATTCCAGCTTGTGATTTGAAAAACTCCTAAAGTCTTGAAAATCACCACAAACGCCTCGTCTGCTCACGGGGCGTTTTTCTTTTCCTCATGGATATAAGTCAGCCTGGCGGCCACGACAGATCTTGTTATCTTATTGAAGGTAGCACGCCGCCTCTCATGACTTCCACAGCACGCCATGTCGTCACAGAGTTTCTGCAGCTCTGTCGCCAACGCCAGAGGCAAAGTTAATTGAACGGTAGCAATATTATCTGAAGAGCTGACAGCATAATGCTCTTGAGTACGCCTTATCGTCGCCACGATCGCTGTTACGCGCTGCCTGGCGACTTTATTTCTCTTGGCCACCTCCGTATGAGTATGGCCAAGAACGAAAACTTCGCGAGCAATAGCTCTGGCTCCGTCACCTAGATTCGTTGAGGACAGAAGCAAGTCCAGGTCATCGGTATTTAAACGAATAACACTCATAGGGAAAGAAATACAAAAAAAGAGAGGAAGGGAAGGGCGACAGCATAGCTGCCGCACCTGATTTCTACTTAGAATTTCCAGCCGGTAGGCATAATTGGCACCTCAATCTTGCTGCGTATGCCTCCACCTAACTCCTGAGTTGGATGGAGTTCTTCATACAATTTCTCGATACCTTTCTTTTTTGAGTCCGATTGCAGCCGAGCGATGTATGCTTTTGATCTCTCCGGTCCCAGGGCAAAAAGCATAGGTAACACTGAATCCAAAAAACAAGACCATAAAACGAACTCAGCATCATCGGGTTTGGAGTCAAGTGCGCGAAATTTTTCTTGCATTTCTTTCACCAGTCCCCCATTGCCATCACCCCATTCAACAGCCTCTTTCCTGAGTGTAAGCAATTCCTGTTCTGCCTGGCGTCTTTCTTCTTCTAAATCGCGCTTTGGTGCCTTGGCTGGTTTGGATTCTTGCTTGCCTGGTGATGTGGCCGGCACACCAAGTCTCCCAGGGGGTTTTTTATCTGCCGCCCGCTGCGTCCCTGGCTTTTCCATTGTTTTAGAACCGCCAGATGCTTCAAAATTATTGCTTTCAACATCTGGCACTGTCTCAGGAACTTCCTCTTCATCGCCAGCGTCTGGATGTAATTGGCTCCCAGCGATGTTTGAGTCTATCTCTGCATTTTTTTCAGCAGCATAGTTTTCTGTCTCTTCCTTCTGTTTTTTCATCAGCGCCAGCTTGTTGCGGATCTCGTCACGGGGTAGCGGCTTACCGTCTATCAGGTGTATTTTGTAACGAGAAGCCTCTTCTGCATCAAGTTCCTCAATCTGATTGAGTACAGATAGAATTTCCAAGTCTCCAGACAGTTCTTCTTCCAAAATACTCAATGTCACAGTCTTGTACGATTTTACAGCCATCCGTTTACTGATCCAGGCAGCACTACGACCCCAAATTTTTGCAGCTTCTTCCGCTCCATATTTGGTTGTGTCCTCAACGACCCCCAGAGCCTGCTCATGAACAGTGAGAGCACGATGCGTCATGTTTTCAGATACTTGGAGCCTACGAATCGTAGCTTCATCAAGTCCACGTTCGATATTTACTGGAACAGTTTTTAAACCAATCAGCAAAGCAGCCCTGAAACGGCGCTCCCCCGCGATGATTCGATAGCGACCATCTTTTTCTTCATGTACAAGCAGGGGATGTTTAATGCCGTCCACACGAAGAATTTCCGCAAACTGTTCCAAATCGCTGAATTTTTTGCGAACTTGCACCACAGCGTAAATTTTACTTACGTCCATATTAGTGTCAGGAACCCTTGGCGTCGCCATAGCACCATTTATAACTCCAGCAAACTGGGTCAATTCTAAACTTTTCTTTGACATGATTTTTCCTTACAGACCCATGCGGCTAAAAATGTGCTCACAAGCCGTTTTCATTTCCCTGGCTGCCACATTGCGGCTTTCCCCCTTATCTGTGAGCCACACCGCACGATCTTTAGCCAGGTCAATTGCAGCACGCTCAAATAAGGTAACTGGTAAAACACCATCACCCCATGCACCTTTCATTGTTTCCAAAACATCGCGATGATAGGCCCGCTTTTGATTTACTTGATTTGGCAATACACCAAGGGGAGCCAGGTTTGGATTCAAATTTCCC